>NZ_CANLBV010000001.1 GCF_947488985.1 uncultured Vibrio sp.
CACCCCGATGCGATGGCGCTAATTATAAGGAACATAACATCAATAAGATCATGCTTCTGGTTAATGTCTGACCGAGTATCTTGGACGACTGATAGGTGTTCGATTAAGTTCAAAGTGGCTGTGTGATTATGGATTTGGCAATATTAGATCATATTTGTTAACAAAGTGCGATCCCGCCCTGCTAACTATCCATGCGCTATAAGCTGTCTGCTAGTAAACAGTATGTTATTGAACTGCCGGTCATTAAACGGCTTATCATTAGAAATCAGCGCTAATGAGGTTTAAGTGCCAGTTCAATATCACAGTAGCTTTGACTTGGTTCACTGCCAAATTCATCGTACGCGTTGTGCAAACGAAGATACGCCTTTTCAAAGCCGAGCCGGAGTAACTCCTCTTTCACTTGATCCAAGGAGCCAAAATGCATTGGCTCACCATCTTGTTTTACCGGCTCTAACTTATGTTTGTACTCTACAGCAAGCAGATATTCTGAGATATCAGAACAACCAATAACGTACACTTTAGGGGTTTGATAAGAGTCTTTATGCTCTCCATGTAACCACATGTCTAATTGATGCTTTTGCATAGCCATCCTCCCTCACTCTATAAAGCTTAGTCGAACTCTTTTCCTTTACTAGATAACGACTTAAAAAATGTACATCACGGCTTAAAAAGCAAAAAAGAGAAGCTAGTACTTCTCTTTTTTGGCCAGTTCCAGTTCAAAAGTTTGCACTTTCGACGCCATAACTATCACTGTTAACATAACGAACACTGTTAATTATCTAGGGGTTGAAAGGTGTCATCAACCCCGAAAATTACGTCGTTATTCGTGCACTTAAGGCACGACGGAGGTGACGTACTCGACGCTCAATCGTGACAGCTTCAGGTTCAGAAAAACCAATAGGTCGACCATCGGCTTCAAGACCAATATCTTTTAATAAGTGAGTATTGTTCCAAGGTAGGTGGTATGAACTACGACGAACCTTTCGTTGCCATTCACGCTCTTCACGACGAAGGTCTGCACGGATAAGGATTGTGGCTAATTTTAAATATACTGAGTGACGCATAATAACTCTCCAGTTGTTGAATAAACTGAGGAAAAATAGCGTGTTAGATAGTATGAGGGTGACTCATTTAGCTGCTATTTTTCCGCAGCCAAATAAAGGTACGGATCAGTTAGTTAGGTTTATCTTGGGTGTTTCGATCGGCCATGGCTGAACGTCGTGGCATAACTGCCATAATGTCAGTACAGAGATCAAACGATGCGCAAATATGCTGTTCAAAATCAAAATTTTTCATCTGCGCCTCCAAGCTAACTAAAAAGTCCAAAAAAAGTGGGGGGGGAAAAGCAAACCATTGTTTGTTAAACCATTGCTTTCACTGTTAAAGTCTAACCAAGATAGTATATTATTCAACCGATAAATGATGGGGATTTTGAAAACAATGCATTCCCCCAAAAGATGAGTTGCATATGTAGTTGCGTATAACACATTCACTGTAATTATATCTATTCACAGCAGAACTCGCTTAGCGCCTTATAGACTCAACCAGCCATTGAAATCGAGCCGTGAATTAAAAAGTAAGCCATTCATTGAAAATAAAGCGATCAATAGTAAGCCGAGCGACTAAAGATAACTAAACCACGTTTGATACGTGGCTTGGTGATTGACACTGACTATAAACCCTAAGAGCTCCAAATAACGCCCTCAGAGATAAGATTGTGTTTGTTAAGCAAACGGTACATGGTTGCTCGTGATACTCCGAGCTCTTTGGCGGCCAGTGACACTTGCCCTCTGTAAGATTCTAAAACCATCAGTAAGGCATCGCGCTCTGAACGCTCACGGATGATTTTTAAGCTACGGCGTTGATCATTTAGCTTTGGTAAGTCAAGTTGATGATGCTCAATGATCACCGAGTCCGACATCAATACAACACGCTTGATATGGTTCATCAACTCACGCACATTACCCGGCCAATGGTAACGGTTCATCGATTGGATCGCTTCATCTGAAAACCTCTTGGCTTGAGCGTTAAACTCTTTCGAGTATTCGCGTAAAAAGTGATGTGCCAGAACAGAGATGTCACTCACACGCTCTTTCAAGCTAGGGACATTAATACGCAGCACATTGATGTAATGGTAGAGCTCCTCGTTGAAGTCTCCATCAATAAACGCTTTTTCGATATCCGATGAGTTGGCAGCGAGAATACGTACATCGACCCGCTTAGGTCCGTTGATGGTCTCAACTTTACCTTCTTGTAAGAAACGGAGTAAATTCAGTTGCTGACTGCGGGGCAAAGCGAGCACGTCATTGAGCAATATCGTACCGCCATCAGCCTCATCTAACACGCACGGTGTTGCGTCTTGTTGAGCCGTAATACCAAAGACTTCGCTTTCAATTCTCGCCTCAGACAAAGCACAACAATTGACCGTTAAAAATGGTTTTTGGGAGCGAGAAGAGTGCTGGTGAATCGAACGCGCGATGGTCTCTTTGCCTGACCCGCTCTCACCGTAAATAAGAATGCTGACATCCGTTGAGCCAATACGCCTGACTTGGTCTCTCAAGCGCTTTACCGCCACTGAATCGCCGAGCAAGCCCATGTTATTGTTGATGCCATAGTTCGGCCACACTTTTTGTTCAAGTCTGAGCATGCCAAGTTGGTGGCCAATAGTGCTCTGTAGCTGAGCGTCAGGAATAGGCGCTGTGAAAAAATCAATACAGAAGTTAACGATAAATTGGCAGATGGTATCTGAACTCAGTTGCGATTCACGAATAAAAGCGATCCACCGCACCTGTTTGTTATTGCTCACTAGGTTAGCCACACCATTAAGACTGAATTCGTCATGGCTGAGGTCAACGATCCCAATGCACGGACCAATGTCAGCAATCAGAGCATCCGCTTTTCGCAAATCCCCACACTGGCTGCACTGCCAACCCACTTTTTCTAATACCGATAACCAAGGTTCGTACGCCCCCCCCACTACGATAAGAGAGCCTGGTAAGGAATCGATCTTAAATTGAGTTCCCATGGTTCTTCCTTGTTCCATTGTTATTTAAATAGGTCAATACCAATCACGCCTTTATAACTTTATAACTTTATAACTTTATAACTTTATAACTTTATAACTTTATGAAATATAAAGAGCTCGTATTTAACACAAAACGTATAGAAGCAAGACTATGTTAGATTTCAAGTCTCAATAGTAAGACTATGCCAAAAATAGCGATTTTTCGAATCAAGAGTGCGGTGCAGGTTATGTTTTTGAAGCCCAAAAACAGAAAAAGCCACCCGAAGGTGGCTCTCTTAATTAGATAGGCTGGGATGCCCCGTAAGCGAGAATTACGCTTGTGGACGCATTGCCGGGAACAAGATCACGTCACGAATTGTGTGCGTGTTTGTAAATAGCATTGCTAGACGGTCAATGCCGATACCTTGACCCGCTGTTGGCGGTAGGCCGTGCTCAAGCGCTGTGATGTAGTCTGCATCGTAGTACATTGCTTCATCATCGCCTGCGTCTTTCGCGTTAACTTGCGCTTTAAAACGCTCGTCTTGGTCTTGTGCATCATTAAGCTCAGAGAAACCATTCGCTACTTCACGGCCACCGATGAAGAACTCAAAACGGTCTGTGAAGAACGGGTTGTCATCGCTACGACGAGCTAGAGGAGAGATGTCCGCTGGGTAGCCTGTGATGAACGTTGGTTGAATTAGCTGAGGCTCAGCCGTTTCACCAAAGATCTCTTCAAGAAGCTGACCACATGTCCAGAACGTTTCTACGTCTACGTGTACAGATTTAGCGATAGCAACCATCTTCTCACGGTCTTGTAGGTCTGCTTCTGTTAGCGCTTGAATCTCTGCGTGCTCAGGGTTGTAGTGTTTGATTGCATCGAACATGCTCATACGAGCGTAAGTGCCACCGAACTCAACGGTTTCGTCACCGTAAGGCATAGAAGTAGAACCAAGAACGTCCATTGCTGCTGTGCTTAGCATCTCTTCAGTCAGATCCATCAGGTCTTTGTAATCAGAGTACGCTTGGTAGAATTCCATCATTGTGAATTCTGGGTTGTGACGTGGAGACAGACCTTCGTTACGGAAGTTACGGTTGATCTCGAATACACGGTCAAAACCACCCACCACTAGACGCTTAAGGTAAAGCTCAGGTGCAACACGTAGGTACATGTCGATGTCTAGTGCATTGTGGTGAGTGATGAATGGACGCGCAGTTGCGCCACCCGGGATCACGTGCATCATTGGCGTTTCAACTTCTAGGTAGCCTTTCGCGCTCATGAAGTTACGGATTGAAGCTACAAGCTTAGAGCGCACGATGAATGCATTGCGAGAGTATTCGTTCACGATTAGGTCAACGTAACGCTGACGGTAACGCATCTCTTGGTCAGTTAGACCGTGGAACTTCTCTGGTAGAGGACGAAGTGCTTTCGTCAGCAATTCAAACTCTTCCATGTTCACGTAAAGGTCACCTTTACCTGATTTGTGAAGCGCACCTTTAACACCGATGATGTCACCGATATCTAGGCCTTGGTACTTCTCTTTTAGTACTTTTTGTACGTCTTTCGCTGCGTATGCTTGGATACGACCAGAAGTTTCTTGAATCGCAAGGAATGGACCACGCTTCGCCATAACACGACCAGCGATCGCAACGATGTGGTTAAGCTCTTCTAGCTCTTCCTTAGTCTTCTCACCGAATTCCGCTTGAAGATCGCCAGCTAGGTGCTCACGACGGAAGTCATTTGGGTGACCGTTAGCCTTGCAGTTTTGGCGGATGTGATCCAGCTTGCTACGGCGCTCAGCGATTAGTTTGTTCTCTTCAGGTGAAGAAGCTTCTTGTGCGTTTTCGTTTTGAACAGCATCAGTCATTAGAGATGTACCCTGCTTTTATAATTTGGACCGCTATATCTTTGCAAATATAGACATTTTTACAAATATTCTTGGTAAGCTTACAGGCCTGATTTCAGGCTAGCTTCTATAAATTTGTCTAAGTCACCGTCAAGAACCGCTTGTGTATTACGGTTTTCGATGCCAGTGCGTAAATCTTTGATACGAGAATCATCCAGTACGTAAGAGCGGATCTGACTGCCCCAACCGATGTCTGATTTCGTTTCTTCGCTCGCTTGTTTTTCAGCATTTTGTTTTTGAATCTCAAGTTCAAAAAGCTTAGCACGTAGCTGCTTCATCGCTTGATCTTTGTTCTTATGCTGCGAACGGTCATTCTGACATTGAACCACTGTGTTGGTTGGAACGTGAGTAATACGTACCGCCGATTCAGTGGTGTTGACGTGCTGACCACCAGCGCCCGAGGCACGGTATACGTCAATACGTAGGTCAGAAGGATTAATGTCGATCGTAATGTTGTCATCAATCTCAGGATAGATAAACGCAGAGGCAAACGAAGTATGGCGACGACCACTTGAGTCAAATGGCGACTTACGAACTAGACGGTGAACACCAGTCTCTGTACGTAACCAGCCGTAAGCGTACTCACCAGAAATACGTATCGTTGCGCCTTTAAGGCCAGCAACATCACCATCAGACATTTCGATTACTTCAGTCTTGAAGCCTTTCGAATCTGCCCAACGTAAGTACATACGCAACATCATTGACGTCCAGTCTTGAGCTTCGGTACCGCCCGAGCCTGACTGCAGATCGATGTAGCAATCTGATGCATCATGATCACCAGAGAACATACGACGGAATTCCAGCTTCTCTAGCTTAGCTTCAAGCTCGGCCAGTTCTGGTTCAATTTCATCGAAGGTTTCTTGATCTTCTTCTTCAACCGCAAGCTCTAATAGGCCATCTACATCTTCAACACCTTGGTCAAGTTGGTCGATGGTTTCTACTACAGCTTCCAATGCAGAACGTTCTTTACCTAGCGCTTGAGCACGCTCAGGTTCGTTCCATACATCCGGTTGTTCTAATTCTGCGTTGACTTCTTCTAGACGCTCTTTCTTGGCGTCATAGTCAAAGATACCCCCTCAGGATATTTGTGCGTTCAGACACATCCTGTAGGCGGTTTTTTATAGGATTGATTTCAAACATTTTAGCTCATCATTTATGAGTAGAATTTAACCGGAGAATTGTACTCAAAAGTGTGACGGAGATACAGAAATTTTTGGGGTTCAAAACAAGATTCAATCACTTACAGAAATATAATTTTGCTTGCTTTGAAAATCCTGCTATTGAGGCATTCTCAGGAAGGGGAAACAAGCCCGGTATGATGTACAGAGCTTGTTGAATTTAGTACGAAAGGTTTAACATTATTCAGGCTATTTGGCTTCAATATGATCAATCATCAACTGCAGCGATTGGTTGCCACGAAATTCGTTGATATCGAGCTTAAATGCAAGGTGTACCGTTTTCACCGACGCATCAGGCCAGCGACGCAGATCGACATTAAACGCAATACCATCAATCATCACATTGGTAGGGTGACCTTTGTAGAGTGGCTCGAGCATCAACTTAAGGTGCTTTTCGCCCACCAGCTTTTGATGCAGCACTTTAAACTCACCGTCGAAGATGGGCTCAGGGAAGGCTTGCCCCCATGGGCCACCTGAACGCAATGTTTCAGCGGTGTGCATCGAGAACTCTTCTGGTAACAGCTCACCATCAGATAAGATAATGCCCTTAAGTGCTGTTTCTCCAAGTTCATTCTTCACAACATCATTGAACAGCTGACTGAAACGCTCAAAATCCTTTTCCATGATGGTTAAACCAGCCGCCATTGCGTGACCACCAAACTTAAGGATTAACCCGGGGTTTTGAGTGTCGATTCGGTCCAGTGCATCACGCATGTGCAGACCAGGAATCGAACGGCAAGAGCCCTTAATGCTTCCTTCTCCGCCATCAGCAAACGCAATCACCGGGCGGTGGTATTTATCTTTGATACGCGAAGCCAAGATACCAATCACCCCTTGATGCCAATCCCGTTGGAACAGGGCTAATCCAGAAGGTAGGTCGTCTTTACCAAACTCAAGGCGCTCACAAAAAGCCATCGCTTCTTGCTTCATGCCCTCTTCGATCTCTTTACGAGTTTGGTTTAAGCCATCCAGTTCACTCGCCATTCGACGCGCTGCATGGATGTTATTGCTCATTAGCAGCTCAACACCAAAAGACATGTCATCCAATCGACCTGCTGCATTAATGCGCGGGCCAAGTGCAAAACCAAAATCAGAGGCCACCAAACGCTTAGCGTCTCGCTTCGCAATCTCGATCAAGGCTTGAATGCCCGGACGTCCTTTACCGGCACGAATGCGTTGCAGCCCTTGATGGACCAAAATTCGGTTGTTTTCATCGAGTGGCACCACGTCGGCAACCGTGCCCAATGCCACAAGATCAATCAGCTCCATTAGCTTTGGCTCGGTCATACCACGCTGGGCAAACCACCCTAACTTACGCATGTGAACACACAGTGCCATCATCAGATAGAACGCCACACCAACCCCCGCAAGGGCTTTCGAAGGAAAGGCACAGCTCTCAAGGTTTGGATTAACCATCGCATCGACCATCGGCAGTTCATTACCCGGCAAGTGATGATCGGTAACCAGAACCTCTAGCCCTCTCTCTTTGGCAAAGCGAACACCGTCAATCGAAGAGACACCGTTGTCGACCGTCATGATCACCTCAGCGCCAAGCTCGATTGCCTGTTCGACTACTTCTGGGCTCAAGCCGTAGCCATCCTCAAAACGGTTCGGCACCAGATAATCGACGTTAGAGCTGCCGAGCATACGTAACGCTAAAACAGACAACGCCGAGCTGGTCGCGCCATCGGCATCAAAATCCCCGACGATGATAATGCGTTTTTGCTGCTGAATCGCTTTGAACAACAGCTCAACCGCAGCATCAATACCGCCCAGTTTTTGATAGGAGTGCAAGCCTCTCGCGGCCGTCTCTAATTGGTCAGCACTGTTTATTCCTCGGCTCACATAAATGCGTTTTAACAAGTCAGGTAAATGAGCAGGTAGGACTAAAGTATCGACCTCAGGACGGCGTTGGATCTCTATCATATAAAAATGGGCCCGATATCCATCAAGCCACTCCTTAAATCAAAAAACATGGGGAATCTATGGCAAATACAGTACACGATATTTAGCGATGACAACGGTAAAGCTATTGTTACTGCTCGATGCGCTGAAGAAGCTGGTCTGGCGGTAAGTAACCACTCACCATCTCACCACTTTCTAGCGCAATAGCTGGTGTACCATTGACTCCAAGCTCACGACCGAGTTGGTACTGCTTAGCGATGACCTGTTTCAGCTCAGAAAGGTCTTTGCCAGGCTCTGGCATCTGGCGATTCAGCTTCGCATCATGCATGGCAGTTTTAGGGTCATCAGACGCCCAAATTGCTGCCATTTGATCAGCGACTTGGCCGGTTGCACCTTGGCGCGGATAAGCCATATAGCGAACGGTGATGCCGAGATCATTGTAGCCCTGCATTTCACTGTGCAGACGTACACAGTAACCACAAGTAATGTCAGTAAATACCGTCACAACGTATTTTTCATTGTCCGCCTTGTACTCGATAACGCTATCCGACATTGCAGCAATTTTTTCCGCGTTGATTGGCGCTTGACGCTCAGCCAATACATCACTGAATTTGCCATTATCATCCAAAGAATAAAGTGTACCGGCCAGAAAATGATCGCCCTCTAGAGAAGAAAAAACAGTGCCACTGCTGGTTTGAATTTCCAAAAGACCATCAATATCCGAAGGCACGATCTTATCGACCTTAATACCAATCTTGTCAAAACGCTGAGTTAATGCTTCGCGATCAATCGCTTGAACTGGAGCCATTTCTGCGGCCGTTGATGTTTGTTCGACTTCAGCTTCTGATGCATTACATGCAGTGATCATTAGCGGAAGCGCTAATAGAGGAAGACGGCGTAATACGCTCATTAGGTTCACCTTAAAAATAAATGGAGTTAAGCACGCGGGTGATGCTGGGTATGAATTTGCTTTAACCTCTCGGTCGCCACGTGAGTATAAATTTGGGTTGTCGATAAGTCACTATGCCCAAGCAACATTTGTACGACTCTGAGATCGGCACCATAGTTCAATAAATGCGTCGCAAAAGCGTGTCTTAATACGTGTGGTGACAACAGCTCAGTATCAATGCCTGCGATAACCGAGTAATGCTTGATACGATACCAGAACGTCTGACGAGTCATCTGCCTAGCGCGTTTACTTGGAAAAACCACATCAGAGCTCTTTTCACCCAGTAACTGTGGACGGCCTTGTTCAATAAAGGTTTCGATCCAATCGACTGCATTTTCACCCATGGGGACCAAGCGTTCTTTGCCACCCTTACCAATAACACGAACCACACCTTGGCGCAAGCTGATGTTTTCCATGGTCAGGCTAACCAGTTCGGTGACACGAAGTCCAGTTGCATAGAGTAACTCAAGCATCGCTTTGTCGCGAAGTTCGATAGGATCATTGGGATCCGGAGCCTCTAGTAGTGCATCGACTTGTTCTTCACTTAAGTCTTTCGGCAAGCGCTGTGGCAGCTTAGGGCTGATCAGCAGAGCACTGGGATCATCACCTCTTACTTTTTCGCGGTGCAAGTATTGAAACAGACGACGAATCGCCGATAGCATACGCGCACGAGAAGTCTGTTTAAAATCGGCGTCGGCTAACCAGCTTTGATAATCCTGTAATCCTGAAAGGCTGATAAAATCGAGGCGATAATTATTCTTTTCCATCCACGTTAATAGCTTAGACAAATCGGTACGATACGAAACAAGCGTATTCTCGGATAGCCCTCGCTCCATCCACATAGCATCTAAAAACTGTTCAACGAGACCGTGGTCTGCGCTCTGCCCTTGAGGCGACTGCATAGTGTTACTCACAATATTGGAAACTGTTTTGAGAGTATGCCAGAGCAAATACGAATGCCATAAAAATTACCACCAGAGCGGATAATCGCTGCAATCGAAGTCGATTTATGGTTAGAATTCGTCATCTACAATTAAAATCGAACGTTTGCTATGAAAATTGGATTGTTTTACGGCTCAACCACCTGCTACACAGAAATGGCAGCAGAAAAAATTCGCGGCATTATCGGTGAAGAACTCGTTGATATCCATAACGTCAAAGAAACCCCGCTTTCATTAATGGCAGACTACGACCTTTTACTACTGGGGATCTCAACGTGGGATTTCGGTGAAATCCAAGAAGATTGGAATGACCTGTGGGATGACATCGCCACCACGCCAGTAAAAGGCAAGGTTGTGGCCCTGTTTGGCTTAGGTGACCAAGAAGGCTACGGCGAATGGTTCTTAGATGCGATGGGGCTATTGCACGACGAACTGAAAACCGCTGGTGCTGAATTTGTTGGTTTCTGGCCAAACGATGACAGCTACCAGTTCGAAGCATCGAAAGCCCTAACCAAAGATCAATCACAATTCGTTGGTCTGGCTCTGGATGAAGATTCTCAATACGAGCTGAGCGACGAGCGCATTGCGAGCTGGGTTGAACAAGTACTGGTTGAGTACAGCGAAAAGCTTTAGGTTTAGTTTCCTAAAGTGACGAACTGGCTTTTAGTTAATATCCAAAATACATTATAGAATACAAAAAGGCCTCATGACTGCGAAGTAATGAGGCCTTTTCTATGTCATCTCGAAGGGTAATCTAATCTCAACAGAAGATTAAAGCGTCTCTTCAGTCGCTATCTCTTGCTCTGCCGAATGTCCAACAAACAACATACAGATGATGGCAGTGGTTGTTGGCAGCAACCAACCCATACCAATGTCGAACAATGGCAGCATGTTCAACGCAGAAACATCAACACCTGCAACCTTGACAGCATCAATCAGAGCAAACATCAGCGATACCAAAACCACCACACGATAAGCGACTCTTGGATTCGGGAAGCGGTTGCGTAAGAATGTCAGTGCGACAAGCGCGATTGCGACTGGGTAAAGTGCAAAAAGTACTGGTACCGAAAGAGAAATAAGCTGAGCAAGGCCAACATTGGCGACCGTTGCACAAGCCACGCCGTTGATAATAACCCAAGTTTTGTATGACAGCGGGGTGAGTGAGCTAAAGTAATCAGAACACGCTGAAACCAGACCAATCGCGGTGGTTAGACACGCCAATAGCACAATAATAGAGAGTGCAACCTGACCAGAAGGACCAAACAAGGATTGAACATAAAGGCTTAAAATCGCGCCGCCATTATCCGCTCCTGCAGCAACCGTGACACTGGTTGCGCCTAAGAAAAACAGAGACACGTACACAAACGCAAGACCTGCTGCCGCAATGCAACCCGCGCTAATCAGGTACTTAGTCGTCGCAGCGCGATCGGTGATCCCCTTGCCGCGAATCGCATCCACAATCAACATACCAAACATCAACGCACCAAAAGTATCCATGGTGTTATATGGTCAACGGCTGAGTTATGTACTCTCCGTGAGCGGCAAGAACGTCGCCCTGAGGGTTAACAAACACAGAAATACCGAGTACCACCAAGCCAATAAACAGTGCTGGGGTCAGAACCTTACCAATCACATCAATCAGCTTGCCCTGTGACCATGAGAAAAACATCGCGACCACAAAAAACGCAATAGAACAAAGCGTAAGGTGCACTTGAGACACATCTGCAAAGAACGGTTTTACAGCGACTTCATAAGCAACAAGACCGGTACGTGGTGCAGCGAATAAAGGGCCAATGATAATGAAGATCAACACTGCCATGATCGTGGCAGCTCGCTTAAGAAGATCTTTGGTTAAATGCCCCCAAGAGCCACCAGCGACAGCAATGATGGTGGTCAGTGGCAGACCAACGGCAGTCAGCAGGAAACCAAACATTGCGGGAAGAAAATGATCACCAGCCAATTGACCAGCTAGAGGTGGGAAAATGATGTTACCCGCACCTAAGAAACACGCAAAAAGCATAAAGCCCAATGCCATTATATCTGTTATTTTTAGACTCTGTTTCACAGATAATTCCTTAATTATATTTATGAGCTCATGTTGTGTTGGAATTTATATGAATGCTATCAACCAAGACTGTAAAGCATTCTATAAAATAGCCGCGCATAATGACGAAACACTGAGCCAGCTGCAAGCCACGACAAAAATACGATATATAAATTCAAACTCAACCAGCTAATGCTGTGATTTGAACTAGATATACAAAATAAGCATAATTACACACTACTCATAAGTAGCAACAATGCACCATCAAGCAGAATATTGATTTACACAGCCAGTTAACATTAGTGCTAATCACTTAAAATACACCGATAGTCAGAATATTAATGAAAGAGAAATCCGTACTAACCAAAAGCTTCAACTTTAAGCAATTCTCAATTTACGGCGGGCAAAGCGGTATGCCAGTCAGTACCGATGGCGTGTTGCTTGGTGCGTGGGTAAGCCTGCCACAAAGATCATGTGTACTCGATATTGGAACAGGGACCGGTCTGCTGGCCTTGATGGCAGCACAGCGTTTTGAGGATACTTCCATCTCTGCGATCGATATTGATCAGCACGCGATTGCTGCCGCTGCGATCAACATTGAACAGTCGCCATGGCAAGATCGTATCTCCCTTCATCATGGCAGCGTATTAACAACAGATTTGCCACAGCGGTTTGATGCGATCATCTGCAACCCACCCTACTTCAATTCTGGAGAGCAGGCGCAGCAAAGCCAAAGAGCCACCGCCAGACACAGCGACAGCTTAGATCACCTTGCTCTTATTCAGCGTTGTTTCGCACTGACAACAGATACCGCCACAGCGAGCTTTATACTGCCAACGCCCGAAGGAGAAGGTTTTATTAAGCTTGCCGAGCAATGTGGTTGGTATCTAGCAAAGCGTCTTGATGTGAGGACAACAGACAAGAAGCCCGCAAGTCGAATTCTATTTGAGCTATCTAAAGATCCTGCTTGCGAGCAAGATTTGCAGCGCGAATCGCTTACAATCCACCACCAACAGGGTTATAGCGAAGCATTTATTGCCCTCACCAAAGATTTTTATCTCAAGATGTAGCAAATACCATGTGATCCTAATCACTAATGCTTCTATAATGTCCGACTACTCTTTTTTATCGTCTGCTTTTTGAGGCAGAAACATTTATTGCTTGTGGAGAAACAACAGTGATCAGAACCTTTGCAGAACTCGATCTAAACCAAGAGCTGCTTAAAGCAATTGACGAAATGGGCTACGAACGCCCAACACAGATACAAGCTGAAGCAATCCCACAAGCGTTAGATGGAAGAGACGTTTTGGCTTCTGCGCCAACAGGTACTGGTAAAACCGCTTCATTTGTATTGCCAGCACTGCAATACCTACTGGATTTCCCACGCAAGAAAGCGGGCCCTGCTCGTATGCTTATCCTGACGCCAACGCGTGAGCTAGCAATGCAGATTACCGAACAAGCTCGTGAGCTTGCGAAATACACTGCGCTAAACATCTTCACGATCACGGGCGGTGTGATGTACCAAGAGCACGCCGATATCTTAAGTACAACTCAAGACATCGTCGTAGCAACACCTGGCCGTCTTATGGAGTACATTGAAGGCGAGCGTTTTGACTGTCGTGCAATTGAATGGCTGGTTCTAGATGAAGCCGACCGTATGCTAGATATGGGCTTTGGTCCTGTTGTTGACCGTCTGTCTGCAGAGTGTCGCTGGCGTAAGCAAACTTTACTGTTCTCAGCAACGCTAGAAGGTAAAGGCATTGAAGGCTTCACTGAAGATCTACTGAAAAACCCAGCGGAGATCGATGCGAAATCATCACTTCGTGAGCGTAAGAAGATCACTCAGTGGTACCACCGTGCAGACACAGCAGAGCATAAGCTAAACATCCTGAAGCACATCATCACAGAACAAGCTGAGCGCAGCATCGTGTTCTTAAAGACACGTGATCGCCTAGGTGATCTTCGTGCTCAACTGGAAAGTGCGCAAATTCCATGTGCATGGATCCAAGGTGAAATGCCTCAAGATCGTCGTAATAACGCAATCGCTCGTTTCCGTGACGGTTCGGTAAACGTCCTACTCGCGACTGACGTTGCTGCTCGTGGTATCGATCTTCCAGACGTAAGCCACGTCATCAACTACGACATGCCACGTACCGCTGACGTCTACCTTCACCGCATTGGTCGTACGGCTCGTGCTGGTAAAAAAGGCAACGCAGTTTCTATCATTGAAGCGCACGATCAACTAATGATTGAGCGTGTGGCTCGTTACACAGACGAACCAATTAAAGAGCGCTTCATCGAAGGCATGCGCCCAACGCACAAGAAAGCGGCCGTGACTAAGAAGAAGAAGCCGAAGAAAGAAGATAAGAAAGCGGTAGCGAAACAGAAAATCGCTAAGAAGAAGAAAATCGCTAAGAAAAAGAAAGCGGTTAAAAACAAGTAATCTAACGCTTTCAACGATTCAATAAAAAGCCCCATGCAGTTCGCTGCATGGGGCTTTTTCTATCTGGGTGGTATCGCGCCATAGAGCGTAACGACCACAAATCAAACTCGCTTAGTTTTGCTCTTCACGCTTAAAGACTAGTTCTTTCGCGTTCGACTCTTCTTCAACGAAGTAGTAACCCGCGGTATCGAACTTGGTCAGTGCTTCTACTGAATCCACTTTGTTTTCGATAATGTAGCGAGCCATCATGCCACGCGCTTTCTTGGCGTAGAAACTGATCACCTTATACTGACCGTTCTTACAGTCTTTAAATACTGGGGTGATCACTTGACCATCCAAGTTCTTCGGCTTCACGGCTTTAAAGTATTCGTTCGATGCTAGATTGATCAACACATTATCACCTTGAGCATCCAACGCTTCATTGAGCTTATCGGTGATAATGTTGCCCCAGAACTGATACAAGTTAGTACCACGAACATTGGCTAAGCGGGTCCCCATCTCTAGGCGGTAAGGCTGCATCAAATCTAACGGCTTAAGCAAACCGTACAATCCAGAAAGCATTCGCAGGTGTTTTTGTGCATAGTCAAACTCTTCATCCGATAGCGTCTCAGCGTTTAGGCCTGTGTATACATCGCCCTTAAAGGCTAAGATGGCTTGGCGGGCGTTGTCTTGGGTAAAGATTTCGCTCCACTGCTCAAAACGCGCGACGTTCAATCCTGCAATTTTATCGCTGACTTTCATCAATGCAGAGATGTCTACTGGCGTCAGCTTACGACACTCTTCAATCAACTCAGCAGAGTGTTCAATAAGCTCAGGCTGACTAAAGCGTTGTGTCGCTAAAGGTGATTCATAATCTAATGTTTTGGCTGGAGAAACGACAACTAACATAACTTTACCCTAATCGGTTATCTAACTGGATGCAGCTAGAGTATAGAAAAAACATCAACTTGTCTTTATGGCTATTCCTATTACTTTGATAGAGAGATCGAACCACATCGCATACAAACAAAAAGGCTAAAGTCGAAACCTTAGCCTTTCTGCTCACTTTAGAATGAGCCTTTCATCGCTCTAACAAGATCACTTCTTGTTGTCCCAAATACCGTCTTCCAGTTGAGACTTAAGCTCTGGGAAATCATTCGAATCGAATGTCGGCACTTTACCTTCGTCTAGCTGACGGTTGTAGTCTTTGGCCAGCTTAATCACGATGCCTGATAGCAGGATAATCGCCACCAAGTTAACAATCGCCATTAGACCCATCGATACATCAGCCAATGCCCATACCGTTGGCAATGTGGCTAGAGAGCCAAACATCACCATTCCCAGAACCACAATACGGAACAGCACTAGGCCTTTTTTGTTGTTGTGCTCAAGGAAGATAAGGTTGGTTTCAGCGTACGAGTAGTTGGCAATGATTGAAGTGAACGCGAAGAAGAAAATCGCGACCGCGACAAAAATACCGCCCCATTCGCCCACTTGTGCTGTGAGTGCACGCTGCGTGAGTTCGATACCGGTGACTTCACTGTGTGGTACATACTCACCGGACATCAGGATGATGGCGACAGTTGCAGAACAGATAACAATAGTGTCCATGAATACGCCAAGCATTTGCACATAACCTTGTGATGCTGGGTGCGGTGGGTAAGGCGTAGCAGAAGCCGCTGCGTTTGGTGCAGAACCCATACCCGCTTCGTTCGAGAACAAACCACGTTTGATGCCGTTAATCATCGCTTGTGCGATTGCGTAACCTAGACCGCCCGCAGCAGCTTCTTGCAGACCGAATGCGCTCTTGAAGATAAGAGCTAATACGTCAGGTACTTTCTCAATATTGGCAAACATCACGTATATCGCGATAACGAGGTAAGCCAATGCCATGACTGGAACAATGATTTCTGCTGTACGCGCGATCTTACGAATCCCACCGAAGATAACGAATGCAGAGATAATTACGATACCAACACCAACGTAGCTACGCTCAAGATCAAATGCTGTGTTCATTGCGCTTGCAATCGCGTTTGCTTGAACCGCGTTAAACACCAGACCAAAGGCAATGATCAAGAAGATAGAGAATAGAACCCCCATCCAACGCATGCCTAGACCTTTCTCCATGTAGTACGCCGGACCACCACGGTAATTACCGTCGTTATCGCGTGTTTTGTACAGTTGGGCAAGCGTACTTTCAGCAAACGAGGTCGCCATACCTAGCATCGCGATTAGCCACATCCAGAAGATAGCACCAGGGCCACCAGCGGTTAGTGCTACAGCAACACCTGCCATGTTACCCGTACCTACGCGAGCTGCGAGACTAGTACAAAGAGCTTGGAAAGAAGAGATACCAGCACTGTCTGCTTTACGGCTGTTTCTTAGAACAGAGAACATGTGGCCGAAATGGCGGAATTGAATGAAGCCTAGTCGTACGGTGAAGTAGATACCCACACCAACCAGTAAGTAAACTAAGATAGATCCCCAAAGGAGATCGTTCATTAAATTGATTAAGTCTGTCACGCGAACCTCGTAATTGAGTTTAAGCACCGATCATGCTCCAAGCCTTGCGCTAGATCATCGATGCCAGTGCCAATGTTGTCGGGTTGGCATGGGTTTATTTGCTGTGATCTAGATTGTAAATGTCGCGGCATGCATCCATTTTACGTATCGGTGTCTTTTTGACGGGCGGATAATGCAGTGACACAACCGAAAAATCAATATGCAACATCACCTAAAACAGAATAAAACACAACAAACAATACACCTTTAACTAACAAAAACTTCATAATAAAACTCAATGTTCGCCTTCAATCCCCCTTAATCTCAAAGCTCACCTAAGTTCGTTCGCTTAATTTTTACGCACAAAAACCACTACAATCTGTGAGCGAGCAGAAAGATACAAACAAAAGCTTCACTTTACCGAAACAAATGAGAAATAAATCAAGGTTATTGTAGGCTCAAATATGATATTTAATGGTTCGCAAGAACTAGTCCCACGGAAGGAGATATAGCTTATGGATAACTTTCAATTCGATGAAATATCAGAACTAGAGATGCCGCGTGTCACTCAAAAAGTACGCTCTAAACCCGTTAAACGTAAATGGCGTGAGATCGAAGAGATCAACGATAGACGTCGACTCAAAAAAGAACTGATGGATATGAATTTAGGGCTCGATTTTAGTATTGATGACATAAACCTTTGATCTAAAATAAACCACAAAAGGCAACGTTTGTTAACGGTGCCTTTTGTGGTTTATTTTAGATCAAAGCACTGCTGCTATACACATTCTTGTTCATTTTTACGCACACGCTCAGCGAGCTGACGATATTGGTCTGCGATTGTCTCTCCAAATACAGGATCATCTTCAGGCTGGAGCCACTGCGATTCCACCTCTTGCCAATCTTTAACTGTAAACGCCTCAACAATCATCGGTAGCACATGCTTCTCTTCATATTCCATATGCTTTCGTTGACCCTGAATAAAAGCCTCAAGCTGTTCGATAAACACTTGCTGCGGAACCACTGCATCTTGCAGAATCATATCCACAACACCTAAAAAAACTGCCGTTTTCTCAGACAGTAATTGGTGCTCTAACTCCAAGTCTTCAATCGCTTGTTCATTGCCATACTGCTTGAGGTAATAGCGATAAATGAGATCTTCTTTAGGGTGATGCACCTTTTCTGAGTGAGTCATCAAGTAGTGAACCACCTCAGCAATCAAGCTATAGTTGATTTCTCGCTCCAGCTTAAGACACTCAAGTTTATCTTTAAGAATCACAAGCAAGCGAGCCATATAACCATGCTCTCGTCTTATCCTTTCAATCATCATCGTATGTCACTCCATTACACCTACTATTTATAAGTGTATACGAAGATACCCATTTATGATTTGACCCTGCTCAGAGAACCACCAACCTACACTTCTGTTGGTAAACGCCAGTCAATAGGTTGTTGCTCCATAGAAGAAAGTAGCTTATTGGTTGTAGAGAAGTGCTGACAACCGAAGAAGCCACGGCGTGCCGATAATGGCGATGGATGAGGTGCAACCAACACATGATGCTTATCTTCATCAATCGCTTGGCCTTTCTTCTGGGCGTGTGCGCCCCACAACAAAAAGATGATCGGTGCCGAGCGCTGATTAAGCTCAGCAATAATCGCATCGGTAAAAGTTTCCCAACCACACTTGGCATGTGAGTGTGCTTTTGCCTCTTCTACGGTAAGGACCGTATTCAGCATCAGCACCCCTTGTGATGCCCAAGACTCAAGAAAGCCATGGCTAGGAATCTCAAAGCCTTCGATGTCTTGTGCAAGCTCTTTATACATATTGCGCAGAGAAGGGGGGATTTTCACGCCAGGCAGCACTGAGAATGCCAAGCCGTGAGCTTGGTGAGCACCATGGTAAGGATCTTGCCCTAAAATAACCACTCGCACGGACTCGAAAGGCGTCATATCAAAGGCACTGAACACCTGATCTTGTGGCGGGTAGACGGTTTTGCCACTATTGCGTTGCTGTTCGACAAAGGCGAGAATACTCTGAAAGTACGCTTTCTCACGTTCATCATTAATAATGGATTCCCAAGTCTTTGCTGCGCTCATCGTTTTACTTCCCAATAATCAAGGTTTCTAGGGTCTTCCGTCAAACAAAAAATAGCTGTATCGGCTAACTGTCCTAAATTAAGGCTCTAGTTATACCTCATACAGCTATCAATAAACATGATGTGTAGGGCTCGCGTCTTGATAAGTCACAATTTCTTAAATGGTCGCAGCTTCTTAAATCATCACAGTAATCCTGCAACGTAAGGTCAATTAACCACTTTTTTGTTGAGTACGGTGGTGACCCGGGCTATGTACATGGCGATTTGGTGTCGGTAAACGACTGGCGACAGCAACAGATGAAGTTTGGGCGATTGAATACATAAAAGGCACCTCCTCTAAGACATCGTGAACTACATATTCACTTTAAGACTATGAAAGAAAGATGCCAATTGTGAGCAATATCAGAAAATTAATTTTGCTTTTTAT
The DNA here is from genome assembly GCF_947488985.1 of uncultured Vibrio sp. Taxonomy (GTDB): domain Bacteria; phylum Pseudomonadota; class Gammaproteobacteria; order Enterobacterales; family Vibrionaceae; genus Vibrio. The sequence continues at coordinate 19,373 of NZ_CANLBV010000001.1, forward strand.
GATTGTATGGCTTCACTCGCCACCATTGCTGACCGATGAAACATTCTAAGCTGTTGAATTTCCTCATTCCAGACCGTCGAATCAATGGTTTCTAAGATCAGAGGGATACCGTTAAAGCGTGGATCTGAAGCAATATATTCGAAACACTCCCAGCCAATTTCACCTTTTCCTAAAGAATGATGCCTATCGACTCGACTGGCAAACTCAGCTTTTGAATCATTGATGTGCATTGCTCTTAGATAGTGCATGCCCACGATACGGTCAAACTCAGCAAACGTCTGCTCACACGCCTCTTTTGTACGTAAGTCATAACCCGCAGTAAACGTATGACAGGTATCTAAACAAACAGCGACCCTCTCTTTGTCTTCGACTTGCTCGATGATCTCTGCCAGATGCTCAAACTTCCAACCTAGGTTACTGCCTTGGCCTGACGTATTCTCGATCACGGCAATAACATTGGGCACAGCTTGATGAGCTAAGTTAATCGACTCCGCGATCTTCGCTAAGCATTCGCTTTCTGAGATTTTCTTTAAATGACTCCCAGGATGAAAATTCAATAGCGTTAACCCGAGTTGGTTACAGCGCTCCATTTCATCAATAAAAGCGGCGCGTGATTTCTCTAGCTTCTCTGGCTCTGGCGCGCCTAAATTTATCAAATAAGAGTCATGAGGTAGGATATGCTCTGCAGCAAAGCCCAACATTTGGCAGTTGGCTTTGAATGCACTGATGGTTTTCGCTTCGAGTGGCTTAGCCGCCCATTGCCTTTGGTTTTTAGTGAACAACGCAAAAGCATTGGCACCAATTTCTCGCGCCCGCATCGGCGCCTGATCAACACCGCCTGCAGCAGAGACATGAGCCCCAATAAACTTAACGTTTGTTTGAGGTTTTAAGGATGAATTATTGTTTGTCATTAAATCACTTTACACTTTCAGAATGCATTATAAACGTGGGGCCATATCATCTATCTTCCAACAAAAACATAAATTTTGTAGTGAATTTACAACAATTATGCCATTTAAAAATTTTTTATAGCTTAAAATATATTTAAATGCCTTGTTTTTAAAGGTTTTATTGATTTTACTCAAGATATTTGTCTTTGCTTTAGTGTGGTTTTTTGTTGTTCTTTGACTTAAATCAATGATAACCTTACAGGCATCAGGTATATATTACCCAGCTCAATAAAAAATCAAAAGTTAACACCATAATCAAACCACATTTAGTGGACTAGGAGATAGTTATGATCCAAGGTATTCAAATTACTAAAGCAGCAAACGATGAACTACTGAACTCAATCTGGCTACTAGACAGCGAAAAGAATGAAGCTCGTTGTGTTGTTGCTACCGCTGGTTTCGAAGCTGACCAAGTGATCTCATCTGCAGACCTAGGCGAGTACGAAAGCCGCGAAGTTGCAATCGAAGCAGCACCACGCATCGAGGGTGGTCAACACCTAAACGTTAACGTTCTTAAGCGTGAAACGCTAGAAGACGCTGTTGCTCACCCAGAGAACTACCCACAGCTAACTATCCGTGTATCGGGTTACGCTGTACGTTTCAACTCTCTAACGACTGAACAGCAACGTGACGTTATCGCACGTACGTTCACTGAGTCTCTATAATTTTTAGAGCTTGAATTAGAATACAAAAACGGCGCTCATTGAGCGCCGTTTTTATTTGTTCAACAATACAGATGTACGTTACGGTTGAACTCGACGAAGTACTGTTTTCAGCGCTTCAAAGTCATTATCTAGATCTTCAGACAGCAATTCCATAGCTGCGTGCTTAGCCAGCGGGCCTGGCAATTCAATATCCGTACCTAAGATATCATCAACCACTTCTTTGAACTTCGCCGGGTGCGCAGTACATAAGAACAGCCCCGTCTCGTTCTCTTGCAGTTGCTCTTCCAATAGACGGTAAGCAATCGCACCATGTGGCTCACACAGGTAACCTTGTGCTTTTAGATCGCGTACAGATTCAGCGCTCTGCTCGTCAGATACTTTACCCTTGCCGAGAGTATCTAAGCCCCAACCTTTCAGCTGGCAAAGCTCTTCAATTCGCGGCCAGTTATTTGGTTGGCTTACGTCCATCGCGTTCGATGTGGTCGCAACTGTCGGTTTTGGATCCCATTGGCCTGTTTCTAGGTAACGAGGAACCGTGTCATTTTCGTTGGTTGCTGCGATGAAACGCTTTACAGGTAGACCTAGCGCTTTAGCCAATAGACCCGCAGTTAGGTTACCGAAGTTACCACTTGGTACAGAAATAACCAGGTTCTCACGCTGCTCTTTGGTTAGCTGAGAAGCCGCCTCAAAGTAGTAACAGATCTGAGCCATTAGACGGCTGATGTTAATAGAGTTTGCTGAGTTAAGACCAATTTCTTTACGCAGTTCAGCGTCATCAAATGCATCTTTCACTAGCGCCTGACACGCATCAAAATCGCCATCAATCGCGACGGTGTGGATATTCTTACCTAGTGTACAGAACAGCTTCTCTTGCAGCGGGCTGATCTTGCCTTTCGGGTACAGGATCACCACATTGATGTCTTCCATGCCATAGAAAGCATGCGCAACTGCCGCACCAGTATCACCTGAGGTTGCCGTTAGGATAGTGATTTGACCACCGTCAGACACGGTTGCTAAAGATTGAGCCATAAAGCGGCCACCAAAATCTTTAAACGCCAGTGTTGGACCGTGGAACAGCTCAAGCGCGTAAACGCCGTCTTTGACTTGGTTGATTGGTGCTGGGAATTGGAATGCCGCATCCACCATCTGATCGATCGTCTCTTTCGGTAGCTCATCACCGATAATCGCCGATAGGATCTTTGCGCTACGAGGGATAAAGTCCTCTGCTAGCAGCGCATCGATATCATTAAACTTAGGCAGTTCAGATGGAAAAAATAGACCTTGATTACGGCCTAAGCCTTGACGAACGGCTTGACCAAAAGAGACTTGTTCATCATTTTCTTTGATGTTGTACAGCTTCATAACTCACTTCCTGTAACGATCGAACCCTGTTTATCTAGGCGACAAACGTGAACGAATCCTTCTTCATTTTGTACGTAATTTTGTTCTAACCAGCGTGCAACACGCTCGGCGACATCTTGCTCTTTGCAAATGCTAAATAGGGTTGGACCACTACCAGAAATACCCGTCGCCAGCGCACCGGCCGACAAGGCGTATTTGCGAGCATCAGCAAACCCTGGAAGCAGTTTCTCACGATATGGTTCAGCGATCACGTCTTTGATCATCTTCGCCGCCAATTCAGGCTGACCTGAGTGACACGCGTGAATGAAACCCGCTAAATGGCGACCATGAGCAATGATATCCTGACGACGGTATTGAGATGGTAGGATCTCTCTCGCTTCTGCCGTTGAAACCTTAATGCCCGGATAAGCCATCACCCAGTACCAGTCATCAAAACATGGGACTTCTTGGCTAATGATGCCTAGCTCTTCAAGCATTAATTGCACGCCACCAAGGTAACATGGCGCAACGTTATCGTAGTGAATACCGCCTGAAATCTTACCTTCCATTTCACCCATCAGAGCAAGCAGTTCAGTTTCATTCAGTGGCTGACCATGAAAACGGTTAAGCGCATCAAGCGCCGCTACGATTGAACATGCACTTGAACCTAAACCAGAACCGATAGGCATGTTCTTTTCGAGTGTCATTTCCAAAGGCTTTAGCGCACCGCCTTTTTTATCAAGCTCTCTAGAGAACACCACCCAGCAGTCGTAGACGATATTTTCTTTGGCTTCCGTTGGCAGCTTAGAAACAAAGCTGCCTGCAGTTTTAAGTGAGAATGGTTCATCACCTGCTTTAACCATAACTCGGTCACCCAGCAGTGTGCCATCCACTGGAGACACAGCGGCCCCCAGCACATCAAACCCTACACTGACATTACCGATTGATGCAGGAGCATAAACGACAACATCCATATCACTTGAACTCATTCCTAAACTCCTAATTTCCAACCAAGAGTACGCATCACATCAGAGAATACGCCTGCTGCTGTTACTTCAGTACCCGCACCGTAACCACGAAGTACTAGCGGGATTGGTTGGTAGTAACGGCTGTAGAATGCCAGCGCGTTCTCGCCATCTTTAATCTTGAACATTGGGTCATCGCCATCAACAGCTGCGATACGAACCTTACATTTACCATCGGTAATCTCACCAACATAACGAAGTACTTTGCCTTCTTCTGCTGCGATAGCTGACTGTTCTTGGAAGTAAGCATCCGCTTCTGGCAAGCGAGCCATAAACTCTGCCACAGTGCCTGAATCATCAAAACCCGGTGGCAATGCTTGGTCGACTTCAACGTCTTCAAGCTCAAGTGCCATGCCGGCTTCACGTGCAAGGATAAGTAGCTTACGCGCTACATCCATACCTGATAAGTCATCACGTGGATCCGGTTCAGTAAAGCCGTTGTCTTTAGCAATGTTGGTTGCTTGGCTCAGTGTCATACCTTCATCCAGCTTACCGAAGATGTAAGACAGTGAACCAGAAAGAATGCCGTTGAACTTCTCAAGCTCATCACCTGCAGAGATTAGATTCTGTAGGTTTTCGATGACCGGAAGACCTGCGCCGACCGTTGTCTCGTACATCAGCTTACGACGTGAATTACGGGCAACTTCACGCAACTGATGGTAGTAAGCCATGCTCGCTGTGTTGGCTTTCTTGTTTGGTGTAACCACGTGGAAACCAGCCGCTAGGAAATCCGCGTATTGCGCAGCAATACCTTCGCTAGACGTACAGTCAACTAAGACTGGGTTGATAATGTGGTTACGCTGAACAAGAGCGCTCAAGCGCGTTAGGCTAAACTCTTCCGTTGCGCTCGACATGCGATCACGCCACTGCTCTAATGGTAGGCCGTCACCATCGAGTAACAAACCTTTGCTGTTTGCTAAACCACAAACGCGGATCACGATGCCCTTTTCAGCGAGCTTATCTTGTTGACGTTGGATCTGATCAACCAGTTCACCACCGACACCACCGACACCGACCACGAATACATCAAGGAAGTGCTTAGAATTAAATAGGTTCTCGTGACACGCCTTGATCGCTTCTGAGATTTTATCTTCAGGGATCACTGCGGAGATAGCGCGCTCTGAAGAGCCTTGAGCAATCGCAACAATGTTGACGTTCACTTCCGCTAAAGAAGAGAAGAACTGAGATGCTACGCCACGTGAAGTACGCATACCGTCCCCCACCAGCGTGACAATGGCCACATCATCCATGAACTCAACTGGCTCTAATAGGCCATCTTTCAGTTCAAGTTCAAACGCGTCTGACAACACTTGCTTCGCTTTCACTTTGTCAGCTGATTCAATACAGAAGCTGATGCTGTACTCAGAAGAAGATTGAGTAATAAGGACAATAGAAACGCCAGCAGAAGACATCGCACCGAAGACACGACTCGCCATGCCGACCATGCCCTTCATACCCGGGCCTGATACGTTAACCATGGTGAGATCACTTAGCGTTGTAATGCCTTTGATCGCTAGGTTGTCTTCGCCTGTGTCTTGGCCGATCAACGTTCCCGCACCTTGTGGGTTAAAGCTGTTTTTAATTAGACAAGGAATATGGAATTGCGCAATCGGCGCGATGGTTTTCGGATGGAGAACCGATGCGCCAAAGTAAGAGAGTTCCATTGCTTCTTGGTAGCTGAGTGATTTAAGAAGGCGAGCATCATCGACCAAGCGTGGGTCACAGTTGTAAACACCGTCTACATCCGTCCAGATCTCACAGCAATCCGCGCGCAGACATGCCGCAAGAACCGCAGCTGAATAGTCAGATCCATTACGACCAAGCGTTACTAGCTCACCTTTATCGTTACCTGCTGTAAAGCCCGGCATGATATTGACATGACCTTGTGGAAGCGGTGACTGACGGAAGTTCTGAGTAGAAACGTCCACATCAACCATAGCCTCAAGGTGGTCACCTTTAGCATAGAGGTATTGAACGGGGTCGATCAGGCTCGCTGGTTGACCTTTGGCTTCAAGTACCGCTTTCATCAACTGGATGGAGATGCGCTCACCTTTACTGATGATGCGAGCATTCACATGATTCGGGCACATACCCAATAAGTTAATGCCATTCACAAACTGCTTCAGCTGTGCAAGAGAGGTATCGACTTGTTGTTGGAACGCCGAACCATCGATAGTAGGAACAACGGCTTTGATCTCGGTAAATAGTTCAGCAAATGATGATTCGATCTCTGTAATTTGCTGGTCGGCTTCACCTTCTTGCAGTGCCGCTTCAATAACAGCGACCAACTTATTGGTTGTTTTACCTGGAGCCGATAGTACAACAGCTAACTCTTCTTGCTGGGCATTATTAGCAATGATATCAGCCGCTCGTAAAAAACGATCGGCATCAGCTAATGATGAACCTCCAAACTTTAAAACGCGCATCCCTTTCTCCATAAGTCATAAAAATGGTACAAAAAAAGGCCTGTATCTTGTTGGATACAGGCCTTTTTTTTAAAATCCGTTACTTAGCAGCCTGCCCCAACAATATTAATGTCGGTAATAATAATGGTCGTGGTCATTACTAAGTGGCTTACGTGCTGCATCTTAAATACTCTGCTTGTGCTTTACTCTACGTGTATCAATTTTTAGTACTATACGTCAACGAAAAGTTGCGTTTTTTTTACATTCGTATCGTTTTTTAGTGCAAACCGTCATTTCAAGGATAAAACACCGACACAAACCTCCAATTCAGGTCGAGATTGCGCGCCATTGCACCAAGTGCAATCAATTTTATATATGTACATAACTAAATGCTATATTGATAGTACAGCGGGCATGCAGGTTCTGTGCTTTAATTGAACGATAACGTTCGAAGAACAATAATAATGACATCAGGAGTGGGAAATGAAGAGATTACTAATTCTTTTAGCCTTTGCTATGCCTGTTGTTTGTTCAGCGAATAGTTTGCCTCAGCTCTCCAGCCAGAGCGATCGCTCCTCCCATAAGTTCTTTATCTCAACGCAAAATGCATCGAATGAAAGCTTTGATACTTGGAAAGTGGATAGCGGCTATGCTTATAGCTTGTTTAGTGATGTCGATCTTTATGTGGGTACTCGTATCAACAGCGCTTCACTGAAATATGAGAGTGGGTTACTGAGTGGTGTCAGCTACCAGTTTTCAGAGAGGGTCTCTTTTAACAGTTCTCTTCATACCTATAAAGATGAGACAGAAGGCAGTGAGCAGTCGGTGGCCGCAGAGCTTTCCAGCCGACTACAACTGACCGATAATCTCGACTTGCATGCCACCCTCGACTATGAAGAGTGGCAGCAAGGGGTTGAATTGGGCTTAGGGTTTCGCTTTTAATATCGTTACGACTTAATTAACAACTCTGATGAAATTAACACACCATTCCAATCAGCATAAATATAATCCCCCGGCTGAATCAGTTGATTATGTATAGAGAGAGTGACATTAACTTGACCGACACCGCGCTTCTCTGTTTTGAATGGCGATGTACCCAGCGCCTGAACGCCAAGATCCATTTGCGACATCATAACCACATCACGCACTGCACCGTTCACAATGACACCTTCCCAACCATTTTCTATCGCAAGAACGGCAAGTAGATCACCAAGCAGCGCCTTCTGGCATGAGCCATTGCCATCCACAACCAGAACTTTACCTCGTCCGTCAGTCTCTAAAACCTCGCGAACCTTAGAGTTATCGTGATAGCAACGAATTGTTACAATTTCCCCCCAAAACGCACTACGCTGACCGAAGCTCTGTAGTGGCATGTTCAGTAAGTTGACTTTGCTCCCAAATTCATCACATAGGTCTGGTGTTATATCTTGCATATATCCTCCGTGAGTAGGCATTACCCGTTAAGTCAGGTTCGCCTCTATGCTTTTATAGGTTGTTAAAATTAATCCTTTGTTTTCATAAATATACGCCCAGTTTAATACTGAACAAAAAATAGATTACACATATTTAGATACTAGAATCTAGGGCCAGATTTCCGCCTCCTTGACTCATAATGAGCTACTTCGCAGGCCACATATAACCGCTGTCTCGAATAACCATTCTAGTTTAGCTACTAAATAATCACCTTAACACTAGTCAAGTTGTAGCCATACTATTAAAGTTTGTTGCAATCCGGCAATTGATGTAAATCAATAAAGTGAATGGAATTAACATTCTCGCGTTGTTAGCATGCTGTTAAAATTATAGAATCCTCGGCAATCACTAACAGAATGATGAAAAGGCGTACTGGATCTACGTTGTTGGGCAATACTTCAAGGAAGGCAGATAGCTAGAAGTAAGTATTTTTCTGAAAACTTTAAGTTATCGTTAAAATACATTACCTTTATGTTATGTTTTTGCCTAGAATTTATTCTATTAGCACAATGTCGTCACAAATTTAGGTACCGCCAAATGCAAACCCCGCAGATTCTGATCGTTGAAGATGAGCAAGTAACTCGTAACACTCTAAAGAGTATTTTTGAAGCAGAGGGATATGCTGTTTTTGAGGCTAGCGACGGTGAAGAGATGCACCAAGTGCTCTCTGACAACCAAGTTAACCTTGTAATTATGGACATCAACCTTCCTGGTAAGAATGGCCTACTGCTTGCACGTGAACTGCGTGAGCAAGCAAATGTAGCGCTTATGTTCTTAACGGGTCGTGATAACGAAGTCGATAAGATCCTTGGCCTAGAAATTGGCGCTGATGACTACATCACTAAGCCATTCAACCCTCGTGAACTAACTATCCGTGCACGTAACCTTCTTAATCGTTCAATGAGCACAAACTCTGTTCAAGAAGAGAAGCGTAGCGTTGAGAAGTATGAGTTCAACGGTTGGGTACTAGATATCAACAGCCGCTCTCTGGTTAGCCCTGATGGCGAAGGCTACAAGCTACCTCGTTCAGAGTTCCGCGCTCTGCTTCACTTCTGTGAGAACCCAGGTAAGATCCAAACACGTGCAGACCTTCTTAAGAAGATGACTGGCCGTGAGCTTAAGCCACACGATCGTACAGTAGACGTAACAATCCGTCGTATTCGTAAGCACTTTGAATCAGTTTCTGGTACACCAGAAATCATCGCAACGATTCACGGTGAAGGCTACCGCTTTTGTGGTGACCTAGAAGACTAATTCGATTCGCGCTTCTGCCGTTTTGCACTGCTAACCAGTAAGTGTTTTGAACAATAGAAACGTCATCAATAGTTATTAAAAAGGGAGAGTGCCTACGCATTCTCCCTTTTTATTGTTCTTAATTGAATAAGGTTTTAGTAAACCGTATCCACCTTAACGTCTTTCTCGACTAGCCACTTCACGGTTTCGCCATCTTTCAATTCAACCGCTACATCAACAGACTTGTCGCTGTCGATCTCTAGCTGCCATACAAACGCGACTTCCCATTGAGTTTCACTGTGTGTTCTTAAATCAAGATCGTCAGCCGTTACCAACAAGGTGTCTGCACCCTGTTTAACCGTAACACTCTCAACCGCAAGCGTAGCCGGTAATTGCGAATCAGACTCTAGGTAAATGGAGCCATGCAGCGTCTTATCTTGAGCCTCTCCAATAGACGGCATCTTGTTCAGCCAAAGGTTGCTTTTCATGGTGACTGTCGCTGAAGACACTTTGACTTGATTATCTTGTTGCCATTCTACTTGCGATGCAGAACAACCCGCTAATGCCACTATGCATGCGGCGAATGCTAATTTTTTCATTACTCTTCTACCTTTGGTTTAACCAACTCTTTAATACCTCAATATCATTCCGGTATTCATTATTTATTTCATTAACCCAATCTGAAATATGCTCCCACCAAGCTGGCATATCTGGAGACTGGGCTTTCTGTGCAACTTGCTGGATGCGTTTCAAACCAATGGAGCCGGCTGCGCCTTTAATCTTGTGCGCCTCTAAAACGATACTGGCATGATCTTTCGCCGCCATGTTGGCGTTTAATATTGCCATATATTCCGGCATCATCTTTTCAAACATCACGATACTATCCAAAACCGGTTTCGGGCCAACAATATCTACATAAGACTCTAGCATATCAATATCAAGCAAAGTGGTGTCAATCGAAGCCATATGACTAGAGGTAATGTGACTAGAAACAGGGCCAATAGAAGCTGACTGTGTATTGATGTCCTCTTCTTTCTTAATGCGCTTACCGCTCTCAAGGCTTGGCGATGTATCTTCAACCAACTGAGTGATCACATCTTGAATTGCGCGAACCGACAGTGGCTTGCTGATCGCATCATCCATCCCTTTTTCTAGGTACTCTTGCTTGTTGTTCAATACGTTAGCGGTTAGGGCTACCAAGGGTGGCAACTCGCTGTATTGCTCGCGATAGTATTGAGCAATATCGAAGCCCGTCATATCTGGCAGTTGGATATCCAACAACACCAAATCATAATCCTGTGGATTGAAAACAATCTGCGCTTCTTTGCCCGTCATCACTACCGTAACCTCGTGACCCAAGCTTTCCAGAAGAGAACGAGCCACGGTAATATTGAGCTCAATATCTTCAACCATGAAAATCTTGAGGCTCGATTGCTTTCTTGGGGTCTTATTCAGGGCTTGCGTGTCATGATTAACCGGAACACGGATCGACACGGTAAAGGTACTGCCAAAGCCTTCTTCACTGGTGACTTCAATATCACCTTCCATCATGTTGATTAACTGCTTCGACACAGCAAGGCCAATGCCAGTACCAACCGCGTGTAAGTTGTCAGAGCCTGATTTCACCTGATAGTACAATCCAAAGATCTTATCGATTTCACTGTCAGGAATGCCAATTCCGGTGTCTTCTACCTCCAGCGTAATATTAGTAAAGTCACCGTCTAGCTCAGCGCTGACCGTCATGACCACCCCACCATCCTTAGTAAACTTCATTGCATTACTGATCAAATTCCACAGTACTTGTCTAAGGCGAGTACCATCCACCTTAACGGCCGTTGGCAGATCGGATAACCTTTCTAGGTCGAACCTTAGTCCTTTTTGTTCAGCCATCAGCGCTGAAATACTCTCCATCTCAACCACGAAATCTTCAAAGTTAATCAGCGTTGGGAGTAATTCCAGCTTGCGACGGTCAAACTTATCCATATCAATAATATCGTTAAAGATATTACCTAGCGTTACCGCGCTAACCTTAATGGTTTGCAACTGCTTACGCTGCTCATCCGTCAAAGGACTATCTAGCAGCATCCGGCTTAAGCCGACGATACCGTTGAGTGGAGTGCGCAATTCATGGCTGATGGTTGAGATAAAGGTGGTTTTATCACGACTCGCTTTCTCTAGAGATTCTTGATGCTCTTTACGCTCGGTAATGTCACGACCAAAACCGACTAAGCCCAAATGGCGACCATCCTTGCTATAGAAAGGGACTTTACGCAGTTCAAAGTAATTTTTGTGACCATCCGGATACTCTAGCCACTGTTCATAAGTCACCGCCTGGTTGTCGACAAACACTTTTTCATCGGTATCGACCACCTGCTGTGCCACTTCTTTGCTGTAGACATCCCATGGGGTTAAACCCACCAACTCTTTTTCGGTTTTACCTGTGAGCTCTTCCACAGCACGGTTGCAACCGGAGAACACACCCTCTTCATTACGATAGTAAATCAGATCGGGTGATGCATCGATAAATGAGCGCAGCAGTGCCGTACGTTCAGCCAATTCAACTTGCGTTCGTTCACGCTGAAACACCTCATTCTCGAGATCCTGCATCGCTTCAGCACGCGCTTCCTCGGCTTTTTCACGCTCTTCAATTTCTTGATTGAGCTTCTCAATATTCAGCTGTAATTGATTATTTAGCTCTTGGTCTCGCTCACGCATATCACCCAGTTTAGACACCAGCTTCGCCAACCTTTGACGAGACTCTTCTAGCTGATCAACCACCACGGACAGAAAATAGACCGCCCAAGGTGTGATCACTAAACCGAAGAAAACAGAACGGATAATATCGCTGTCATCAACATTGCCTTTGAGTACAAGGGTAATACCAACCTGTACGACTACAGCTAAAGCAACCAGCGCTAGAGCGAGTAAAATAGAAAAGCGGACAATCCCCAATTTTACGAGTAGATCAACGTAATACTGGGCAAGATTTTTCATTGGTTTCATTTAGCGCTCCATGCGATAAGACTAGCAATATTCTACCCTGTTTAAGGAAACGAGGTAAGCTAGCTTCATCACACGCAACAAGAGACTGGCACGGTATTGTTTAAAACAGAGAGGGAGGGAAATGAAGACGCAGCCTGAATCAAATGGAGAATGGAGAATGGAGAATGGATGTACGCTGGAGCGATTTCGCCCTTCAGACTTTGCTTGATAAAGTGCACTGTCGGCCAATGCGATGGCTGATTCAATTTGATCATCACACGTGGGTATGTAGGAAATAATCCTCATACTGACCGTCACTAATTCAGACACCGCTGATTGCTTATGCTCAATTTCAAGTGCTTGCACTTGTTGATGGATACGAGTGGCTACCTGCAAAGCCCCTTCCGAGTTCGTGTTCGGTAGAATGAAGCCAAACTCCCCCCCGTAACACGCCACGCAATCGGATGAGCGACTAACAACCTGTTGGAACGCTTGAGAGACCTGTACCAGCGCATCATCGCCTTGTTGGTGTCCATAAAAATCGTTATAGCCTTTAAAGGAATCGATGTCACACAGCATAATCGTTAGCGGTAACTTCTCTCGCACATGGTGAGGCCACAAGATCGAAAGCTGCTCATCAAAACGGCGACGGTTCGCAACCTGAGTCAGACTATCGATAAAGCTTAAGCGCTCAAGCTCAAAATTCGCTTCTTCCAATTTCTGTTCCGCGAGGTATCGCTCGGTAATGCCTCTCGCCATGATCAACACACCATTGGTGCCCGATGCCGGATCTCTAAATGGTGATTTTACAACGTCATACCAACTCAATTCGCCACTGCTCAACACCAGTTTATCGACATAACGCAGAGACTTGCCTTGATGAAGTACTTGATGATCCGTGTCTGCTAAGCGTGAATAAATATTATTTGGCACCACATCTTGCAGACGCTTTCCGACCAGATCTGAAACCTGAGAGATACCCAACGCTGTCACAAACGGCTTATTACAAGCTTGGTACACCATATTCTGATTGAAAATACCGATCGAGTCCGGACTCGCCTCTAAGATGTTTTGTAAAATCGTATCACGCTGCGCTAAAGCCACCTCGGTATCTTTTCGCTTCTCCATTTCGCCACGCAGTTTCTGCTGCATGTCATGCCAATCGGTCACATCATGGCTAATAGAGAGCGTGCCGATTGTTTCTCCATCTTGGGAAAGCAGCACACTTTGATAGGTTTCGAGCAAACACCCTTTGCCGTCCTGATCGGTTGTCCAAGAACGTTCACTGACACGACCTTTTAATGCACCGCCAGACACACTCAAAGTGCCCTCTTCAGGACGACCATGCCAAAACTTTTTAAACGAACGATTGCTTGCGACCAACTCACCCTTTTGATCTTTCACGTAGATCAACTCAGACAAAGAATCCAAAGCGGTACGAGCAACATTCAATTCTCGAACTTCTCGGGACAATTCTTCGTTGGTGTTTTTATAAGGTGAGGCGTGAATCATCCAAGCCTGCTTATTTCTAAAATGGATCTTACGACCGACTAAGTTGATCTTAAACGACTCAAATTCAGAAAGCGCCCACAGGGAGACCTGCTCGAAGGCTCGAGAGTTGATGTGATTGGTTAAATCGTGGCGAAAGCTGTTCTCACTCTCCACGGTAGGAAAGCGAAAATTAACACCGATTTGGCGGATGCCAAGCAACTGCATCGCTTGGCGATTGGCATAGAGAGTCTCTCCACTTCGCACATCGACGAAATAAAGTGGTGACGGAGTAGAAAGAAGAAGCTGTTCAATATGCGACTGATAACGTGAATAAAGATGCCAGCAGATGAGAGCAATCAGCAACATGAGAACGATATAAATACCGTAGCCATCTGCTCTATCCCACAACCAAGTCATTGCTAATTCCATTTATTCTCAATCTATACCCTACAATCTGTTAGAGAAAATACTAACATCATTCGGCATTTTTATCTGTTCGCGCTTATGCTCAGAGATTTCTATTATTTACTCGCATTTAAAACGGGTAGCGTATATTCAAATGTTGAGTCCGTTTTTACACCTTGCGCACCGGTTTTATCCAGTGAGCGGCCAATCTCAGTCATCGCTAACCAACGGTTTTCACACCATAAAGGCGAAAGCAAGGTCGGGCGTCTCGCAGCAGAAGATACTCGATGGTAAACCACACTGGCTGGCGTACGTTGAATGATCTCAGTGGCGATATCAACATACTCTTCTAGGCTTGGGGCTTCTAATTTACCGGCCTTCCACGCTTTAGCCATGGTACTGCCTTCAACAATATGCAGACCATGAAGCTTGATGCCATCGGTACCCACCGCTAATACCTTGTCTAACGTTTCAAGGTTGTCCGCTTTGGTTTCTTTTGGCAGGCCGACAATAAGGTGAGTACAGACCTTAATCCCTAAAGCCCGTGCGCGTTGGGTGATCGCTTGATACACCGCAAAGTCATGGCCACGATTAATCCGTTTCAGGGTGGTATCATTGGCAGTTTGCAAGCCGAGCTCGAGCCAAATCTCGTAGCCTTGTTTGACGTACCCCGCGAGCAGATCCAACACCGCATCTGGCACGCAATCCGGCCTGGTACCGACACACAGACCGACGATATCGGCTCCGGGTGCTTTTAGTGCCTCTTCATACATATTCTTGAGCACCTGCACCTCAGCGTAAGTGCTTGTGTATGCCTGAAAATACGCGAGATACTTCTTAGCGCGAGCTATCTCACCCGCGCGATCGTTCAGCTGGTCAGCAATACTTTGAACCTGAGTTTGTTCATCAACGAAAGAGGCGACGTTGCAGAAAGTGCAACCTCCGCGACCAATGGTTCCGTCTCGATTTGGACAGCTAAAACCACCGTGAAGCGTCAACTTATGAACTTTTTCGCCATAGCGACGTTGTAGGTCTTGGCCAATAGTATTGACTAGCTCGTGTAATTGCATATTTTCAAAGTGCTCAGTAAATAAGAATGAATATCAATCTTTGTTTGAAAAAAACTACATCCCTGCAAAATTCGACCCATTAGTTTACGTAAGACTTTTTGCGATCAACCTAACAAATATCAATAAACATGCAAAAAATCGGCGCTATTTGCCTATTGTTGCGCATTTGTTATACATAAAACTCAAAATAAAACGAAAAAAATGGTCTACATAGGTCAACTTTCATTGCAATTCGCCTAGACAAAATTGTAGGATACTTACACATATTAGCGGTTATTGCGTATTCACTCACAATAAAAATTGCTAATAAATCGGTGATATCTAGCTCCCACCTATACAAACCACTAGCTTGTGGCTAAAAATAAACAGATATCACTAAGGATTGTTTTTCTCGCAATACTTTTCCTGCGAGATACGGAAAGGATTCAAACCGCCAGCATAGGCAGGTTTAGACCCATAAATATAAAAGGACAAGGCTGACTTAAATACAAATAAGTTGTGCCTAGATTTAACTGGAAGGATGTATCTATGGTAGATCAAGAGCAGAACTCACAGGGTCTGTATACTCCTGAATTGGAGCATGACGCTTGTGGTATCGGTTTTGTTGCGCATCTAAAGAATCGCAAATCTCATGATGTCGTAACTCAAGCACTCGATATGCTTGCACGTATGGAACACCGTGGCGGCCAAGGCTGCGATCCGTGTTCTGGTGATGGTGCAGGTATCCTGCTGCAGAAGCCGCACGAATTCTTACTAGAAGAAGCGGTAAAGCTTGGAATCAAACTGCCATCTTTTGAAAAATATGGCGTAGGTGTTGTACTTTTCCCGAAAGATGAACACAAACGAGCACAGTGTCGTGACATTCTAGAACGTAATGCACAACGCCTAGAGTTAGAAGTTATCGGTTACCGTGAGCTTCCAACGGACAACTCAATGATCGGTGCCGATCCATTAAGCACTGAACCTCAGTTTGAGCATGTCTTTATTAAAGGCGGCCCTGGTATTACACCAGAAGAGCTTGAGCGTAAACTGTATGTTCTACGTAACTACACGGTTCGCGTGTGCCTAGAAAGCGTGTCAAACATCGGTGATGACTTCTACATCAACTCAATGTCTTACAAGACGTTAGTGTACAAAGGTCAGCTAACCACTGAGCAAGTTCCTCAGTACTTCCTAGATCTGCAAAACCCAACCATGGTGACAGCTCTAGCCCTGGTACACTCACGCTTCTCTACCAATACATTCCCACGTTGGCGTCTGGCTCAGCCTTTCCGTTACATCGCGCATAATGGCGAAATCAATACGGTTCGCGGCAACCTGAACTGGATGAAAGCACGTGAAGCGATCCTAGAATCGGATCTGTTTACACAAGCAGAAATCGACATGCTACTGCCTATCTGTCAGGAAGGTAGCTCGGATTCATCAAACTTCGATATGGCACTTGAACTACTTGTTCTTTCTGGTCGTACTCTGCCACATGCGTTAATGATGATGATCCCGGAAGCATGGCAAGAAAACAAAAACATGGATCCAACTCGTCGTGCGTTCTACCAGTACCACGCAAACGTAATGGAACCATGGGATGGCCCAGCATCTGTCTGTTTCACCGATGGTGTTCAAGTAGGTGCAACCCTTGACCGTAACGGTCTGCGTCCTTCTCGCTACACAGTAACGAAAGACGACTTCCTAGTGATGGCGTCTGAGTCTGGTGTTGTTGAGATCGCACCTGAAAACGTTGAGTACCGTGGTCGTCTACAACCAGGTCGTATTTTTGTAGCTGACCTTGAGCAAGGCCGCATCATTTCTGATGAAGAAGTGAAAGACAGCATTGCTAAAGCTCAACCCTACGAAAAATGGGTTGAAGAGAACCTGTTGAGCTTGAAAAAGCTACCCGATGCGAGCAACGAATTTAGCCAACCTTCTCCAGAAAAGCTCCTGCACAAACAACAATCGTTTGGTGTGAGTTCTGAGGAAGTAAACGAAATCATTCTACCTCTTGCGAAAACAGGCTACGAGCCACTTTCTGCAATGGGTGCTGACTGGCCGCTAGCGATTCTTTCTCACCAATCGCAGCACCTTTCAAACTACTTCAAACAGTTGTTTGCACAAGTAACCAACCCGCCAATCGACCCGATTCGTGAGCGTATGGTTATGTCTCTGAACACTTACCTAGGTAAGGATCAGAACCTACTTGCTGAAACACCTGAGCACTGTCAAAAAGTAGAACTTGAGTCTCCAGTATTGTCTAACTCTGAGTTAGAAAAGCTACGTGCCATCGATAATGAGCACCTGCAAGCGAAGACGCTGGATATCGTATTCCAAGCAAATGGTGATGAAGGTAAGTTAGAGCGCGCACTTAAGCGTATCTGCCAATACGCAGAAGACGCAGTGATTGATGGCTACTCTATCATCCTACTGACTGACCGTGCAGTTAACTCTAACCACGCCGCTATCCCAGCAATGCTGGCGGTTGGTGCGGTTCACCACCACCTAATCCGTAAAGGCCTACGTGCTAAGTGTGACATCGTGGTTGAAACGGGCGACGCTCGTGAGACACATCACTTTGCAACGCTTATCGGTTACGGTGCAAACGCAGTTAACCCATACCTAGTGATTGAAACGATTGTTGAACTGCAACGCACTAAGAAGCTAGCTCCAAACGTACACCCACGTGAGTTCTTCGATAACTACCGTAAAGGTGTCAACGGCGGTCTACTGAAGATCTTCTCTAAGATGGGGATCTCTACGCTGCAGTCTTACCACGGTGCACAAATCTTCGAAGCGCTTGGTGTAAGCAAATCTGTAGTTGAAAAATACTTCACAGGTACTGTTTCTCGTATCCAAGGTCTAACGATCGACGATATCGCGCGAGAAGTACTTGTTCGTCACCGTGTTGGTTACCCAGCTCGTGAGATCCCAGCTCAGATCCTTGATGTTGGTGGTGTTTACCAGTGGAAACAACGTGGTGAGAAGCACTTATTCAACCCAGAAACGATTTCTCTACTTCAAGAGTCGACGCGTAACAAAGATTACGGTCAGTTCAAGAAGTACGCAAAAGCCGTCGATGACCAAGGCGACAACGCAGCAACGCTACGTAGCCAACTTGATTTCATCAAGAACCCTGCAGGCTCTATTCCTCTAGCAGAAGTAGAACCAATCGAGAACATCCTTAAGCGTTTCGCAACCGGCGCAATGAGCTTTGGTTCAATCTCGCATGAGGCTCACTCAACACTGGCTGTCGCGATGAACCGCATTGGCGCGAAATCAAACTCAGGTGAAGGCGGTGAAGATCCAGCACGTTTCGAACGTAAAGAAAACGGCGACTGGGAACGTTCAGCAATCAAACAGGTGGCTTCGGGTCGCTTTGGTGTAACGTCTTACTATCTATCTAACGCTGATGAGCTGCAAATCAAGATGGCTCAAGGTGCGAAACCTGGTGAGGGTGGTCAACTACCTGGTGATAAGGTTGATGACTGGATCGGCGCAACGCGTCACTCGACTCCGGGCGTAGGTCTTATCTCTCCACCGCCACACCACGATATCTACTCAATCGAAGATTTGGCTCAGCTAATCTACGATCTGAAAAACGCGAACCGTAACGGCCGTGTAAACGTGAAGCTAGTATCGGAAGCTGGCGTAGGTACGATTGCATCGGGTGTAGCGAAAGCGAAAGCTGACGTAGTACTTATCGCAGGTTTTGATGGCGGTACGGGTGCATCTCCGATGTCTTCTATCCGTCACACTGGTCTACCTTGGGAGCTTGGTCTAGCGGAAACGCACCAAACACTGCTGAAAAACGGCCTACGTAACCGTATCGTTGTTCAGTCTGATGGTCAGATGAAAACGCCACGTGACCTTGCAGTAGCAACGTTACTTGGCGCTGAAGAATGGGGCGTAGCAACAGCAGCATTGGTTGTTGAAGGCTGTATCATGATGCGTAAGTGTCACAAGAATACATGTCCTGTTGGTATCGCAACACAAAACAAAACTCTGCGTGAGCGTTTCGACGGCCGCGTAGAAGACGTAGTGACTTTCTTCCAATACATGGCTGAAGGCCTACGTGAAGTAATGGCTGAACTTGGCTTCCGCTCTATTGATGAGATGGTGGGTCAATCGCACAAACTTAAAGTTCGTGACGACATCGGCCACTGGAAGTACAAAAACCTAGATCTAACACCAGTACTGCACATTGAGCAGGCGCGTGCAGAAGATGGTATCTACAACCAGACACAACAAAACCACAACCTAGAAGATGTTCTAGACCGTAAGTTGATCCAAGCTGCGATTCCTGCACTTGAGAAAGGTGAAGCCGTAAATGCGACCTTCCCTATCATCAACACTGACCGCTCTGCGGGTACCATGCTGTCGAACGAAATCTCGAAGGTTTACAAAGACCAAGGTTTACCACAACCAATGAACGTTAAGTTCCACGGTAGTGCTGGCCAATCTTTCGGTGCGTTCCTTGCGAAAGGCGTTAAGTTCGAAGTAGAAGGCGACGCGAACGATTACTGGGGTAAAGGTCTGTCTGGCGGTACCTTGGTACTGTACCCAGATGCGAAATCTTCTATCGTTGCTGAAGATAACATCGTGGTTGGTAACGTATGTTTCTACGGTGCAACCTCAGGTGAATCTTTCATTCGCGGTATGGCTGGCGAACGTTTCTGTGTTCGTAACTCAGGTGCGAAGGTTGTTGTTGAGGGCGTTGGTGACCACGGTTGTGAATACATGACTGGCGGTGTTGCCGTTATCCTTGGCTCAACGGGTCGTAACTTTGCCGCGGGCATGAGTGGCGGTGTTGCTTATGTTTGGGACAAAGCAGGTGACTTCGAAACCAAGCTTAACCCAGAACTTGTAGACCTAGATCCAATTGAACAAGAAGATAAAGATCTTCTACTAGATATGCTAACCAAGCACGTTGAATTCACAGGAAGTGAAGTTGCTCAGTCTTTCCTAGACAACTTTGAAGCAAGTGTTGCATCACTGATTAAAGTTATGCCACGCGACTACAAAGCAGTTCTTGAGAAGCGTAAAGCTGAAGCACAACAGGCACAAACGGAAGAAGTGGAGGCAGTATAATGGGTAAGCCTACTGGATTTTTAGAACACGGTCGCGAGCTTCCAAAGAAGCTCGACCCGTCAGTTCGTATCGAAGACAACAAAGAGTTCGTACTTAACGAAGAGTTTGGTGACAAGATCAATACTCAAGCATCTCGTTGTATGGACTGTGGCGTACCTTTCTGTCACAGCGGTTGTCCGATTGGTAACATCATCCCAGAATTCAATGATGCGGTTTACCGTGACAGCTGGGAAGAGGCTTGGAACATCCTAAGCTCTACCAATAACTTCCCTGAATTTACAGGTCGTGTGTGTCCTTCTCCTTGTGAGAGTGCTTGTGTACTAGGTATTAACCAAGACCCAATCACTATCTGTAATATCGAGAAAACGATTGTAGAAACTGCGTACCGTGAAGGGTACGCAAAACCAAAAACACCTCGCTCTCGCACGGGTAAAACAGTGGCTGTTATCGGTTCAGGCCCTGCTGGCCTAGCCGCAGCTGAGCAGCTAAACAGCGCTGGTCACTCGGTGACGGTATTTGAACGTGACGAGAAAGTTGGCGGCCTACTGCGTTTCGGTATCCCAGACTTCAAGCTGGGGATGGACGTGATTGATCGTAAAATCAACCTAATGGCTGAAGCTGGCGTTGAGTTTAAAGTTAACCAACACATCGGTGTTGATGTTAACGCTCAACAACTGCGCCAAGAGTTTGATGTGGTATTGCTAACCGGTGGTTCTACGGTTCCTCGCGACCTACCAATCCCAGGTCGTGAATTGAAAGGCGTTCATTTTGCTATGGAATTCCTTGGCCAAAATAACCGCCGTGCTAACAACCTAGATCTAAAAACAGAAGAGATTCACGCTAAAGATAAGCACGTTGTGGTTATCGGCGGCGGTGATACTGGCTCTGACTGTGTGGGTACATCAAACCGTCACAAAGCAGCGAGCATTACTCAGGTTGAGATCATGCCGATCCCTCCAGAGAAACGCCCAGCAAACATGCCTTGGCCTCAATACCCGATGCTCATGAAGACCACGACTTCTCACGAAGAAGGCTGTGAACGTCACTGGAACATCTTGACTAAAGAGTTCATCGGTAACGATCAAGGTCAAGTGACGGGTCTACGTATTGCTGATATCGTTTGGAAAGACGCAGCTCCAGGTGAGCGCCCTACTTTTGATGAAGTAGCAAACTCAGAGCGTGTGATTCCATGTGACCAAGCATTCCTAGCGATGGGTTTCCTACACCCAGAGCCGACAGGTGTACTTGCTCAACTTGATATCAAACTGGACGAGCGCGGTAACGTTGCTTCTGAAGGTTACGCAACAAACCAGAAAGGCGTTTTTGCAGCTGGTGATATGCGTACAGGTCAGTCTCTGGTTGTACGTTGTATTAATGAAGGTCGTGAGTGTGCCATTGCCATTGATGACTTCTTAATGGGTAACTCTAACTTAGAAGCGAAAGCCGATTCACTCATGCTTTCCGCATAATATTTCTCGGGCTAGCGTCAATGACGTTAGCCTAGAGGAAAAGCAAAACCCTTCCTAACTTTTATATTTGGCTAGCACTCGATGCTAGCCTTTTTTCTATCTCTATTTTAAGTACCACAGAACTCCCCCTTCATTCAAATGTTAAAGCCACTAGCCCCAACCATTTGTAGCCCATTGATATAAAAGATAATTGTAGTTTATTACATGGTTAATCGCGTTTTTGCATGATAATTAACCACCAACTTGACCTTAAACACAATTCGCTATACGTTGTAAGGCTCATGAAAACAAAATGAATCAATTTTGTTAAAATCACCAATGCATAATTTAGCGTGATAGTTAACTAGAAAAACAAACGATGATTTTATAAAAAATGTTTTGTAAACAACAAGTATAGACAATAACAAGCACATAAATAGTTAGTCATTTACTGTCTGGATGACAGCAAAGGGAGAATTGCAATGGCTCTATATGATCCGAGTTTTGAAAAAGACAACTGTGGATTTGGTTTAATAGCGCAAATGGAAGGCCAACCGAGTCACAAGTTGGTACGAACTGCTATTTCAGCCCTCGACCGTATGACACACCGTGGCGGCATTGCTGCAGACGGTAAAACTGGAGATGGCTGTGGCTTATTGCTACAGAAGCCCGACTCATATCTCAGAATTATTGCCCAAGAGAATAACTTTACGCTCAGCAAGCAATACGCTGTCGGCATGATTTTCTTCAGCCAGGATCCAATCAAAGCGCAATCAGCGCAAGACATCATCAATAAAGAGCTCGCACAAGAGACCTTAACCGTTGCAGGTTGGCGAATAGTACCGACAAACAGCGACGTATTAGGCCCTATCGCCAAAGATTCACTTCCCAATATTCAGCAAGCCTTCATTTCCGCCCCAGCAGGTTGGCGTGAACGTGATATTGAACGACGCCTTTATATCGCTCGCCGTAGAATTGAAAAACAGCTCACCACAGACAACGATTTCTATATTTGTAGCCTTTCGACGCAAGTCGTGGTTTACAAAGGCTTGTGTATGCCAGCCGATCTTCCGCGATTTTACCTCGATCTTGCTGATTTACGCATGGAATCAGCGATATGTCTGTTCCACCAGCGCTTCTCAACCAATACTCAGCCACGCTGGCCACTGGCGCAACCATTCCGCTATTTGGCGCACAATGGTGAGATCAATACCATCGAAGGTAACCGCCAATGGTCTAAGGCCCGTGCCTATAAATTCTCTTCACCACTGCTGCCCGATTTACAAACGGCCGCACCTTTCGTGAATGAAACGGGCTCTGACTCCTCAAGCCTAGATAACATGCTCGACCTATTCCTAGCCGGTGGTATGGATGTGTTCCGAGCGATGCGTATGCTGGTTCCGCCCACTTGGCAGAACCACCCAGATATGGATCCAGATCTGCGAGCATTCTACGACTTCAACTCCAAACACATGGAACCGTGGGATGGCCCCGCAGGTATCGTCCTATCTGACGGCCGCTACGCTGCATGTAACCTAGATAGAAACGGCCTGCGTCCAGCGCGTTATGTGATCACCAAAGACAACTTGATCACATTGGCGTCAGAGGTTGGCATTTGGAATTATGCACCCGATGAAGTCGCCCAAAAAGGCCGAGTGGGCCCCGGTGAGCTACTGGTTATCGATACCCGTAGCGGTAAGCTGTGGCAATCTCACGAAATAGATAACGATCTCAAAAGTCGCCACCCCTACAAAGAGTGGATGGAAAAGAACGTTCACAGACTGACACCATTTTCCGATCTGCCCGATGAGCAAATCGGTAAGCGCAGTTTTGATAACGACACGCTCAAGACCTACCAAAAACAGTTTGCAATGAGCAACGAAGAGTCGGACCAAGTGCTGCGAGTGCTTGGTGATATGGGACAAGAGGCGGTAGGCTCGATGGGCGATGATACGCCAATGGCGGTGCTCTCTTCGAAAGAGCGTCTCATCACGGATTATTTCCGTCAGAAATTTGCACAGGTCACCAACCCGCCGATCGATCCACTACGTGAAAAACGCGTGATGTCTTTAGCGACCAGTATTGGTAAAGAGATGAACGTGTTCTGCGAAACAGACGGTCACGCCTATCGTGTCACGTTTGATTCACCAGTACTGCTTTACTCAGACATGCAGCAGCTTCTGCAGTTAAGTCAAAAACATTACCGTCATGCCATTCTCAGCATGCACTACGACCCAAATCATCAAGACCTTGAGCAAGCAATCAAAGCAGTATGTGATAGCGCAGAACAAGAAATCCGCGAAGGTGCCGTTTTGGTTGTGCTATCGGACAAAGGATTAGAGAAAGGTAAACTACCAATCCCTGCAGCCATGGTGGTTGGTGCGGTGCAAACAAGACTGGCTGATACCAGTCTGCGTTGTGATGCCAACATCGTGGTTGAGACAGCTACTGCTCGTGACCCACACCAGTTCGCAGTGCTACTTGGCTTCGGTGCGACCGCGGTTTATCCATACTTGGCTTATGAAGCGTTAGGTAAAATGTTGGATGATGGCTCTTTAGATAAAGACTATCGTACCGCGATGCAAAACTACCAAAACGGCATCAACAAAGGTCTGTATAAGATCATGTCGAAGATGGGTATTTCTACGATTGCTTCATATCGTTGTTCGCAGCTTTTCGAAGCCGTTGGCCTCCATTCCGACGTTGTTGAGCTCTGCTTCCGTGGCGTGACCACTAGAATCCAAGGTGCTAGCTTTAGCGATTTCCAACAAGATATCTATAACCTATCTCGTAAGGCATGGACTAAACGTAAGCCAATCGAGCACGGTGGTCTGCTCAAATACGTGCATGGCGGCGAATACCACGCCTATAACCCAGATGTAGTCGGCACTCTGCAAACCGCAGTAAAAACCGGAGAAACATCGGATTATCTCTCTTTTGCTAAGCAAGTGAATGCTCGCCCTGCCGCGATGCTGCGTGACTTAATGAGTCTTAAAAAAGCCGAACAGCCTCTACCACTGGAGCAAGTAGAACCTAACAGCGATCTGTTTAAACGCTTCGACTCTGCGGCAATGTCAATCGGTGCTCTGAGCCCCGAAGCGCACCAAGCACTGGCCATGGCGATGAACCGCTTGGGTGGTTACTCCAACTCTGGTGAAGGAGGGGAAGAACCACGACGCTTTGGTACTGATCGAAACTCTCGTATCAAGCAGATCGCTTCCGGTCGTTTTGGTGTAACGCCACATTACCTAACCAATGCCGATGTTCTGCAAATCAAGGTCGCACAAGGCGCTAAGCCCGGTGAAGGTGGCCAGCTGCCAGGTCATAAGGTGACGGCAGAAATCGCTAAGCTGAGATACTCAGTGCAAGGTGTCACTCTGATCTCCCCTCCTCCGCACCACGATATTTATTCTATCGAAGATCTAGCGCAGCTTATTTTCGACCTTAAGCAAGTGAACCCTAACGCCTTGGTTTCAGTGAAGTTAGTATCGGAGCCGGGTGTAGGCACGATTGCAACTGGCGTAGCAAAAGCTTATGCCGATCTGATTACCATTTCTGGCTACGATGGCGGTACCGCAGCAAGCCCACTGACTTCTGTGAAATACGCAGGTTGCCCTTGGGAGCTAGGCTTAGCCGAAACTCAACAAGCACTGGTTGCTAACGGGCTTCGTCATAAGATCCGCCTGCAAGTCGATGGCGGTCTGAAAACCGGTCTCGATGTAATTAAAGGCGCGATTTTAGGGGCTGAAAGCTTTGGTTTTGGTACCGCACCGATGGTGGCAATGGGTTGTAAATTCTTAAGAATCTGCCACCTCAATAACTGTGCGACAGGCGTCGCGACTCAAGATGAAACATTGCGCCGAGAATACTTCAAAGGGCTACCAGACATGGTGGTGAATTACTTTACTGGCTTAGCCGATGAAGTTCGCCAATACCTTGCAGAGCTTGGTGTAGAAAAACTCACCGACTTGATTGGCCGTACTGATTTGCTTGAAGTCGTTCAAGGCCTCACAGCGAAACAGAGTAAATTGGATCTCTCATCGATACTGGAAGCTCCGGTATCACCTGAGGGGCACCCTCTGTATTGGAGCGAGCCAAACGCACCATTTGATAAGGGGCAACTCAACCAACAGATCCTTGATGATGCACTCGATGCGATTGAAAAACGTCAATCCACCAGCCTTTACTACAACGTGATCAACACAGACCGCTCGATTGGCGCGCGTATCTCTGGCGAAATTGCTAAGCGATACGGCAACCAAGGGATGGCAGGTTCACCAATTAAGTTGTACCTCGACGGTACCGCAGGTCAGTCTTTTGCAGTTTGGAACGCAGGTGGCGTAGAGCTTTACCTCACGGGTGATGCCAATGACTATGTCGGTAAAGGCATGGCAGGCGGCAAGGTGGTTATCAAGCCTCACCAAGGCACAGCATTTGTTTGTAACGAAGCGACCATCATAGGCAACACCTGTCTGTATGGCGCAACTGGAGGCAAACTATTTGCAGCAGGTACTGCTGGCGAACGATTTGGCGTGCGTAACTCTGGTACCGTTGCTGTAATTGAAGGCGCAGGTGATAACGCTTGTGAGTATATGACAGGCGGTATTGTTGCCATTCTTGGCGCAACTGGAGTGAACTTCGGTGCCGGTATGACAGGTGGCTTTGCTTATGTGATGGATAAGAACGAAGACTTCCAAGGCCGAGTGAACAACGAGTCAGTTGAGGCGCTTTCTCTGTCTGACCTATTTATCCACCAAGAGCATCTGCGTGGCTTAATTGCAGAACACTTAGAAGAAACAGGCTCAGTACACGCTGAAGCGATTCTGGCGAACTTTGATGGATGGATTCCGAAGTTCTACTTAGTGAAGCCAAAAACGGCGGATCTCAGCACCTTGCTCGGCCACCAAAGCCGCAGCTCAGCTGAACTTCGTGTTCAAGCGCAATAATTGGAAGGAGCCCATAATGAGCCAGAATGTATACCAATTTATTGATGTGAATCGCGTAGACCCAGCGAAGAAACCCATCACGATACGTAAGATTGAGTTTGTAGAGATCTATGAACCTTTCACTAAACAGCAAGCCAAGGCGCAAGCTGACCGCTGTTTAGATTGCGGTAACCCTTACTGTGAATGGAAGTGCCCAGTCCACAACTATATCCCTCAATGGCTTAAGCTTGCCAATGAAGGGCGTATTATCGAAGCAGCTGAACTGTCTCACCAGACCAACAGCTTACCTGAGGTTTGTGGACGAGTGTGTCCTCAAGACCGACTGTGTGAAGGTTCTTGTACCCTCAATGACGATTTCGGCGCAGTCACCATAGGCAACATTGAAAAGTACATTACCGACAAAGCCTTTGAGATGGGCTGGAAGCCAGACATGTCTCACGTTGAATGGACCGATAAAAAGGTGGCGATCATCGGTGCGGGACCTGCAGGTCTAGCGGCCGCTGATATCCTAGTTCGTAATGGCGTGAAAGCTGTTGTATTTGACCGCTATCCAGAAATCGGTGGCCTACTGACGTTTGGTATTCCATCGTTCAAGCTTGAGAAAAGCATCATGGAAAATCGTCGCCGTATCTTCAGCGAGATGGGCGTTGAGTTCCAAATGAATACCGAAGTCGGCAAAGATATACAACTTCAGCAGCTTGTCGATGATTACGACGCTGTCTTCTTAGGCGTCGGTACCTATAAAAACATGCGTGCTGGGTTGGATAATGAAGAGGCACCGGGCGTTTATGATGCCCTACCATTCCTTGTTTCCAATACCTACAAGGTCATGGAACTCAATAACCCCACGCCATTCATCGACATGAAAGGCAAAAAAGTGGTGGTGCTTGGTGGTGGTGATACGGCGATGGACTGTGTCCGAACATCTATTCGCCAGCACGCAGCTAACGTTGTTTGTGCTTATCGCCGAGATGAAGCCAACATGCCCGGCTCTCGCCGTGAGGTTAAAAATGCGAAAGAGGAAGGCGTGAAGTTCATGTTCAACCTTCAACCATTAGCACTGGAAACTGATTCATCAGGTCACGTTACTGGGGTCAAAGTGGTGAAAACAGCCTTGGGTGAACCGGATGAAGCAGGCCGTCGTCGTCCAGAACCTGTCGAAGGCAGTGAGCATGTGCTTGAAGCGGATGCCGTGATCATGGCATTTGGTTTCCAACCGCACGCCATGGAGTGGTTAGAACCTTTCGGTGTCGAATTGGATCAATGGGGACGCATCAAGGCATCCGGTAAACAAGAATTTCAGTACCAAACCACCAACAGCAAGATCTTTGCCGGTGGTGATGCAGTTCGAGGATCGGACTTGGTAGTGACCGCTATCGATGAAGGCCGCAAAGCAGCGGAAGGGATATTGGATTACCTAGAAGTGTGACTAGGCTACTTCCCCCTCGCCGCGATTAAAACGCTTTTATCTCGAACAAAATTTAACCACGAAAGGTCAACACGCCCTAGTATAAGGTTTCCTTTATTGCTCAAGCCGTTACTATAAAAAAAGGATCCAATCATGGATCCTTTTTTGAATTAGATACGTTTATCACAAGCATAACGAAAATACGTAAAACAATCGCAAACAAGCCGATAACTATAATTAGAACTAAAACGCCATAGGAAACACTATGAAAAAAACCGCTCTCCTCTCGCTATCACTTTTAACGTTAACCGCTTGCAGCCAAGGAATCACGGACATGAAAGACAGAACTTCATCACCTTGTGGAGACAAACCAAACTGCGTATCAACTCAAGATGACCGTGAGCAGCATACATTGGCCGCGTTTGAGTTATCAGATTCAGCAAGCCTTGATGCCATTGAGCAAGTAGCTCTGACCTTGCCGGGCGCGAAAACGGCCAACAAAACCGATGATTACCTGCGTGTTGAATGTACCTCTCGCATCATGCGCTTTGTCGATGACTTAGAACTTAAAATCACCGATGACAAACTGATCGTGCGTTCTGAGTCTCGTACTGGCCATTCTGATTTTGGTGTGAACCGTAAACGTGCTGAACAACTTCGCGCAAGCCTAAAAAGCGAAGGCCTAATCAAATAGATAAAAGAATACGCAGATAAATCGTCTGTATTCGGATGAGAAGTGCCTCAGGGCTGTCGCTCGACACTTCTCTTCCATGCTACAATTTCGCTCTACTGTTTAAATATTTTTATTAAGAGACTACACATGAAAATCGGCATCATTGGCGCAATGGAGCAAGAAGTTGCGATCCTAAAAGCAGCAATTTCAGACATTACTGAAGTTAATAAAGGCGGTTGTACCTTTTTCTCTGGTCAGCTAAATGGTGTTGACGTTGTTTTGCTTCAATCTGGCATTGGTAAAGTAGCTGCAGCAGTTGGTACTTCAATCCTACTAAGTGAGTACCAACCAGATGTCGTTCTAAACACTGGTTCTGCTGGCGGTTTTGATTCAACACTGAACCTTGGCGATGTCGTTATCTCGACTGAAGTTCGTCACCACGATGCAGACGTTACGGCTTTCGGTTACGAAATCGGTCAAATGGCAGGTCAACCTGCAGCATTCAAAGCTGACGACAAGCTGATGCAAGTTGCTGAACAAGCGCTATCTCAAATGGAAGATAAGCACGCGGTTCGCGGCCTTATCTGTACTGGCGACGCATTTGTATGTACAACTGAACGCCAAGAGTTCATCCGTAAGCACTTCCCATCAGTGGTTGCTGTAGAGATGGAAGCTTCTGCGATTGCTCAAGCTTGTCACCAATTCCAAGTTCCATTCGTGGTTGTACGTGCAATCTCTGACGTTGCAGACAAAGAATCACCAATGAGCTTCGAAGAGTTCCTGCCGCTAGCAGCACAAAGCTCTTCTGAAATGGTTATCAAAATGGTTGCCCTACTAAAATAAGCGACTAGACATGCAAACACTGTTTGATCAGGTATTTGCAAATGGCGTGCTCCTTGTAATGTGGGGAGCACTGCTTTTTCATTTAATTTTACCTATCCCTCATGCCGCACACCCCACGACCTTATGGCATAAGTTTGCTGAGCTTTTAGCAAGCAAGGTTAATAACAACCAAAACTATTCTCAAAGCTTAATCTCGGGCACATTAGCCTGGGGATTAATGGTGCTGCCAACTCTGATTATTCTGTTGGCCTTGCAACCTTTGGTTTGGCAATCTCAGCTGTTTGAGTTAGCACTGCTATTACTCGCAATTGATTGGCGTAATAATGAAAAGCTGGCTAATCAGTTGATCAAGGCACTTGGTCGAGAAGATAAAGCTGCCGCTCGTCAGTTACTGGCTCCAATTGTCAATCGTCAGACCGAATCACTTTCATCACTTGGTTTAGGCAAAGCCGCCACAGAAACCATCATCATGGGTTACGCTCGCAACGTGGTTTGTGTACTGTTCTGGTTCGCCATCGGTGGTGGTATCGCCGCTTTGATGTATCGCCTGATTGTCGAGTTAGCTCGAGCTTGGTCACCAAGCCGCAAGCAGTTCTCTCCTTTTGGCTCAACGGCAATCAAGATTGTCGCTACCCTAGAATTTATACCAATGCGCTTATTTGCCTTAATGATCGTCTGTGGTGATAAAGCGTCTCATACATTTAAGATGATGCTCGTTCAAAGTCGCTCTTGGCCTCTACCTGGCCCGGCATGGTTAATTACCGCCGTAGGGAACAAGCTGGAGTTATCATTGGGTGGCCCTGCGATTTATGACAACACCAAAGCCATTCGTGCAAAATTAGGCGGCAGAATCGCCCCATCAGCGCTGCATTTATCTCAGGTTCAAAAGCTACTTTTTGGTCGCATCGCTATCTGGGTATTGTTACAAAGCCTAGCCTTACTCTTTATTCACCAAGGGATTTAAAGTGAAACCTTCAGCACTTGTTACCAGCCTTACTGCTGTGTCTTCCAGCTTATGGCTGTCTCTATCATTTGCACAAGAAACATCGCTGACTCAAGAAAAAGTGCAACCCGCTCAACGGGTGATAAGCCTTGCTCCTCACGCGACGGAGCTTGCGTACAACGCAGGTTTGGGGGAAAACTTGATTGCAGTTAGTGAGCGAAGTGATTACCCGCCACACGCCGACCAGCTTGAAAAAGTGGCCAACTATCAAGGCATCAAGGTTGAGAAGATCATCGCATTGCAGCCCGATCTAATACTCGCATGGCCAGCAGGAAACCCGCCCAGAGAGCTCGCGAAGTTAGAGCAGTTTGGTTTTACTATTTACTACTCACAAACCAAGAGCCTAGACAGTATTGCCACCAATATTGAACAACTGAGCCAATACGCCAGCGCTCCAAGTATCGGCGAAAGTAACGCTCAGCAATACAGGGAGCAGCTCAACGCGCTAAGGAAAAAATACAAAGATGCCGAGCCAGTAAACTACTTCTACCAACTCAGTGAGAAGCCGATCATCACTGTGGCTCAAGGGCACTGGCCAAGTGAGGTGTTTGAGTTTTGTGGGGGACGCAATATTTTTGAAGACAGTGCCTCTCCATATCCACAAGTGGGCATTGAACAAGTTGTACTAAGGAAACCGCAAGTGATCTTCACTTCTCAGCACGCGATTGAGAATGGAACCATGTGGCAAACGTGGCAAGATGAGATCCCAGCTATCGCTCAAAACCAGATTTGGGCACTCAACTCAGACTGGATTAATCGCCCAACAACAAGAACGTTGAAAGCGATTCAACAGGTGTGCGATTACTTCGATAGAGCTAGGCAAAATTACTAACTTTTTACTGCGTTTTTACGTACAATTCGCCACCAACCTATTCCACCAATTTCAACCATAAGAGCACCAGTATCATGGACTCCATGCTGCTTTATTTTATCGATTTATTTGGCACCGCCATCTTTGCTATCTCTGGCGTATTTGTTGCGGGCCGTCTTAAAATGGATCCCTTTGGCGTCGCCGTTTTGGGCAGTGTCACCGCGATTGGCGGCGGTACTATCCGTGACATGGCACTGGGCGCGACGCCCGTATTTTGGATCACCGACACCACCTACCTGTGGGTCATTCTCATTACCTGCCTACTGACTATGCTCATCGTAAGACGCCCCAAGCGCTTAGCTTGGTGGATCCTCCCTGTTTGTGATGCCATTGGCTTAGCGGTATTCGTGGGTATTGGGGTAGAAAAAGCACTAATGTATCAAGACTCACCATTAGTCGCCATTATCATGGGAGTTCTTACTGGCTGTGGTGGCGGTATTATCCGTGACGTACTTGCCAGAGAAGTGCCGATGGTACTAAGAAGTGAAGTCTACGCGACCGCTTGTATCATTGGTGGCAGTTTCCATACGTTGGCGATTACTATGGGCCATGATTCGGAAACCGCATTTTTAGCCGGTGTGTTATCAACACTGCTGATTAGGCTTGGGGCTATTCGCTGGCACTTATCACTGCCGACGTTCGCCATCAAATAAGCTAGCGCTACACAATTGATAAAGGGCTCCGTAAGGAGCCTTTTTTAATTCTACTTCACCTACTAATTCACTCATAAACATCAGTCATTAAATACGAATTCCTAAATTTTACTTTCCAAAGTCCCTCGCTCGTTTCCAAATCCCAACCCAGTTAATAATGTTTTTAGTTTACTTATATAATTACCATACTATATTAGTAAACAAATTACTTTATAAAGACATTTACTTACTAATGCTAACTACGAGGGTTTAAGGATGAGCAGTAATAAAATTGGAATTGTTTTCTTCTCTAAATGTGGGGCAACCAAGCAAGTAACAGAGCTGCTCGCAGAGGGCGTAAACTCTCAACTGCCTAGCTCGGCATTGCTCATCGAGGTTCTCTCGTCTGAAATCATTGAAGGAAGGTATGACAATGACGATAAGCTCACAGCATTAGACCACTGTGATGCGATTGTCTTTGGCGCGCCAACTTACATGGGGTCACCCGCAGCCCAGTTTAAGAGCTTTATGGATGCGACCAGTGATACCTACGGTAAGAAATCATGGAGGAACAAACTTGCTGCAGGCTTTACCACCGGTGGCAGCCTAAACGGAGAACAACAACAAACCCTACTCAGCTTTTTCACTCTAGCTTGCCAACATGGCATGATTTGGGCGGGGCTTGATGTATCTAAACACATCGACGACCTAGGTTTGAATCGTACTGGTTCGAGCATTGGCTTGGTCGCCAGTGTCGACGAGGACTCAACAAACAACAACGTTAATGCGAATGACCTAAAAACCGCTTTCTATTTTGGTCAACGCATCGCGAGCTTGGTTCAAAGTTCGTAGCTTGTGTGATATCTATGAGCTCAAGACTAGAGAATGACTGTCGTTTCAGGTAACTTGATTCAATCATTCCCAACTTTCATGAATATTACTAAATGCTACTCGAAGGAATCGAAACTCTATTGGTATTGAGTAAAGCAAAGACGATGAGCCGTACCGGCAGTTTGCTTTATATCAGCCAATCAGCGGTCAGCAAACGGATTGCGAATTTAGAAAAGAAGCTAGGTAAAAAGCTCATCGAGCCGAGTGGCCGACAGATAAAACTGACGCCAGATGCGGTTGCATTGATCGAGAGTATCGGCCCTACGTTCAATGAACTTCGTGGTCTTATTTATGAACAGCAAGAGTTGGAAGATACCACTCTAATTACCCTAGACAGCTCTAAATCTCTGATAGCGGGCTACTTAGGTGAGATGATGGGGCAATTTATCCAGCAGGATAAATACATCACCATTACCACCAACCACACGCCGAGAATCATAGAGCGAGTGCAATCAGGTAAAGCAACTCTAGGATTGTGCGCAGGCTTATTGCCACCGCATCATGGATTGATGACTTTCCACCTGTTTGATGAGCCATTTTACATTGTGAGTAAGCAGCCACTCAAGGCCCTTCCTCCATTGGTCATTACCAACGATATGACCAACCCAGCCAACTCTTATCAACTCTCAGTGTTAGAAAAGTTCGGCATAAAACCCTTGATGGAGATGGATGCCTACACCGCAGCAGCGCAGCTTGCATTGGGCGGGACTGGGCCAGCGTTAATCCCACTCTCTATCGTAAAAACACTCAATATTGAGCCTCAATACCTGTATAGCTTTCCAGAATTAGCAGGCTTAATTCGACCGATTCATGTCTGTGTTAGACCGAATAGCTACCAGTCTCCAAGAGTTAGAACACTGATAGAATCCATTGTTGATGCTGTTCCCAAAGCAGTTTAGAAGCCATCAGCATCGACATTACGATCACAAGGGGGCGAATCCATTTCTGCCCTTTTGTCACCACCACTTTAGCGCCAAGCTGAGCTCCCATAAAGCCACCAACTGCCATCACTAATCCCAATTCCCAAATTGGCAAGCCAGCCAAGATAAAGAAGATCAGTGCAGCGATGTTCGAGGTGAAGTTCAGTACTTTGGTACGTGCTGTAGCATCAACTAATGAGAAATGACCAATCGCTACAAAACAAACCGTGAAGATTGAGCCTGTGCCTGGGCCAAAGAAACCATCATAGAAACCAACACCGCCACCCACACATAGCGCAAACATCGCCTCAGAGATCTTTTGTTTGCCTTCAGAAGCTCTAGTTTGTGGTGCTAACAGGAAATAGAGAGAGATAGCGATAAGCAGCAGTGGGATCACGCTGGTCAAAAGGCTCGCATCAATGTACTGCACTAATTCCGCACCAATAGCCGAACCGATAAAAGTGCAAAAGATAGCGAGGCGCATCTCCTTGATATTAACGATACCATTACGCACGAAATACCAACTCGCTGAGAAGCTGCCAAATGAGCTTTGGAGTTTGTTGGTCGCCAGTGCTTGCGTGGGTGGCACTCCAGCCGCGAGCAATGCAGGTAGAGTCAACAACCCACCTCCGCCAGCCATTGCATCAATAAAGCCTGCTGCAGTTGCAACAACAAACAAGATAGCCAATATTTCTAGAGTGATTTCCATATACCCAACGCCTTAAATTCTCGTGTAGCGACAAGTTACCACCCTGAGCAAACGATCAACAACGAAACACAAGATTCTAACCTATTCCTGATTTTCATCATTTAACTCATGCTAGATAACAGGCATAAAAAAGCCCACTCCGAAGAGTGGGCTTTGAGCATTTATATCCGCTTAACAGCGATACACTTTAGGCGATTAAGCTTGAGAAGCTTTAACCTGTGCGTGCAGTTCTTGAACTGAGGTTACTGACGTCTTCGCGTCTGCAGTGTGCGCCATACAAGTCGCGAATGCAGCGTTTAGCGTAGTCGTGTAGTTAACTTTCTCAGCCAATGCGCCACGACGAAGTACTTTAGAATCTTCAATCGCTTGACGACCAGCAGCTGTGTTCACGATGTACGTGTACTCGTTGTTCTTGATACGGTCAAGAATGTGAGGACGACCTTCGTGTACCTTGTTTACTAGACGTGGGTTGATACCCGCTTCGCCAAGGATAACCGCCGTACCGTGTGTTGCGTCTAGCTGGTAACCAAGCTTAGATAGCTTAGATGCTAGGTCAACAACACGCTCTTTATCGCCTTCGCGAACAGAAAGAAGTGCACGGCCGCCTTCTGGGTAGATGTTGCCACAACCCAATTCAGCTTTAGAGTATGCTTCTGCGAACGTCGCACCAACACCCATAACTTCACCAGTAGAGCGCATTTCTGGGCCTAACAGTGGGTCAACACCAGGGAACTTGTTGAATGGAAGTACAACTTCTTTCACTGAGTAGTAAGGTGGGATGATTTCTTTCGTAAAGCCTTGAGACTCTAGCGATTGACCCGCCATTACACGAGCTGCAATCTTAGCGATTGGCGCGCCCGTTGCTTTAGATACGAATGGAACCGTACGTGCTGCACGAGGGTTCACCTCGATTAGGTACACTTCATTGTTCTTAACAGCAAACTGCGTGTTCATCAGACCACGAACACCCAACTCGAACGCTAGCTTTTCAACTTGCTCGCGCATTACGTCTTGGATTTCTTGGCTTAGCGTGTATGCAGGAAGAGAACATGCTGAGTCACCTGAGTGAACACCCGCTTGCTCGATATGCTCCATGATACCGCCGATAACAACGCGCTCACCATCACAAATCGCATCTACGTCTACTTCAACAGCGTCGTCTAGGAAGCTATCAAGTAGTACTGGAGATTCGTTTGATACGCTAACTGCTTCGTTGAAGTAGCGACGTAAATCTTGCTCGTCGTATACGATTTCCATCGCACGACCACCAAGTACGTAAGAAGGGCGTACAACAAGTGGGAAGCCGATTTCGCGAGATTTCTCAACCGCTTGCTCCATTGTTGTTACTGTTGCGTTTTCTGGCTGAAGTAGGCCTAGACGGTCTACCGCAACTTGGAAACGCTCACGGTCTTCTGCACGGTCGATTGCGTCTGGGCTAGTACCGATGATTGGTACACCAGCAGCTTCAAGAGCACGAGCCAGTTTAAGTGGTGTTTGACCACCGTACTGAACGATAACGCCTTTTGGCTTCTCAACACGAGCGATTGCTAGTACGTCTTCCAGTGTTACTGGTTCGAAGTACAGACGGTCAGATGTATCGTAGTCTGTAGAAACTGTCTCAGGGTTACAGTTAACCATGATAGTTTCGTAGCCATCTTCACGTAGTGCTAGTGATGCGTGTACACAACAGTAGTCAAATTCAATACCTTGGCCGATACGGTTTGGACCGCCGCCTAGAATCATGATCTTGTCTTTGTCTGTTGGGTTCGCTTCACACTCGTCATCGTAAGATGAGTACATGTAAGCCGTATCTGAAGAGAACTCTGCCGCACACGTATCTACACGCTTGTACACTGGGTGGATATCGTATTGGTCACGCAGACGACGGATTTCGCTTTCTGCTACACCTAGAATCTTAGATAGGCGTGCATCAGCAAAACCTTTGCGCTTAAGCTTGTTTAGCTCGTCTTTGTTAAGACCAGCAAAGCCTTTCGCTTTCAGTTCTTGCTCTAGCTTAACGATGTCTTCGATTTGAACTAGGAACCAGCGATCGATTTGCGTTAGGTTGAATACACCATCTACCGACATACCAGCACGGAATGCGTCAGCGATGTACCAAATACGCTCTGCGCCAGCTTCTTTAAGTTCATGACGGATAGTCGTTAGCGCATCAGGTGCGTCTAAGTCTACCATTTCGTCAAAACCAGTCGCGCCAACTTCTAGGCCACGAAGTGCTTTTTGTAGAGATTCTTGTTGGTTACGGCCGATAGCCATAACTTCACCAACAGACTTCATTTGCGTCGTTAGACGGTCGTTAGCACCTGCAAATTTCTCGAAGTTAAAACGAGGAATCTTAGTTACTACGTAGTCGATTGTTGGTTCGAATGATGCTGGCGTTGCGCCGCCAGTGATGTCATTCATTAGCTCGTCTAGCGTGAAGCCAACAGCCAGTTTCGCTGCAATCTTAGCGATTGGGAAACCTGTTGCTTTAGATGCTAGTGCAGAAGAGCGAGATACACGTGGGTTCATCTCGATGATAACCATACGGCCATCTTTCGGGTTGATACCAAACTGTACGTTTGAACCACCAGTTTCAACACCAATCTCACGCAGTACTGCTAGAGATGCGTTACGCATTAGTTGGTATTCTTTGTCTGTCAGCGTTTGAGCTGGAGCCACAGTGATTGAGTCACCTGTGTGAATACCCATTGGGTCGAAGTTTTCAATCGCACATACGATGATGCAGTTGTCGTTTTTGTCACGAACCACTTCCATCTCGTACTCTTTCCAACCGATAAGTGATTCATCGATAAGAAGTTCGTTAGTTGGAGATAAGTCCAAACCACGACGACAGATTTCTTCAAATTCTTCTTTGTTGTAAGCGATACCGCCACCAGTACCACCCATCGTGAACGATGGACGAATGATACAAGGGAAGCCAACCATGTCTAAAACTTTGTAAGCTTCTTCCATGGTTTTCGCTGTATCAGCAGTTGGGCACTCAAGGCCAATTGCTTTCATTGCTTTATCGAAGCGTGAACGGTCTTCTGCTTTATCAATAGCGTCAGCCGTTGCACCAATCATTTCAACACCGAACTCTTCAAGAACACCGTGCTTTTCTAGGTCTAGAGCACAGTTCAATGCAGTTTGGCCACCCATAGTAGGTAGAACCGCATCTGGCTTCTCTTTCGCGATGATGTTGCGTACAACTTCCCATTGGATAGGCTCGATGTAAGTTGCATCCGCCATATCTGGGTCAGTCATAATAGTCGCTGGGTTCGAGTTTACAAGAATAACTCGGTAACCTTCTTCGCGAAGCGCTTTACAAGCTTGAGCACCAGAGTAATCGAACTCACATGCTTGGCCGATAACGATCGGGCCAGCACCTAGAATAAGAATACTTTTAATGTCAGTACGTTTTGGCATTGTCTACTACTCCGGATTAAGCTTTGTGCTGTTTAATTAGTTCAATGAAGTGGTCGAATAACGGCGCTGCGTCTTCTGGACCTGGGCTTGCTTCAGGGTGACCTTGGAAGCTAAATGCTGGTTTGTCTGTGCGGTGGATACCTTGCAGAGAACCATCAAATAGTGATTTGTGCGTCGCACGTAGGTTTTCAGGAAGCGTTTCTTCGTCAGCTGCAAAGCCGTGGTTTTGTGAAGTAATCATCACGACATCACGATCTAAGTCTTTAACTGGGTGGTTTGCACCGTGGTGACCAAACTTCATCTTCACTGTCTTAGCGCCTGACGCAAGAGCAAGAATCTGGTGACCTAGACAGATACCAAAGATTGGTAAGCCTTTTTCTAGGAACACTTTTGTTGCTTCAATTGCGTAAGTACATGGTTCTGGGTCACCAGGGCCATTTGAAAGGAATACGCCGTCAGGGTTCAGCGCAAGCACTTCTTCAGCAGAAGTTTCAGCTGGAACAACAGTTAGGCGGCAGCCGCGGTCAACGAGCATTCGTAGGATGTTTCGTTTTGCACCGAAGTCATAAGCAACAACGTGGTATGGCAATTCTGAGTCTGCTTTCGCTTCAGGAAGTCCACCCGTAAGCGTCCACGAACCTTGTTTCCATTGATACGCTTCTTTTGTTGTAACTTCTTTCGCAAGGTCCATACCTTTTAGGCCAGGGAATTCTTTTGCTTTCGCTAGAGCTAGCGCTTCGTCAAGGTTTCCATCGTTTACTGAAGAGCCAGCAACGATACAACCGTTCTGAGCGCCTTTTTCACGAAGAATACGCGTCAGTTTACGAGTATCGATATCAGCGATACCAACAACGTTTTGCGACTTAAGGTAATCAGAAAGAGATTGTTCATTACGGAAGTTAGAAGCGATAAGAGGAAGATCGCGAATCACAAGGCCTTGAGCGTGGATTGAAGAAGATTCTTCATCTTCGGAATTGGTTCCGGTATTGCCAATGTGAGGGTATGTAAGAGTAACGATTTGCTGAGAATAGGAAGGATCAGTGAGGATTTCTTGGTACCCCGTCATCGAGGTATTAAAAACGACTTCACCAACTGCAGAACCTACAGCGCCAATGGCTTCACCGTGAAATACTGTCCCATCTTCTAGGACAAGTAGTGCTGACTTATTCAAGACAACCTCCAGAAATAAAAATGCATTAAAATTGATTTAATTTGCAAATCTACCTTCCTGCAACACCAAACACTGCGTGTTTATGGAAATTAGACAAATTGGCGGTATTCTAGTGATCTGCGTGATACGTGTCAACATTTAACGCAAAAGAAATTAAACATTTGTAAGGGCTAGATCGATTTACACCACCAAACCTTCAAAAGTTCAACTTTAATGCAGAAATAGTCCGGACTTTCCGATTTTCCAACCTTAAAGGCTCACTATTACTCGTAATAGGACGACAGATACGACCATCTACAAAACGCAATCGATAAATACCAAGAGAAAAGATGACAATTTGAAGAGCTAAGGCGAAAATATCACTGTAACCAATAAAACAAACAGCAATATAGAAGAAAAACAGAAGAATAGAGTAACCAAATGGAAGACAACAAAGAAGGAGTGACTTTGGAAAAGACTTAAAAAGCAAAAGGCGCTGGCAACGGCCAGCGCATAAATATCTATTTACAGCTCATTCAAACCAAGCACATCGGTCATGGTATAAAAACCGGCTGGTTTATCATTTAGCCAAACAGCAGCCTTGATAGCACCGTTGGCGAAAGTCATACGATCAGTAGCTTTATGAGTAATTTCGACTCGTTCACCGATATCCGCAAACATCGCCGTGTGTTCACCAATGATGTCGCCAGCACGAATCGTCGCAAAACCAATCTCGTCTTTAGTGCGTTCGCCAGTAATACCTTCACGTGACCATACCGCAACATCGTTTAGCTCGTTGCCCATTGCTCCTGCAATCGCTTCGCCCATACCAATCGCTGTGCCGGATGGTGCGTCGACCTTATGAC
Organism: uncultured Vibrio sp.; assembly: GCF_947488985.1. Classification (GTDB taxonomy): domain Bacteria; phylum Pseudomonadota; class Gammaproteobacteria; order Enterobacterales; family Vibrionaceae; genus Vibrio. The sequence continues at coordinate 59,275 of NZ_CANLBV010000001.1, forward strand.
GGTGGTGAGCCTCAACGATCTCAACATCACTGTAATCACCCATCACTTTGGCGGCTTTCTCTAACAGCTTGAATACTAGGTTTACCCCCACACTGTAGTTAGGGGCCATCACGATAGGCATCTCTTTTGAAGCCGCCTCAATCACCAACTTCTCATCTTCAGAGAACCCGGTAGTACCGATGATCAGTTTCTTACCGTATTGCTTACAAAGTTCAATATTCGCTAACGTGCTAACAGGGGATGTAAAATCGACGATCACGTCAAACTCTTCGACAGCCTTAGACAGGTCATCGACTAGAGCCACATCAAAACGACCTTCACCGCATAATTCGCCCACATCAACGCCGACCAAAGAGGACTCTGGACGTTCTGAACCAGCGCCAACACTTGCTTGTGAATTATAATGAGCAGCTTTCACCAAGTTGCGCCCCATACGGCCCGCTGCTCCTGCAATTGCAATTCTTACCACTGCGAATATCTCCATTTTTGGTTAGCGTTGCCACTTTTATCTTGCAGCAACGTTCATTCGATTAATCTCTTTAAATTAACAACAATCTCAAACCCAGGCTAGTAATTACGAAAACTCTTTTACTACCCGCTCTAAAATTGGCACATTTGCTTCTGGGAAGGCGTATTGACTCAATGAGTCTAGGCTTACCCATTCACCTTGCTGACCTTCTTTGCCGTAAGGTTGCTGTTCAAAGTCAGTCACCAACATAAAATCAAATTTAAGTGACTTATCACTGTAATCAAACTCAAGGTACTCAAACAGAGACTGCTTAGTCACTGTAATGCCGATTTCCTCATCGAGTTCTCGGATCATTGCCTGCTCGATGGTTTCACCCGCTTCAACCTTGCCACCCGGAAACTCCCAAAAACCGCCTTTGTGCTTGTCGTCTGGACGCTTTGTGATAAATACCTGAGACTTATCCTGATTGAAGATAATACCCGCTACAATATGGATTCTTTTCATTGATAGTGTTCCTTTCTATAACTGTTAGCCCACTCAACCAAGACTCGTTCCTCGCTATAGGGAATGACGACCGCCTCTCTCGTCAAAAGGTAAGCCATCAAATTCACATATAAAAAGAGCCGCCTAAGCGACTCTTTTTTTATCATTAAGTTTTGTGAAGCTAAGCTGTGACGTGGTGAGTGCGAGGAGGAAGCACTGAGCTTACGTTAGTAAGTGAGTACCTCCGACACTGCAATCATCCGTTATAGCTATCATCTGTTACAGCAACGATTCACCAAACTTAGTTAATTTTACCGTGACACTGTTTGTACTTCTTACCACTGCCACATGGGCAAGGTTCGTTACGACCCACTTTGCGATCATCACGCACGACCGTTTGTGGAGAAGCCGCTTCTGCTTCATCATCACCCAACTGATTTTCAGCGTTTGCATGTTGTGCTTGCGCACGACGAGCAGCCTCTTCAGCTTGAGCTTGACGCTGAGCTTCCATCTTTTCTACTTCTTCTTGTTGCTGAACACGAACTTTAGAAAGGATGGTAATCACGTCTGATTTCAGTACATCTAGTAGGCCTTCAAACAGTTCAAACGACTCGCGCTTGTACTCTTGTTTCGGGTTCTTCTGAGCGTAACCGCGTAGGTGAATACCTTGACGAAGGTGATCCATCGCCGCCAAGTGCTCTTTCCACAGGCCATCTAGCGTTTGTAGCATCACAGATTTCTCGAAGTTACGCAGTACTTGAACACCAACCACTTCTTCTTTCTGCTTATAAGCATCGATAGCCATGCTTAGGATACGTTCACGCAAAGCTTCTTCGTAAAGCTTATCGTCTTCGTCTAACCAACCTTGAATATCAAAGTCTAGATCGAAGTCATTCTTCAGGCGAGTTTGTAGACCAGCGATATCCCACATGTCTTCAAGTGATTGAGGTGCAATGTACTCATCGATAACCGAAGTAAACACGTCTTCACGGTTGTGTTCAATCATTTCGCTGATGTCGTCTGAACTCATCAGTTCGTCACGGAGCTCATAAACCACTTTACGTTGGTCATTGGCTACATCATCGTACTCTAGAAGCTGCTTACGAATATCGAAGTTACGCCCTTCAACCTTACGTTGTGCTTTTTCAATTGAACGCGATAGCATCTTAGATTCGATCGCTTCGCCTTCGTCCATACCACTTTGGATAAGACCCGCCATACGATCCGATGTGAAGATTCGCAGTAGAGAGTCCTCCATCGATAGGTAGAAACGAGAAGAACCCGCATCACCTTGACGACCAGAACGACCACGTAGCTGGTTATCAATACGACGAGATTCATGGCGTTCAGTACCAATGATGTGCAAACCACCTGACTCAAGTACGGTATCGTGGACCACTTTCCAGTCGGCCTTAATCTTCTCGATCTGCTCTTGCGTTGGGTTCGCTAGCTTCTCAACTTGTGCCTGCCAGCTACCACCTAACACGATGTCGGTACCACGACCTGCCATGTTAGTCGCAATCGTGACCGCACCTGGCGTACCCGCTTGTGCAACAATTTCCGCTTCTTGTTCGTGGAATTTCGCGTTTAGAACGCTGTGCTTAACCTTTGCTTTTTTCAATGCATTCGATAGCAATTCCGATTTCTCAATAGACACCGTACCAACCAATGATGGCTGCCCCGCAGCAACACGGTCTTTGATGTCTTCAATGATCGCATTGAATTTGTCCTCTTCAGTACGATAAACCACATCAGGCATATCGTTACGAACCATAGGCTTGTTGGTTGGAATAACCACTGTTTCTAGGCCGTAGATCGACTGGAACTCGAAAGCTTCAGTATCAGCGGTACCTGTCATACCTGATAGTTTTTCGTACAGACGGAAGAAGTTCTGGAAGGTAATCGATGCTAGCGTCTGGTTTTCATTTTGAATCTTCACACCTTCTTTCGCTTCAACCGCTTGGTGTAAACCTTCAGACCAACGACGACCTGGCATTGTACGACCAGTATGTTCATCAACGATAACGACTTCGCCCTCTTCAGTCACGATGTAGTCAACGTTCTTCTCAAACAATACGTGCGCACGAAGCGCAGCATTAACGTGGTGCAATAGGCTGATATTGGTTGGAGAATAAAGTGTGTCCCCCTCTTCCATCAGACCGTTTTTCACCATCAGCTCTTCGACAAACTCTTGACCGGTTTCAGTGAGGTGAACCTGCTTCGATTTTTCGTCCATGGTGTAGTGACCTTCACCACGGTACTCTTCTGAATCTTCTTTATCTTGACGCTCTAGAGAAGGGATCAACGTATTGATACGCGTGTAAAGATCTGAACTGTCTTCTGCAGGACCAGAAATGATAAGTGGCGTACGCGCTTCATCGATTAAGATGGAGTCAACCTCATCGACAACAGCAAAGAAGCGTTCACGTTGAACTCGCTCTTCAGCACGGAAAGCCATGTTGTCACGCAGGTAATCGAAGCCAAACTCGTTGTTTGTCCCGTAAAGAATATCCGCTTGATACGCTGCTTTTTTCTCTGGTGGAGCCATGTTTGGCACGTTCACGCCAACCGTCATGCCAAGGAATTCAAACAGTGGTCGGTTTGTTTCCGCATCACGCTTCGCTAGGTAGTCGTTCACGGTGACAACGTGAACCCCTTTGCTTGGCAGGGCGTTAAGATAAGCAGGTAGGGTTGCAGTAAGAGTCTTACCCTCACCTGTGCGCATTTCTGCAATTTGGCCAGCATTTAGTACCATACCGCCAATCATTTGTACGTCAAAGTGGCGCATGCCGTAAACACGCTTAGACGCTTCACGTACCGTAGCAAATGCTTCAGGTAGAAGTTGATCTAGCGATTCACCTTTATCTAAGCGCTCACGAAACTCAACCGTTTTTGCTTTTAGCTCTTCGTCTGAAAGTGCTTCAAATGTTGGTTCGTAGTTATTAATTTCTTTTACAATTTTTCTAAGGCGGCGCAGTGTTCTGTCATTGCGACTGCCAATTACCTTTGTCAGCAGCTTAGTAATCATGTGCTTGGAATCTCTTCGTTCTCAGATCGTCCGCGATCTATTTTAAATGCCGTCAGTCTCTACTAGTTATGAACTAGTCTTCAGTTACTAACCAAGGATACTGAGATAAATCTAGTACCATTGATATTGTACTTGAGCGTAGAGTTTTCAAGGCTTGAGTTAAAATTAATGCCCTCTAGTGTAAGGAATTTTCACACTCACGACCATTTATAACCCCATTTGTTTGATGTGCTTGGAACTTTTCTTTCTAATTGCTGATGGATTAGCCAGGCAGCAGGCTATTGGTGGGCAATTTGGGGAGGTTAATGTCATTAGAACTGAAAAATAGAGACAAAAAAACCAGGTCTATGACCTGGTTTTAAAATTTTTATATTCTTGCTTACCACAATTAAGCTAGAACCATTCCCGGTTCTGCAAATGCAACAGGAGAACCTGCTTCCTCTTCGAATGTCGCCCATTCCCAAGCTTCTGCGTCAGCAAGTACTGCACGTAGTAGTTGGTTGTTTAGGCCGTGACCTGATTTGTATGCACGGAACTCACCAATAATAGCGTGTCCACACATGTACAAGTCACCAATCGCATCCAGTACTTTGTGAGTTACGAACTCATTGTCAAAACGCAGACCTTCTTCATTAAGAATTCGGTATTCGTCTAGAACGATGGCGTTATCGAAGCTACCGCCAAGTACTAGGTTTTGAGATTGTAGATACTCAATATCGCGCATGAAGCCGAAAGTACGAGCGCGAGAGATTTCTTTCACAAAGCCTTGTGAAGAAAAATCAAACAACAAACGTTGCTCATCAGATTCAATTGCTGGGTGGTTAAAGTCGATCTCAAAGTCCATACGGAAGCCGTTAAATGGAACAAACTCTGCCCATTTATCGCCTTCTTCAAAACGGATAGGCTTTTTGATACGAATAAAACGCTTCGCTGCATTCAGTGTTTCTACACCCGCTTGCTGTAGCAAGTATACGAATGGGCTTGCGCTACCATCCATAATTGGGATCTCTGGTGCATCTACTTCAACAATAATGTTGTCAATGCCCATGCCCGCTAGAGCTGCGTTAAGGTGTTCCACTGTAGAGATACGTACGCCTTCGTCATTAACAAGAGCAGTACATAACATAGTGTCACGAACTGATGCTGGATCAGCTGGGAAATCTACAGGTGGATTTACATCTGTACGACGATAAACAATGCCTGTATTTGCAGCTGCCGGGCGAAGAGTAAGTGTGACTTTACGACCAGAGTGGAGACCCACACCAGTTGTTTTCACAATTTCTTTCAGAGTACGTTGTCTGATCATCTGCTTGCCTCGTTATCAGTGCTACAAATCACGGCCAGTATTTACCGACCGCGAATTTTACCATTAATTCGACTATAGTCAAATTTTGGGTGTTTGTTAATCAGCCTGACGCCGTAAGAATGCTGGAATATCTAAATATCCACTCTCTTTCTCAGCTTTAGGTGCAGCACTTTGGCTAGCCCCTGTACCTGAAGAAACAGGTGACGTTGTTGGCTGAGGGTTAACTTGAGGCTTAACCTCAGTTTTTTCTCGCAATGGCTGTGCCACTTTCTCTTCCACTTTTGGTGCAGTTTGAGCCGCTACCTGTGGTTGAGGAGTTGGTGCAACCTTAGCTTTACCACCAGCAACTAAAGTAATGTCTGGTTTTTTCTCTGTACCGATACCGGTTGCAACAACCGTCACGCGGATTTCATCCGTCATATCAGGGTCTAGAGAAGTACCAATCACAACCGTTGCGTTATCAGATGCGAATGCCTTAACTGTGTTACCTACTGTTTCGAACTCATCTAGACGCATATCTAGGCCTGCTGTGATGTTCACAAGAACGCCACGTGCACCAGCTAGGTCGATGTCTTCTAGTAGTGGGCTAGAAATTGCCGTTTCAGCCGCTTCTTCAGCACGGTCTTCACCTTTTGCGATACCGCTACCCATCATTGCATGACCCATCTCAGACATTACGGTGCGAACATCCGCGAAATCGACGTTAATCATACCAGGGCGAGTAATTAGCTCAGCAATACCTTGTACCGCATTCTTGAGTACATCATTGGCACTTGCGAAGGCTTCTAGCAGAGTTACGCCACGGCCAAGTACTTTAAGTAGCTTTTCATTTGGAATCGTAATTAAAGAGTCCACATGTTTAGAAAGCTCTTCGATACCTTGCTCTGCAAACGCTAAACGCTTTTTGCCTTCAAAGCTAAATGGCTTAGTTACAACAGCAACCGTTAGCACACCCAACTCTTTCGCAACTTCAGCAATAACTGGAGCAGCACCTGTACCAGTACCACCGCCCATACCAGCTGCGATAAATACCATATCGGCGCCAGTTAGAACTTCTTTAATTCTTTCTCGATCTTCGAGAGCTGCATCACGGCCTACTTGTGGGTTTGCACCCGCGCCCAAACCTTTAGTGATATCACCACCAATTTGGATCACGCTGCTCACGCTTGTTTTACGAAGTGCTTGAGCATCAGTGTTAACACTGATGAATTCTACGCCTTCGATTGATTCACGTACCATGTGCTCAACAGCGTTACCGCCACCGCCACCAACTCCAACGACTTTAATTACCGCATCGTCAGACATTTCCATCATCGGTTCAAACATGTGTTATCTCCGTTTTTTCCTGCAACTCAGGTTAAAACTCTTTTTGTATCCAATTACGCAATTTGCCAAATAAGCTAGGCATAGAAGGTGCTGAACGCTTAGATTCGCTGTAATCACCTTCATCGCTGATCTGACTATCTTTTGCGTAATGAAGTAAACCAACCGCCGTAGAATGATACGGCTCTTTAACATAGTCAGTTAAGCCACTAACTTCTAACGGCTTACCCACTCTAACTTGATTGCGGAATACACGTTCCGCACACTCCACTAACCCGTCAATTTGTGCTGCTCCACCAGTGAGAACGACACCAGCTGCAAGATGGTGTTTAATGCCTTCATCTCGTAGCTGTAATTGAACCGTATCAATAGTTTGGTTAACGAGCCCCATGAGTTCAGTGTAGCGTGGTTCAATCACCTCAGACAAAGTTTGTCGTTGCAAACTTCTCGATGGGCGACCACCAACACTTGGGACGTTAACCGAGTCATCCTTGCTTACGAGTTCACTCAGAGCGCAACCATGGTTTACTTTTATCTCTTCAGCATCGCTCACTGGCGTGCCGAAAGCGAAGGCAATATCACTGGTTACTGCATTTCCTGCATAAGAAAACACTTCTGTGTGTCGAAGCGCGCCGCCCGTCCAAATGGAAATATCCATCGTACCGGCACCGATATCAACCACACAAACTCCAAGCTCTCTCTCGTCTTCAGTAATTACCGCATTGCTTGAGGCAAGCCCTGAAAACACGATGTGTTCGACAGTGAGACCACATCGTTCAACCGCTTTAATAATGTTTCTCGCCATATCGCTATGGCAAGATATTAGGTGAACACTGACTTCCATTCGAACACCAGATAAGCCAAGTGGGTTCTTAATCCCTTCTTGATAATCAATGGTAAATTCTTGTGGGATCACGTGCAGGATTCTCTGCTCATCACCTATTTTAATTGATTTTGCGGTATGGATCGCTCGATCCATATCGTCTTGAGACACCTCTTCATCTGAGATAGTACCCATGCCTTTTTCAATTCGGCTTGCGATATGTTTGCCCGATAACGAGATAAACACATTGCTGATTTGGCATTCTGCCATCAATTCTGCTTGATCAATGGCTCGCTGAACCGACTTAACTACCGACTCTAGGTCGTTGACACCACCTTTATCCATACCTCTGGATGGGCTTTGCCCTGAGCCAATGATATTGATTTGACCATCAGGCAATATTTCACCAACCAGAGCTGATATGGTCGCAGTGCCTATATCAAGACCAACGATTATGTTGTCATCTGCGGTCTTAGTCATCTGTGCTCTCTTCTAACTCTTGTTCTGGGAACCATCCTACAGCAGCTCCCGTATCATACCTGAGGTCGATGTAGCTCACTTGATTCGCTTTACTTCCTAATTGGTTATAAAGCGAAATGAAGCGTTCAACACGCTCATCTAAAAAATTTTTACCTAGTTCTAAACGAATACCGTTATCTAGGATTATTTGCCAAGCACGACGCTCATTGAGAACCAGCGAGGTCACGGTTAGCCCCAAACGGTTAATCAAAGGGGTTACCTGTCGCCATTTTTCAATCACGTCTTGGCTGGTGCCATCTGGGCCATAAAGCTTAACTCTATCGCCCTTCAAAATACCGATGTCGCCATCAAAAACTTGACCATTTTCGTTCAGCAGCATATTGCCATTCCAGATTGCTGCTGCATCATGCTCAGTCAAAAATACTTTTATTGTGTCTGGCCACTGCTTACGAATAGAAACAACTGATACCCAAGGTAACGATTCCAAACTGTCTTGCAATACGCCGATGTCTTGCGACATGAATGTACCAATATGCTCGAGATCGCCAAAAGCATGCTGGACATCACTTGCGGTTACGTAAGTTAAATCGCCTTGAAGTATTATGTTAGAGAGGGGCAATCGCTGATCGTCCCACATCCACGTCAATGTGGTGTAGAAAAGAAACCCAATGAATAGCAATACCATGACAAAAAAAGAGCCGCCCAAGGCGTGTTTCTTAACTGTTGGTATACTGAGTAGGTGGCGGTTTTCGCTAAAAGTACTTTCTACCAAAGCCCGCACTCCCTGTCGTTGGTTCGCAATTCTATTCCCTATCTTCGTAATAGAGGTAAAAGCACTTACTTTAACCTGTGAATTATACTGAGCAAAACCAAACTATCAAACGTTGATAATAAGATTTTTGGTCAATTTTAGGCCAATCGCAAGAAGTGAGCGATTGACCACAGTATGTAGACGCGATTCTATTACGCGTTCTGCATTTTATAGATGTCTAACTGTAACGATTCAAGTTGCTTGGCAACGCGGCCAACATCACCGGCCCCCTGCGTTAAGACAAGATCTCCACCCTGAATTACATTGGCTAAAACCGACGGCAGAGTATTGATATCGGCAACAAAGATCGGATCAACCTTACCACGACCACGAATAGTTCGGCTTAATGAACGTCCGTCAGCCCCTGCAATCGGTTTCTCACCGGCTGAGTACACATCCAATAAGATGAGGACATCAACCTGATCAAGAACATTTGCAAAGTCATCATAGAGATCACGAGTTCGGCTATAACGGTGCGGCTGAAAAATCATCACCAGACGCTTGTCAGCCCAACCACTTCGAGCCGCTTGGATAGTAACACCCACTTCGGTTGGGTGATGACCGTAATCATCAACCAGCATTGCAATGCCTTTACCTGTTTCGTATTCACCAAGATGATCGAAACGACGACCAGTCCCCTCAGTGCCTGCCATAGCCTTTAGAATCGCTTTATCGCTGACATCATCTTCTGTCGCGACAGCAATCGCTGCCGCTGCATTGAGCGCGTTGTGACGACCCGGAATATTCAAGGTAATATTAAGGTTCTCTTTTCCTTTACGTACTACCGTAAACTTGCCTTGTTGGCCTTTTTGAGCGTAGTTTTCAATGCGAATATCCGCGTCTTCTGAAAAGCCATAAGTGATGACTTGGCGGCTCACTTGAGGAATAAGCTCACGAACAACCGGATCATCAACGCACATCACTGCCTGACCGTAGAATGGCAGATTGTGCAAGAAATCAATAAACGTCTGCTTTAGCGTTTCGAAATCACCACCATAGGTGTCCATATGATCCGCTTCGATATTCGTCACGATACTGACCATAGGTTGCAGATGTAAGAATGACGCATCACTCTCATCGGCTTCCGCGATCAAAATGCGGCTCGACCCTAAACGAGCGTTAGTCCCCACACTCTTCACCAAGCCACCATTGACGAAAGTCGGATCTAAACCCGCTTCTGAATAGATCTGAGTCACTAGCGCAGTCGTGGTGGTTTTACCGTGCGTACCAGCTACAGCAATGCCATGACGAAAACGCATCAGCTCAGCCAGCATTTCAGCACGACGAACGATCGGTGTGCGCGCTTCTCGGGCTGCTACAATCTCGGGGTTCTCTTCATTAATAGCGGTTGATACCACGACCACACTCGCATCAGCTACATTACTGGCTTGGTGACCAATATAAACCGTCGCCCCCTTGCTCACTAGACGCTTGGTTACTGGATTCTGAGCAATATCAGAGCCGGTAATTTGATAGCCTTCATTTAACAAGACCTCAGCGATCCCGCTCATTCCTGCGCCACCAATACCAATGAAGTGGATAGATTTAACACGGCGCATCTCTGGCACCATTGCACGGATCTGCGCTAAGTCTTGGGTATGTTCAATCGTCATCAATTCGTTCTCATTATTTTGCTAAAGCTTTGATCGCTTCAGCGACGGTCGCATCAGCATCAAGCTTGGCTGCTTGACGAGCTTTTGTTGCCATCATTTTTAATTCATTTCTATCCAGCTGAGCGATGGTGTTCGCTAGCTTATCAGCCGTTAGTTGAGGCTGTTCAATCATTAACGCTGCGCCGCACTCAACTAAGTGATCGGCGTTCAGCGCTTGTTGTCTGTCTTTGTGCATAAACGGAACGAAGATAGACCCCACCCCCGCCGCAGACACTTCCGATACGGTTAACGCTCCTGAGCGACACACTAATAGATCGGCCCACTCATAAGCTTGCGCCACATCATCAATAAATTCTGTGACTTGAACATTATCGACAGAATGCGATTGGTATTGCTCAACCACTTGCTGCTGATTGTTCTTACCGGCTTGGTGCAACACGCTGAAGCCCGTCCCCAACTGCGCCATCGTCACAGGCAGGGTATCATTCAAGATCTTAGCGCCTTGACTGCCGCCCATCACCAAAATACAAATGTCGCCGTCACGCTCGGCTAAACGTAATTCAGGTTCAGCAAGACTCACAACATCTTCACGCACCGGGTTACCTACGACTTCTGCGTTCGGAAAGGCCCCTGGAAAAGCTTGGAACACTTTTTTGGCAATTTTAGATAACCATTGATTGGTTAACCCTGCCACGGCATTTTGTTCATGCAAAACCACGGGAATATCCGATAACCAAGCTGCGATCCCCCCAGGACCACTGACGTAACCGCCCATACCAAGCACCACATCCGGTTGCCATGCTTTGATGTGCCTTCTTGCTTGAAGTATGGCGTTAACAATCTGGAATGGCGCTTTGATTAGCTTGCTCATACCTTGACCACGAAGGCCTTTTACCTTGATGAAATCGATTTCAATACCATGCTTTGGCACTAAATCCGCTTCCATTCTGTCAGCCGTGCCTAACCAGCGAATTTCCCAGCCTTGCTGTTGAAGCTTTTTCGCTACTGCTAGCCCTGGGAAAACGTGACCGCCAGTACCACCAGCCATCACTAAAAGTTTTTTGTTCTTTGTCATAATGTTAGATTCTTATTCTACTGATTCGTTTTAATTGTCGGCTTGTTCTTTTTGTTGCACTCGGCATTCGTGATCGATTCGCAGCAGCATAGAAACCGCCACCGACATCACGATAAGACTTGAACCACCGTAACTAATAAGCGGCAACGTGAGACCTTTGGTCGGAACAATACCTGAAGCGGCGCCTACGTTAACAAGCGTTTGAAAAGCAAACCAAATACCAATACCGAAAGCCAAATAGCCACTGAACACTTGGTCGTTATCGAAGGCTTTTTTACCAATAAGAATGGCTTTAAACACCAAGCTAAAGATCAGCATCAGCACTAAGGTAACACCAACGAAACCGAGCTCTTCTGCCAATACAGCAAATACAAAGTCGGTGTGTGCTTCCGGTAGATATTCGAGTTTTTGAATTGAGTTGCCAAGCCCTTGCCCCATCCAATCACCACGACCAAACGCCATCAGTGATTGGGTTAACTGGTAACCACTACCGAACGGGTCATTCCAAGGTTCCCAGAAAGAGGTCACACGTCGAACACGGTAGGGTTCTATGACAATCAAGCCGACAACGGCAGCAATGCCTGCCACCATCAAAGCAATAAACTGCGAAAGCTTGGCACCGGCGATAAATAACATGCCGAACAGGGTAACCAGCATTACGACTACGGTACCTAAATCGGGTTGACCGAGCAGCAACACAGCAAAGGCGCCAAACACCATGATAGGTTTACCGAAACCACCGAAGAAGGTTTTCCTTACTTCGTCTTGTTTTCGAACCAAGTAGCCCGCCATAAAGATAAACAGTGACAGCTTGGCAACTTCTGCAGGTTGTAGGTTAAATAGGCCGAGAGGGATCCAACGCGATGCACCGTTAACCGACTTACCGACCGCTAATACCACGATCAGCAAGAAGAAGGACAGGCTCAGTAGATACATACTGTACTGAAACCAGCGCTGCATCGGAATCTGCAATATGACGCTGGACACACCTAACGCCAACACAAGGAAGATGGCATGACGGAACATAAAGTGAAACGGCTGATCGGTTAAACGAGCACTGATTGGGAACGAAGCCGACGTTACCATTACCAAGCCCGTCAGCATCAATCCAAGAGCAATCCATACCAATTGACGATCGTAGAGCGCCTCTGGTGTGGCACGGTTAAGCCATTGCCAAATAGATTGATTGATTTCTTTCACTCTTTGCACTGAATGTTAGTCCTTCAACACGTTAAGCATACTCATGAGCAAGTTCAGTGAACGCGTCACCTCTCGCCATGAAATTATTAAATTGATCGAAGCTCGCGCATGCAGGAGACAGCATCACCATGTCACCCGACATCAATTGTGCAGAGATACTCTCGATGATGTCACGCATGGTATCAAACGTCTTCGTCGATGGATGTAATGGCATGAATTGCGCAGCATCTTCACCAAAACAACACAGTTGAACGCGCTCTAGTTGCGACAACACAGGCTTAAGCTCACTGAAATCGGCCCCTTTACCAACCCCACCAACCAGAAGATACAAAGTACCTCGGCACTCTAAGCCCGACAGAGCCGCTAATGTACTGGCTACATTAGTCGCTTTTGAGTCGTTAACCCATTTGATTTCGCGTTTATCTGCCACCACTTGGCAACGATGCGTTAAGCCATTATAGGCTTTCAAAGCTTCAAGGCTTTTGCCGTAATCAATTCCGACCTGTTTAAGCAGTGCAAGCGAGACTAACGCATTGGCCACGTTATGACGTCCAACCAATGTTAAATCTTGGGTAGCAAGTACAGATTTACCGTTGTCGATTAGACATTCGGTGCCATCAACTGTCGCGACACCAAACTCTTTATCATCGAGCCCAAATGTTACCAATGACATGTGGTGGTCTGGATACGTCTGCTTATCGTCGCGGTTTACAATCGCACACTGCGCATTGTTAAAGATCCTTAGCTTGGCATTGCGGTAATCGGCCATGCCTTGGTAGCGATCCATATGGTCTTCTGACAGATTCAGAAATGCTGCTGCTGCTAAGTTTAGGCTTGATGTTGTTTCTAACTGAAAGCTTGAAAGCTCAAGAACATATAAATCAGCATTAAGCTCTAAAAGATCCAAGGCAGGGACACCAATATTCCCCCCCACACCGACACTCAAACCGGCCGCTTTTGCCAACACACCCGTAAGGTCAGTCACGGTGCTCTTGCCGTTAGAGCCTGTTATCGCCACCACAGGTTTATCGACTGCCCAGCCAAACAACTCGATGTCGCCCACAACTGGAATACCCGCTTGAATAACGTCTTGAATTTCAGGAGTCGCCAACGCAATGCCTGGGTTAGTCACCACCAGATCAGCCTCTGCTAGCCATTGGCGATGCCAACTTCCAGAATGCAGCGCTACCGATTCAGGTAAAGATTCCTTGCTCGGCGGTTGCTCTCGAGTATCAACCACTTTAATGCAAAGTTGCGGCTGATTTTTTACGAGATGCTTAACGACAGAGAGCCCGGTAATACCGAGCCCCACAACCACTACATTTTGAATATTTTGCCAAGGTTCCATTTAAACAAGATGCTCTTAATTGTTTTAACGAGCCTCTAATTAAGAGGCTCGAATAGGATTAACGAACTTTCAGTGTCGCTAGACCAATCAGTACCAGTACCATTGAGATGATCCAAAAACGCACGATAACGCGCGGCTCCGGCCAGCCTTTCAGTTCATAGTGGTGATGAATCGGTGCCATGCGGAAAATACGCTGACCACGCAACTTGTATGAACCAACCTGCAAGATCACGGATAAGGTCTCCATTACAAACACGCCGCCCATAATCACCAGCACCAACTCTTGGCGAACTAATACCGCAATCACACCCAGTGCGCCACCCAGTGCAAGAGAGCCCACATCGCCCATAAAAACTTGTGCTGGGTAAGTGTTGAACCACAAGAAGCCCAGTCCTGCACCCACAATCGCAGTACATACCACAACCAGTTCAGAGGTATATGGAATGTATGGAATGTGCAGGTACTCTGCAAAATTAACGTTGCCGGTCGCCCATGCAATCACCGCGAAGCCAGCCGCGACCATCACCGTTGGCATAATCGCCAAGCCATCGAGACCGTCGGTTAGGTTGACCGCATTACTGGTCCCCACAATAACAAAGTAGGTCAGTACAATGTATAGCAAGCCGAGTTGTGGCATCACATCTTTAAAAAACGGAACCACCAGTTGTGTTGCAGCGGTATCTTGACCGTGAGCATAAAGAGCAAACGCCACAACCAGTGCAATCGCTGATTGCCAAAAATACTTCCAACGAGCGATTAAGCCATCGGTGTTCTTACGAACCACTTTACGGTAGTCATCTACAAAACCCACCGCACCGTAACCGCCAAGGACAACCAATACCGCCCAAACATAAGGATTTGACAGGTCTGCCCACATCAATACCGTAATAATGATCGCAGCGAGGATCATCACACCACCCATGGTCGGTGTACCACGCTTACTGAAATGAGATTCAGGGCCGTCATTACGAACCACTTGACCAATCTGTAGCATTTGCAGACGCGCGATTAAGCGAGGTCCCATCCACAGCGACAAACATAACGCAGTCAATATGCTCGAGATTGCTCGAAAAGATAGGTATTCGAACAAACGGAAAAAAGAAAAGTATGGCTGTAGTAGCTCTGCAAGCCAAATTATCATGAAAAGTTCTCCTTTAAAGCAGCGGCTATTTTACTCATTCCTGCACTATTTGCGCCTTTTACCAACAAGGTATGTGACGCGTTGTCTGGCAAGCATAAGTGCTGCTCTATGTGCGCGATCATCGCTTGATGCGTTGCAAAGTGAGTGCCGTTACAGATCTCACTAATCACCTTGGTATCATCACCATAAGTGAGTACATGCTCAAAAGCGAATGGGGCAGCATATTCACCGACTTGACGGTGAAGTGCAAGGCTTTCGTCACCTAATTCGGCCATATTGCCCAAAATCAGCCAACGTTGCCCCTTGAAGCTAGAAAGCAGTTTCGCTGCCGCCTTCATTGCCGGTACGCTGGCATTATAACTGTCATCGATCAACTTGATATTGTCAGTTAATTGTTGAACCTCTACTCGGCCTTTAACTGAGATAAGATTCGCCAAACCGCTTTTAATTTCTTCAAGCGTGGCACCAAATTGAGCACTCAACGCGGCTGCTGCCAACGCATTGGCCACGTTATGCTGGCCAATAATACCAAGTTCAACAGCCGCTGTACCTTGTGGCGTTTGCATATCAAAGCAGGCTTCGCCTTGATCGTTGATTTCGATATTTTCAGCAAAATAATCGGCTTCACAGCTACTTTCAGAAAATGTCAGTACGGTTTTATCTGCGAGCACTTGATTCCAAAAGTCACCACCATGGCTATCTAAATTAACAATAGCAGTCTCACCAGCGGCTAACCCCTGAAAGATTTCACCTTTCGCTTGCTTCACACCATCAATCGAGCCGAAGCCTTCGAGATGTGCCGCTGCGATATTATTGACCAGTGCCACCTGAGGTTTTACCAGCTGAGTGGTATAGGCAATTTCCCCAATATGATTGGCGCCCAATTCGATCACGGCATAATCGTCACTGGGTTCACTGCGTAGCAAGGTCAGCGGTACCCCAATCTCATTATTGAAGTTGCCTGCTGTAAACAGCACCTTGCCGCGTTGCTGTAAGATACTTGCCACCATCTCTTTGACGGTTGTTTTACCGCAACTGCCTGTAATCGCCATTGTAGGTACGTGACATTGCTCATGGATCCAAGCACTGAGCTGACCTAATGCAAGTTTAGTATCTTCAACAACAACTTGAGTAATATTGAGGTCAAGTTTTCGTTCGACCAATAACGCACTCGCATTGGCTTCAGCCGCTTGCAGACAAAAGTCGTGCGCATCGAAACGTTCACCAACCAACGCAACAAACAGCGCACCTTGTTCCACGGTACGCGTGTCTGTCGAAATGGCATCAATCACGCTATTACTGGACTTGCCAGCCACAACCAGTTCACCGCTAACCGCAGTACAAATCTGTTCAAGTGATACATTGATCATGTTGAAATACCTAAAAGTTGTCGCGCAGACTCTCTGTCTGAATAGTGAATCGTTTTATCTTTCAATACTTGATAATCCTCATGCCCCTTACCTGCCACGAGAATAATGTCATTGCTGCTAGCTTGCTCAAGTGCGAACTTCACCGCTTGATAGCGATCATGTTCGACAAATGCCGATTCAGGTTTGCGTAAGCCAGCAAGCATGTCTTTAATAATCAGCGCCGGATCTTCGCTGCGAGGGTTGTCATCTGAAAGAATGATGTTATCGGCAAACTGCTCAGCGGTTGCTGCCATTATCGGACGCTTACCAGTATCACGATCCCCGCCACAGCCAAAAATAGCCCACAGCTTTCCAGAGCAATGCACACGTAACGCCGCCAATGCTTTCTCTAACGCGTCTGGCGTATGCGCATAATCGACCACTACTTTAGCTTTGCTCGGCACTTGAAATAGCTCCATACGCCCAATAACAGGCTCAAGCTGAGGCGCTGTATCGACTAAGGTTTGTTTGTCGATGCCTAATGACAGCAGAGTCGCGAAAGCAACCAACACATTTGATGCGTTGAACTGACCAATTAAAGGAACCGAAAGCTGACCTTGCCCCCAGCTACCATCAAAATTGAGTTTGATGCCTGTCTCTGCATAAGCGACATCAGATGCCCACACCGACTGTTGGTAACCAGACAACGGAAGCAATGAAACGGCTATCGCATTGGACAAATCTGACATCCACGCTTTGCCGACCTCATCATCCACATTAATTACTGCATGCTTGCATTTGTGCTCAGTAAACAGGCTTTTCTTAGCCAATCCGTATTCTTGCATCGTGCCATGATAATCAAGGTGATCACGGCTCAGGTTAGTGAATACACCAACCTCAAAATCTAATGCTTTTACTCGGCCTTGAACCAAACCATGAGAAGAGATTTCCATCGCAGTATAAACGGCTTTTTCTTCAGCCAACTCACTCAGCGTGCGCTGTATTTCAATCGCGTTGCCTGTGGTATTGGCCGCTGTTTTTAGATTATCTAAGAAGCCATTACCTGTAGTGCCCATTACCGCAGAGCGTTGACCGACTAAACCTAGCCACTGAACAATCAATTGGGTGATGGTGGTTTTGCCATTGGTGCCAGTAATACCAATCAGCTTGGTCGCTTGAGATGAGTAAACACGGCCCGCCAATTCCGACAGCACGTGACTAAGATCGGCGACGTAAACCACCGCTACCGTGTTGAGCCACTCAACCAAGCCATGCGGTTTGTCAGCGTCAGCTTGTGCAATGACGGCGTGAGCGCCTTTAGCAATCGCTTTATCAATGAAACGGCGGCCATCCACAGCATGCCCAACAACGGCAACAAAGATATCGCCCTTATTGATGGCTCGGCTGTCCAATTCCAAATGCTTGACAGTAATCGACTCCAGCTCTGGCGAACTAAAGTCTCCCCAAGGTGAAAGTAACGATGACAGCGTAAGGCTATTACTCATATTGAATCCTGATTGGCTCTATTCTTGAAACTTGTTTTCATCGGCAGGCACATTCAGTATTTGCAGTGCCCCCTTCATGATCTCTGAAAAAACAGGAGCAGCGACTGAGCCGCCATAGTAAAGATCGCCTTGAGGTTCATTAACCACAACCACCAGCGCGACTCTCGGGTCGCTCACTGGAGCAAAGCCTGAGGTGATCGCAATGTATTGATCACTATAGCCCCCCGCCTCGGCTTTACGAGAAGTACCTGTTTTCGCCGCAACTCGGTAACCCGGCACCGCCGCCCTGGTTGCCGTACCGCCTTTTTGGGTTACCCCTTCCAGCATTTGCAGTACCAGCTCTGCGTTCTCACGCTTGATTATCTGTTTTGAGAAATCCTGATCATTGCTCTTGATAAGATGAATCGGCTCATATAAGCCTTTATTGGCAAGGGTCGCATAAGCATGCGCCAACTGGATCGGTGTCACTGACAGACCATAACCAAAGGATAAGGTGGCAATTTCAAACTTGGACCAGCGTCGACGGTTCGGGAAGATACCTGTGGTTTCCCCCACCAGATTTAGCCCCGACATTTCACCTAGCCCAACCGAACTGTATAACCCAAGCAGGGCTTCAAGTGGCATATCAAGCGCCAGCTTCGCCACACCAATGTTACTCGACTTCTTCAAAATCGTGGCTAAATCCGCTTTCCCCACTTTCGATGTGTCTCGTACACGACTGCCTCCAATCTGCATGATGCCGTTACCGGTATTGACCACGGTGTTAGGATCGGCGATGCCATTTTCTAGCGCCGCCAAAACCACAAAAGGTTTCACGGTCGAGCCGGGCTCCATTGCATCAGTGAGCACGCGGTTACGCATCTTAAAGCTCTGCAAATCAGCACGATTGTTAGGGTTGTATGAAGGAGCATTAACCATCGCGAGCACGGCACCCGTTTTAACATCCAATAAAACGGCGGAGCCAGAGGTCGCTTTATGATCCGCAACCGCCTGCTTGATCGCTCGATACGCAATCGCTTGTAAGCGTTGATCAATCGTCAGCTCTAAGGGTTTGCCCTGTTCACGCTCTTCTAGAGCAATATTTTCGACCACACGTCCATAGCGGTCTTTGCGTATCGTGCGCTTACCCGCCTCACCCGTGAGCCATTTGTCATAGCTACGTTCAACGCCTTCAAGACCATGACCATCAATCCCCGTGACTCCAATAAGGTGAGCACTGATTTCACCCGCTGGGTAATAACGACGAGACTCGGCTTTAAGGCCAATACCGACTAAGTTTAAGTCACGGATATACTTAGCCATCGCCGGGCTAACTTGCCTTTGCAGGTAAATAAATCGGCGAGATTTGTTACTCGATATTTTGTCGATCATCGATTGTCGATCTAGGCCCAGTACATCGGCTAACGCATGCCAACGATCAATTTGGGCTAAGCCATTTTTATCGAAAATCGTTTTTGGATCGGCCCATACCGCTTCAACGGGGACGCTGACAGCAAGCGGTTCGCCATTGCGGTCTGAGATAATCCCCCGCGCAGAAGGGATCGCCTTAACGCGCACCGAGCGAAGGTCGCCCTGACGAATTAAGTTATCGGGTTCAATGATTTGAATGTAAGCGACACGGCCAACCAGTGCCGCAAAGGCAAGAAATACAAAAGCAATAATGACGTTGAAACGCCACTTTATCAGAATCGGACCTAAATCCTTGTTGTCGTTCTTCACTCGCTCTTTCGTTGATTGGTTAACGGTTTTTGCGGGTGCGTTTTCCTTTTTACCGGTCATTTCAGTGTGATCACAACTTCTTTGTCAGAGTCTGGACGTTTCATCTCGAGATCTCTTACTGCTGAAGCTTGAACGCGGCTGTGTTCAGCCAGTGCCGTCTCTTCAAGCATTAAATTTCGCCACTCTTCATCCAGCTGTTCTCGCGCCACCAAAGCCATGTCTTTTTGCATGATCGCCTGACGTGACATATGTGTGGTAAGAACGACCCCCATGGCACTCGCAAAGATACAAATAAGCAACGCCAATGGAACCTTGCCCACGGAGATCAAATCGAAAAATATTATCTTGGCTAAATTGGGCTTGGAGGTCTTCATCGACTAGAGCTTTTCTGCGATGCGTAGTACAGAGCTGCGTGAGCGAGTATTCTCATCCACTTCATTTTTCGATGGTTTGATCGCTTTACCAACCGGCTTCAGATCCGCACTGCCTAGTGCTTTGATCTGCTCTTCAGTGAGAGGTAAACCATGAGGGACTTGAGGGCCTTGGCTCTCTTTACGGATGAAGCGCTTCACCATACGGTCTTCAAGCGAGTGGAAGCTGATCACAGACAAACGGCCTTCTGGAGCCAGAATGCTCGCAGCGCCTTTAAGTGCGGTATCAATCTCTTCAAGCTCACTGTTGATGTAGATGCGGAAAGCTTGGAAAGCACGAGTCGCTGGGTGCTTTTTCTCTTTGAAGCTTTTAGGTGCTACATCCGAGATAAGCTTAGCCAACTGACCGGTACGTGTTAGCGGTTCGTTCTCTTCATTCTCTTGGTAGGCAATGATGCCTTTTGCGATACGGCGAGCGTGTTTATCTTCACCGAACTCACGAATAACCCAAGTGATATCATCAAGGTCGGCTTGAGCTAACCACTGAGAAACTGGAATGCCAGACGTCGGGTCCATGCGCATATCAAGCGGGCCGTCTTTCATAAAGCTAAAGCCACGCTCAGCGTCATCCAACTGTGGTGAAGACACTCCGAGATCCAGTAAAACACCATCCACTTGACCAACTAAGTCGTAACGCTCGGCATATTCCGCCATGCCAGAGAATGGACCGTGAATAATAGTAAAACGCGGATCATCAATCTTTTGTGCTTCAGCAATCGCTTGTGGATCGCGATCGATACTAAAAAGTCGTCCATTCTCGCCCAGTTTAGACAGGATTGTACGGCTATGACCACCACGGCCAAAAGTACCATCAATGTAGGTACCATCAGGTTTGATCGCAAGTCCGTCAATAGATTCGTTAAGCAATACTGAAATATGTTTGAATGCTTCTGTCATAGTCTTCTCAGTGAGTGGATTTAGCCGTTAGTTAGGCAATAATTTATTCTGTTAACGTTTTAGTGTACTGATTTCACGCTGTATCTCCACCATATTGTGGACAAGCTTTGCCAATTTGTTGCTCTAAGCTTATATCAAGATGGAAGATTCTAAGGAAATCGAAATCATTTACGTCAATATAAAGCAAAAAACCCATCACTACCGTTAGGTAATGATGGGTTCTTTTAATGGGTGGAGTTGACACATACGCCGGGTTCTGTTCCGCTTGCGCGGCGGTAACCATTCGTCTAGGCCTGCAATCGCTCACAGGCTCAAGCAATCTACCCGCCCCCATACGCGAGCAACGCAATGTGAGGGCCTATTTGATCTTGCTCCGGGTGGAGTTTACCTTGCTACGAACTGTTGCCAGTCGCACGGTGCGCTCTTACCGCACCCTTTCAGCCTTACCTGTGCCTCTTCCGAAGAAATGAGGCCATCGGCGGTCTTCTCTCTGCTGCACTTGTCGTGGGCTCGCGCCCCCCAGACGTTATCTGGCACCCTGCTCTATGGAGCCCGGACGTTCCTCCCCTCTACCAGTCTCCCGAAGGACTTCAACGTCAGTTTCCCGAAGGACCTCAACGTCAGTCTCCCGAAGGACATCAGCAAAGCAGCGATTACCCGTTCAACTCCGAGGGCGAATTGTATAGAGATTAGAGGGCAGTGTCTAGCGAGATCACAAATATGCTGCAAACCTCTAAGCAACTGCGGAAACTTTACACAATTAAGACAAAAAAAGAGGAATGACGGTAACACCATCACTCCTCACAAGCTTTGAAATAGCGCTCTGGCAACTTATACACTGAGCAGCGATTTATCTATTTCGCTATTTAGTTATTCAGCGTTAACCATCTAGGTGCTCTAGGCCCCATTTGTATAATGCGTTCTTTTTCAGATTGTAGATTTCTGCCGTCATCGCCGCTGCTTTTTTAAGGGGCAGCTCTTTGGTTAGAATACCTAGCGTGCGAGTCGCCTCGTCTGGCAGCTCGGTGCTCGCTTCTTCACGGTGACCGTGGATCAGCAATACCATTTCACCGCGTTTACGGTTCGAATCTTCTTCAATCCACTCTATCAGCTCACCAAGTGGCAGCCCTTGTATAGTTTCGAAGGTTTTGGTTAGCTCACGCGCCAATACAACTTCACGCTCTGGGCCAAGAATCTCAAGCATATCTTGTAGAGAGTCAGAGATACGGTGCGGTGATTCATAAAAGATGCAGGTGCGCTCGGCTTTTGCGATCTCTAAGAACTTATCTTTACGACCTTTGCTTTTCGGTGGTAAGAAACCTTCAAAACTGAAGCGGTCAGACGGCAAACCAGACGCGCTCAGTGCAGTGATCACCGCACATGCACCAGGAAGTGGCACAACTCTCACACCGGCTTGACGACATTGTGAGACAAGATGGTAACCTGGATCACTGATTAAAGGGGTACCCGCATCAGAGACTAATGCGATAGACTGGCCTTCTAATAACCTTTCAACTAGAACTTGCGCTTTCGTTTGTTCATTATGATCATGTAAAGCGAACGTTCTGGTTGCTATATTGAAGTGAGCAAGCAGCTTACCCGTGTGGCGTGTGTCTTCGGCTGCAATAACATCGACACTTGATAAGATTTCAATTGCTCTTTGAGTGATATCTCCCAAATTTCCGATTGGGGTGGGCACAATATAGAGAGTTGGGCTCTCTGTGAGCAAGGTTTTGTTATCTGTCATTTGTTTACCATCACTTCAACGATTAATATAGATACAAATTGATACGGAATTTAAAGAACTCATGGCAACGATGAACCATAAGAGACTCAGTGTACCACGCTTACTCACTCCAATTGCATTAGCAATTACATTGGCGGCTTGTTCTTCAAGTCCTCAAGCACCTACGCGTGTTGATATTACACTCGATCCAGCGCAATCAACGGAAAGTTACATGATGCAAGCGGACAGTAGCACTGGCAGTCTGCAAAACGATTGGTTAATCATGGCGCTCAAGGCTTCAGTACAAGCTGGTAAAACCGATCAAGCCACTGCGCTTATCAAACGCATCGCAAAGCAAGAGCTGAGTGAAGTTCAACAAGCAGAGTGGCAATTAGCTCGCGCACAGCTGCTACTTAATAACGCGCAGCCACAGCAAGCCGACAACCAGCTCAACTTCCAGCCTTGGTGGAAACTGCCAGATGAGCAGTGGAAAGATTACCACGAACTGCGTGCTAACAGTTCAGAGATGCAAGGCAAGTACTTCGAAGCGAGCCGTGAGTTAGTCCTTTATTCCGAGTATCCAGGCGACGCCAACCCGCAGCAAATCGCCGACCGTATTTGGCAAAACCTAAACAGCTACTCTCAATATGAGATTCTAGAACTGAAGACTTCTCCGACAGAAGACACTCTAGCCGGTTGGTTGCAGCTGACGATTTACATGAAGGCGCTCAATGGCAACCTGCCAGACCTACAGAAAACATTGTCTGATTGGTTGGCAGAGAACCCTCGTCATCCAGCCGCAACCTATACACCGCAAGCGATCACCGATATCTTAGCGCTAGAAATCAGCAAACCAACCAGCACGGCACTGCTGCTACCATTAACGGGGAAGTACGGCAAACAAGCACAACTGGTACGTGATGGTTTCATTTTTGCGATGATGAATGACAAAGATCGCGAAGAAGATGCCACGCTAACCGTGATGGACACCAACATTCAAAGCGCAACAGAAATTAAAGCAACTCTGGAAGAGAACAAGGTTGATTTCATCGTTGGCCCATTGATTAAGAGCAACATCACTAAGCTTCAACAAGCGCAGAAAAACCACGAAAATTCGATCCCAGCGTTAGCTTTAAACATCCCAACGCAACTAGAGCCTGATACCAATATTTGTTATCTCACCCTATCGCCAGAACAAGAAGTCGCTCAAGCCGCGAAGCACCTTTTCGCTCAAGGCTATAAATACCCGCTGGTTCTTGCGCCAAAAGGCCGCCTAGGTGACCGAGTTGAGCAAGCATTTAAAGAAGAGTGGGGAAAATACAGCAACAATGATGTCGCGATCAGCTTTTTCTCAGACAAGCGCCAACTGCAGCGTAATGTAAACCAAGTATTTGGCTTGCAAGAGAGTCAGCAACGGATTGCTCAAATGGATGGGTTACTCGATCTCGACCTAGAAACCGAGCCGCGCAGCCGTCGTGATATCGATTCCGTCTATATCGTTGCGAAAAACTCGGAGCTCACGCTGATCAAACCTTTTATCGAGGTGGCGATTAACCCGGACGCGAGCCAACCTGCACTGTTCTCAAACTCACGCAGCAATAGTGGTGACAAGCAGTACGAAGACCTGACGGGAGTATTCTACAGCGATATTCCACTACTGGTTGAAAGCAAGAATAAGTTAAACAGCCAGCTTAATACCCTATGGCCATCCAATTCAAACGGTCAAAAACGCCTCCAAGCATTAGGGATGGATGCCTACTACCTTATGGATGCACTGCCACAGATGAAAGCAGTCCAAGGTTACAGCATTCCAGGAAAAACCGGCGTATTGACCATTGATAACAACTGTATAGTACAGCGTGAAATCAGCTGGGCAGAGCATGGGACTTTTTAGTCGTCAGTTTCTATCAAAAACCATTGTCACCCATAAACAGGTAGGTGATAAATATGAAACCGTGGCCAAAGCCTATCTAACTCGCCGTGGTTTATCGTTAATTGAGCAAAACTTCATAGCAAAATGTGGCGAAATTGATCTTATAATGCGCCATAACAATACGGTTGTGTTTGCTGAGGTAAAATACCGCAAGCAAACCCGCTACGGACATGCCGCAGAGATGGTGACAGCAAAGAAAGCACAAAAGCTGCTCAAAACGGCCAATGTGTGGCTGATGCAGCAAGGCTTGTCGGTGCACTCTACAGATTTCAGGTTTGATATCGTTGCCATTGAAGGGCCGAATGACAATATCAACTGGATTCAAAACGCAATTACCCAAGGATAAACATGCTAGACAGCATTAAAGAAAGTTTTACAGAAAGTATTCAAATCCAAATTGCAGCTGCAGAAGCACTGCCAGACGCGATCACGCACGCCGCTCAAGCCATGGTTGCGACCTTACTCAACGGTAACAAAATCCTTTGTTGTGGTAATGGAGGCTCGGCATCGAACGCCCAGCAATTTGTGTCGTGCCTACTCAACCGTTTTGAAACTGAGCGCCCTAGCCTGCCCGCCATGGCACTCACGGCAGATAACACCACGCTAACGGCGGTCGCAAACGACTATCATTATGAAGAGATCTTCTCTAAACAGGTACGCGCATTTGGCCAAACCGGTGATATTTTGTTGGCGATCTCGACCAGCGGTAACAGCAAAAACATTATCAAAGCTATGGAAGCGGCGGTAACACGTGACATGACCATCATCGCCTTTACCGGTAAAGATGGCGGTGAAATGGCAGGTCTACTTGGTGAGCATGATGTGGAAATTCGCATTCCCTCACACCGTACCGCACGCATTCATGAAGTCCACATGGTGACACTGCACTGCTTATGTGATCTTATTGACCAAGTACTCTTCCCAGCTCACGAAGAGTAATAGCAGGAGCATCGCAATGAAAACATTAATCTCAATGAGGCTGTTTAAGCTGATCAGCGTTTCACTACTGACACTGTCCCTATCTGGTTGTGCTGGAATTTTCATTGCAGGTGCAGCAACCACAGCAAACTTCGTTACTGATACTCGAACAACCAAAGAGATTTGGAACGACAACAACATCGAATTTGAAGTCGCAGCGATCACTAATAAACAGCCATTTCGTGGCAATGTCCGAGTCACCGCCAGCTCTTACCGAGGTTCAGTAGTATTGATGGGGCAAGCAACCACAGACTCAGAGCGCCGTGCTTTTGAAAGCCAAGCTAAAGAAGTGGCAGGCGTCAACAAGATCCACAATCAGGTGCGCGTGAAAGAGCCATTGTCGGTGAGCGCGATCAGTAAAGACAGCTGGATTACCACTAAGGTGAAGTCGGCTCTACTTGCTAACTCAGATCTTAACGGTATGGAAGTCAAAGTCATTACTGAGGATTCAGAAGTGTTTCTGCTAGGATTGGTTACTCGTGAGCACGCAGATATCGCGACAGAAGTGGCACGTAACATCTCAGGTGTGAAACAGGTCATTCGAGCGTTTGAATATGGCGAAGCAGAAAAAGTAGAAACGGCTGCTGACGAATCATAAGCGTATAGATTTGAACACTAGACTATAGGTTTGAACGCTAGAGTATAAGTTTGAACGCTAGACTGTTAAGTTGAAAAGAAAAAGCAGCGACGAGTCGCTGCTTTTTTTATTTAAATCGTTATTTGATAACACGAAGGCTTGGGCGACCTTTCGCTGGACGAGGTGGCTCAGGATCTGAGTCAGGCTCTTCCGCATCTACGTCTGCCGTTGCTACGCTCAAAGATGGCACTTTTTCGGCTTGTTCGAAAGGACCTTCTTCAATTCCCTCTTCAAACGCTTCCATGTAAGCCTCTTCAGGTTCAAACATGGTCCCAGCACCATTTTCACGAGCATAAATCGCTTGTACCGCGTATAGAGGAACGATCACTGAATGTGGTCGACCACTAAAGCGAGCGCTAAACGTCACCGCTTCGTTACCCAGTTCAAGTTGTCCAACGGCACGAGGCGCAATGTTCAGAATGATTTGACCATCTTGGATAAACTCTTCTGGCACTCGCACACCCGGTAATGTTGCTTCAACAACAAGGTGTGGCGTCAATTCGTTATCAACCAGCCATTCATAAAATGCACGCAGCATATATGGACGGCGTGGTGTCATATTTGAAATATCCATAACGCTTAGCGAACGAGTCGCATCTCACGCTCAGCCTCAGTAAGAGAAGCTAAGAATGAATCACGTTCAAATACGCGGTTCATGTAAACTTTAAGTTCTTTAGAACCAGGGCCAATCAATTCAATACCAAGCTCAGGTAAACGCCATAGTAGCGGAGCTAGGTAGCAATCAATTAAGCTAAACTCTTCGCTCATGAAGTATTCATATTCAGCGAAGATAGGAGCAAGAGTCAGTAGATCGTTGCGTAGTTTAACGCGAGCCGCTTCAGATTCTTCAGCATTGCCCTTAACAATCTTCTCTGCAACTGAATACCAGTTACGCTCAATGCGGTACATCATTAGACGGCTATTACCACGGGCAACCGGGTACACAGGCATCAATGGTGGATGAGGGAAACGCTCATCTAGGTATTCCATGATGATCTTTGAGTCGTATAGAGCAAGCTCGCGATCAATAAGGGTAGGTACTGATTTATACGGGTTCAGTTCAACAAGTTCTGCTGGTAGATTTTTTTCATCAACCAACTCAACTTCAACACTTACGCCCTTTTCAGCAAGAACAATGCGCACCTGATGGCTATACATATCAGAAGCACTTGAGAAAAGAGTCATTACAGAACGTTTATTGGCAGCTACAGCCATGGAGCCCTCCAGTACACTTTAAATAAAAACAATGGAGGCCTAAAAGCCTCCATTGAACATTAACATAATTTGGGAATTAGCACGACATTATAGCACAATCAGTGCACATCACGCCAATACTCTTTCTTAAGCAAAATCACGATGATAGTGAAGATAACCAAGAAGGCCATTACCCACCAACCCATCGCATGACGCTCTAGTTGTACAGGATCACCCGAGTAAACCAAGAAGTTCACAAGATCACGAACCGCTTCGTCGTATTCACCTGCACTTAATTCGCCAGAACCATCCGTTTCAGTGCCAACAACAACCGTCACTTCCTCGCCATCAACCATATGAGTATCGTAGATTGGTGTAGGGATACCTTGCAGCTCTTCAAGAACGTGCGGCATACCAACGCTTGGGAAAACGATGTTATTCACGCCAAATGGACGAGACGGATCTTCATAAAAAGTACGAAGGTACGTATATAGCCAATCGGCACCACGAACACGAGCAACCAATGTTAGATCTGGTGGTGGAGCGCCGAACCAACTTGCCGCTTGCTCAGAAGGCATCGCGTTAACCATCAGGTCGCCGATTTTCGCTTGAGGGTCGAAAATCAGATTTTCCTTCATCAGATCAACTGGGATCTCTAAATCATTCGCAACACGTTCATAGCGCTGGTACTGAGTTGAGTGACAAGCGAAACAGTAGTTCATGAACATCTTAGCGCCATTTTGCAATGAAGCTTTATCAGTTAAGTCATTGTTCGCTTTGTCTAATGGTACGTTTGCCCCCGCTGCCATAGCCAGTGACGGCAACATAGCAAATAAAATTACAATCCACTTTTTCATTTGAATGTCACCCTTTCTGGTAATGGTTTCGTCGCTTCATTTTTACTGTAGAACCACAGCAGAACGAAGAACATGAAATAACCTAAGCTAAAGATTTGAGCCAGTAGCGTATACGTTGGTGTTGCAGGAAGCGCACCCAGTATACCCAATGCAATAAAGCTTATTGTGAATTGGATGATGTTAATCAAATGCAGCTTGCTACGGTAACGATAAGAGCGCACTTTACAGCGGTCGAACCATGGCAGTAGGAATAGCACCACAATCGATGCACCCATTGCGACAACACCGACCAGCTTGTCAGGAACCGCACGCAGGATTGCGTAGAATGGCGTGAAGTACCAAACTGGAGCAATATGCTCAGGCGTTTTCAGTGGGTTTGCAGCTTCAAAGTTAGGCGGCTCAAGGAAATAACCACCCATCTCAGGGTTAAAAAACAGCACATAACAGAACAAGAATAGGAAACCAGCCACACCAACCATATCTTTCACCGTTCCATATGGGTGGAAAGGAATAGAGTCAATGATGTCGTATTTCTTAGTGTAATCCTTGTGGAATGGGAACTGAGTTTTGTAGTCGTCGCCCATTGTGCCTTTAGGGAGCTTAGTCTCGATACCGTCTGGGTTATTCGAGCCCACTTCGTGCAGCGCAAGTACGTGAAGTACAATAAGCAACAACAGGACGATTGGTAGAGCGATAACATGCAGTGCAAAGAAACGGTTTAGCGTAGCACCAGAGATGATGTAGTCACCACGAATCCAAAGTGTGAGGTCATCACCAATAAAGGGAATGGCACCAAACAGAGAAATGATGACTTGAGCACCCCAGTAAGACATTTGTCCCCATGGTAGTAGGTAACCCATGAAGGCTTCAGCCATAAGCACTAAGAAGATCAACATACCGAAGATCCAAAGCAACTCACGAGGCTTTTGATAAGAACCGTAGATCAGGCCACGGAACATATGCAGGTAGATAACAACAAAAAATGCTGACGCTCCCGTGGAGTGCATATAACGCAGTAGCCAACCGTATTCCACATCACGCATGATGTATTCAACAGAAGCAAATGCGCCTTCACCCGACGGTACATAGTTCATCGTTAGCCAAATACCGGTAAGAATTTGGTTAACCAGCACCAACATTGCCAAAGAACCAAAAAGATACCAAAAGTTGAAGTTCTTAGGCATTGGGTATTCCGACAAGTGCTTTTTATAAGCATTCATCGCGGGTATACGTTTCTCTACCCAATCTAGTAGTCCTTGCATTATGCATCTCCCTCGTCAATACCGATCAGGATCTTAGTGTCACTTAAATACATATGTTTTGGCACAACAAGGTTCAATGGTGCTGGTACGCCTTGGAACACTCGACCCGCCATATCAAACTTTGAACCATGACAAGGACAGAAGAAACCGGACTTAACACCCTGAACTTGTTCTGCAAAAGAATCTGGTAGGTAAGTTGGAGAACACCCTAAGTGCGTACAGAAACCTACAGCGACAAAGAACTCCGGTTTAATTGAACGGAATTCATTCTGTGCATATTCAGGTTGTTGCTCAGCTTCAGATTGAGGATCACGAAGTTGACCACCGATTGACTTAAGGTTCTCAAGTACCGATTCTGCTCGACGCACAACCCAGACAGGTTTACCTTGCCACTCGACACGAACCATTTGTCCTGGCTCTAACTTACTGACTTCCACTTCCACCGGCGCACCCGCAGCTTTCGCCTTGGCACTCGGGTTCCATGATTTTATAAAAGGCACGGCTACAGCGGCTGCTCCTAAACCACCAACAACGGCTGTTGTTGCGGTTAAGAAACGCCTGCGACCGTTATTTAAAGGCGCGTTGCTCATCCAAACATTCTCCCATTTGTTCCCTGTGGATTGACATTATTCCGATTAAAGAGCATGGCTAACAAAATATGTATCTAGTTGTATTTATTGACGGCAAATGATAAATAAAACCCTACTTTTTGACAAGATAAAGCTACTTTTTTGTAACAATCATGAGGCAAAGCGCACACTGGGTTACAAAAGCTTTCAAAATATAAGAATTTGGAAATAAAACGAGGGAGGGAAAGTGTTTAGAGGGGGTATAAAACAAAAAGCCCGGCATATAGCCGAGCTTTGAACCACAATTCCAGTAATAAAACTGGGAGCGTGTACTTTTCGTAAAGAAAAATTAACGCTTAGAGAATTGAGGTTTACGACGTGCTTTACGTAGACCAACTTTCTTACGTTCAACGCAACGAGCGTCACGAGTAACGTAGCCAGCTGCACGTAGAGCAGGACGTAGAGTTTCATCGTACTCCATAAGAGCGCGAGTGATACCGTGGCGGATTGCGCCAGCTTGACCAGAAATACCACCACCAGAAACAGTGATGTAAAGGTCAAGTTTTTCAGTTAGTTCAACTAGCTCAAGAGGTTGCTTAACAACCATACGAGAAGTTGGACGACCGAAGTAAACATCAAGGCTACGCTTGTTGATTACGATCTCACCAGAGCCTGGTTTGATGAAAACACGAGCTGCTGAGCTTTTGCGACGACCAGTGCCGTAGTATTGATTCTCTGCCATTTTCATAATCCCCTTAGATGTCTAGTACTTGTGGCTGTTGAGCAACATGGTTGTGCTCAGTACCAGCGTACACTTTAAGCTTACGGTACATCGCGCGGCCTAGAGGACCACGTGGAAGCATACCTTTAACTGCTAGTTCTAGAACCATTTCTGGTTTCTTAGCAATTAGCTTTTCAAAAGTGATAGTTTTAAGACCACCTGGGAACTCAGAGTGACGGTAGTAAACCTTACCCTTAGCTTTGTTACCAGTTACAGCAACTTTCTCAGCGTTAACAACGATGATGTAATCACCAGTGTCTACGTGAGGAGTGTATTCTGCTTTGTGCTTGCCGCGTAGGCGAGAAGCGATTTCACTTGCTAGACGGCCAAGAGTTTTGCCTTCAGCGTCTACAACGTACCAGTCGCGTTTTACAGTTTCTGGTTTAGCAACGAAAGTTTTCATGCTAATAATTACCTATTTAAAAAATTTACACTTAAGGAATACTGATGTATTCCCACTGTCTAAGAGTTACCATTCATCACCCCTTCGAGTGTTGGAAAACTCTTGGCATAACGTGATTTTACTCATCGCTAGAGGCCCGCAGTAACGGTAGGTCGCAGGATTATAGAGAAGAGCGAAGAAAAAATCACCTCTTTTTGAATAAAATCACGATTTTTTTAATTCTGCTTCTGAATCGAGATAATCCAGACTAACTTAAGTGCTCTTTTGCTAAATATTCATGGCTCTGCATTTCAATTAAGCGTGACTGACAGCGCTTGAATTCAAACTCCAGTTGGCCCTGGGTGTATAAACTTTCTAGCTCAACTTCTGCCGATATAATCAATTTCACATTACGCTCATAGAACTCATCAACTAAGGCAATAAAGCGTCTTGCTGCGTCATCTGAGGTCGCGTCCATTTGCAGAACATCGGCTAAAAGCACAGTGTGATAAAGCCGAGATAGCTCAATGTAATCATTTTGACTACGAGCCGACTGACAAAGTTGAGCGAAAGTGCCATGCAATACTCCATCGCTCGCTTCTATAACCTCTAATTGGCGGTGATTAACCTCAATCTGCTTGAGTTTCTCTTTATCTTCCCCCACCAACTGCGTGTAATACTTCTCAAGGTTGACATTGGCTTGGCTATCTAACGGATAGTGATAGATCTCAGCCTGCTCTAAAGTACGTAAGCGATAATCCACACCACTATCGACATTCAGGATATGGCAATTGTCTTGAATAAGCTGAATCGCCGGTAGGAAACGCGCACGTTGCAAGCCATTGCGATACAGATCTGCTGGCGGAATATTAGAAGTCGCCACTAAGATAACGTTTCGGGCGAACAGCTCTTGAAACAAGGTACCCAAGATCATCGCATCGGTGATGTCTGAAACAAAGAATTCATCAAAGCAGATAATATCCGCTTCTTGCTGCAACTTGTCTGCGACTAAAGGAAGCGGATCGCTAACATGACCTAATGCCTTCAACTCATCATGAACTCGATACATAAAGCGGTGAAAGTGGACGCGCATTTTTTGGGTGGTAGGCAAGGCATCATAAAATGTATCCATAAGGTACGTTTTACCACGCCCAACGCCTCCCCAAAAATAGAGTCCTTTGGGAGGCTCTGGTATCTCTGGCTTTTTGCCGAGTAATTTCTGGAAGCGAGTCAGTTGAGGAACCGGAGTATTCATATAATCTTGGAACTGATAAAAGAGTTCATCTAAAGATTTAACGGCTTGCTCTTGTGCGGGATCTCTTTGAAATCCATGTTCTTTTATATCTTGTTCGTATTTTTTGACGGGGTTCATGACGACAGTTCCACAATGAAAGCGATATCAGGCAGCGAAGAAAAATAAGCCCTAACAGCACAACAAATAACGTCAACTGGCGAATAAAGCAGCACCAAAATGCTAATTAGCGCACACGCATTTCTCTTTATACTGCGGCTCTCTCATAGTACCATGGAGCGGTATTATCTGTAACTAAGCAGTAACAAACATGTTAAAAAACAATAATAAGGAGCTGTTATGCCTTGGATGTATGCCGTTGGTGGTTTACTAGTTGGAGTTATTTTAGGGGTCGCTATTTCTCGTCTCATGACACCTGAGTACAAAAAACAAAAGAACGTACAGAAAGAGTTAGAGAGCGCGAAATATGCTCTCGAGCAGCAGCGACAAGAGCTCGCTGATCACTTTGCAAAATCAGCAGAAATGTTGGATACCTTAGGTAAGGACTACACAAAGCTGTATCAACATATGGAAAAAACAAGCTCAGAGCTGATTCCTAATCTGCCAGAGCAAGACAATCCATTTGTTAAAACAGCCGCTGCCCACTCAGATAAACCACAAGACAAACCTTCAGCTAAAGAGGAAACGCTTGATGAGCAACCTAAAGACTACGCTAATGGGGCAACCGGTTTATTTACAGAGCATAAGAAAGAAATCATCGATGCACCTGATGTTGTGACCGCAAAAGCATCATAACATTTAACATTTCTGTGAACTTTGCAAAGGTTTTTGAGTCATAACTATCACTCAGGTCACTTGAAAACTCTCATTTTCATACCAAATTTGAGAGAGTAATACCTTAACTAGAGAGGAGTTTATGATGAAAAAACCTTTGCTTGCTTTATCGGTACTGACCTTAAGCTTAAGTTCAATCATCACCCCCATTCAAGCAACAGCGGCACTGCCAGTCAGTGTTGGTAATGAACCGCTACCCAGCCTCGCCCCTATGCTTGAGCAAGTCACCCCGGCCGTGGTGAGTATCGCTGTCAAAGGTAAACAGGTACAACGTCAGCAAATCCCGGAACAATTCCAATTCTTTTTCGGACCAGAGCAAACGCGAGAACGTCCATTTAGAGGGCTTGGCTCTGGTGTGATCATTGATGCTCAAAAAGGACATATTGTCACCAATTACCATGTCATTGATGGTGCCGACGATATCAAAGTGAAACTGCATGATGGTCGAGAGTACGACGCTGAGTTGATTGGCGGCGATCAAATGTCAGACATTGCGCTGCTCAAGCTAGAAGAAGCCAAGAAGCTCACCCAAATTAAGTTCGCGGACTCAGACAAATTAAGAGTCGGCGATTTTAGCGTTGCAATAGGCAACCCATTTGGCCTTGGACAAACCGTGACTTCCGGTATCGTTTCAGCATTAGGTCGTAGCGGCCTCAACCTAGAAAACTTCGAAAACTTCATTCAAACCGATGCTGCCATTAACAGTGGTAACTCCGGCGGTGCGTTAGTGAACCTAAACGGCGAGCTGATTGGTATCAATACCGCGATTCTTGGTCCTAACGGAGGCAATGTTGGTATCGGCTTTGCCATCCCATCCAATATGATGAAAAATCTCACAGAGCAGATCCTCGATTTCGGTGAAGTAAAACGTGGCATGCTTGGTGTTCAAGGCGGAGAAATCACCTCAGAGTTAGCCGAAGCTCTCGGCTATGAATCCAGTAAAGGCGCTTTTGTTAGTCAAATTGTCCCCGACAGTGCAGCAGATAAAGCAGGCTTACAAGCCGGTGATATCATTGTCTCTATCAATGGTAAGCGAATTGATACCTTCAGTGAGCTAAGGGCGAAAGTCGCAACCCTTGGGGCAGGAAAGCAAATAGAGCTCGGCGTAGTGCGTGATGGAAAGAGCAAAACCTTTGATGTAACCCTTGGCGAATCAATAAACAATAAGACACAAGCTGAAAAGCTCCATGAAGGGCTGACCGGTGCAGAGCTGACCAACACCAATGAAAGCGATGCGGTGACCGGGGTGAAGGTATTAAGTGTGGCTCAAGGATCTCCCGCAGAAGCCTATCAACTTCTCAAAGATGACATCATCATCGGGGTAAACCGCCAGCCGATTAAGAACATTGCACAGTTTAGAGAAATTCTTGAAAAGCAACCTGGTGTATTAGCATTGAATATCCAACGAGGTGACAGAACGATCTATCTTGTGATCCGATAGTTATTCCCCCATGTACCCATAGGGAGGCTGAGTAAGTTTGCTGTAAACTTATTCACCCTCCCTTTTCTTTAGATGAATCAAAATGCTATGCTTCACTAGGGCGTGTTGATCTTTCGAGCTGATTTTTGCAGCGAGTTGCTGGGTATTTTTACAAGGCAGAGGTGTCTATGTGTAGCTAGCCTACATGAGAAGCCGATAACGTAGTAGAAATGACCAGCAAACGCTGCTCTAAGGGGTCGGCTAAAAGCTTTTTACTCTTTGTTGAGGGAGATTTGCTTAGAGTGACTAGGCTACTTCACCCTCGCCGCGATTAAAACGCTTTTATCTCGAACGAAATTTAACCACAAAAGACCAACACGCCCTAGTAATCAAGTCAATCGGTCATCCATTGATGGATAATTCATACCTTATATGTTGAAGAGGGAAACATGCTGTCCTTTCTATTTCGTTCTATTTCCCTTGGACTCATTTCAGCAGCGCTAATCTTGCTCGCCTTTCCGAGCTTAAGGCCAGCGATTGTCTCAAGCGCCAGCAATCCTAAGGTCGATAATATTGGCTCTCTTCAGATCTCATTTAATCAAGCCGTACGCCGCGCTGCGCCAGCGGTAGTCAATATTTATAGCCGTAAATATGCAGAAAACGATCGCAATAAGCTTCTGACCCAAGGTTTGGGTTCAGGGGTCATTGTCAGCGAAAAAGGTTATATCATTACCAATTTCCACGTAGTGGCTCAGGCCGATCAAATTGTCGTGGCACTTCAAGATGGACGAGTCGCCGCCGCGCAACTTGTCGGCTCAGACCAGCGCACTGATATCGCGGTACTCAGAGTCAGTGGTGACAATCTGCCAGTGATCCCGCTCAATCCGAGCTACAAAGCAAATGTCGGCGATGTGGTACTGGCTATCGGTAACCCGTACAACCTAGGTCAAACCACAACCTTAGGTATTATCTCAGCAACGGGACGATCTTCGATCAGTGCCGATGGACATCAAGCCTTTATCCAAACCGATGCGGCAATCAATGAAGGTAATTCAGGTGGCGCATTGGTGAATTCCCAAGGTGAACTGGTCGGTATCAATACCGCTTCTTTCCAGCAAGCAACGGATATGGAAACCTACGGAATTTCATTTGCCATTCCGTATCCACTTGCCAATAAAATCATGGAGAAGATCATCGCCGATGGCCGCGTGATTCGTGGTTATATCGGTATTGATGGGCAAGATATTAATTCGGTGACATCACGCTTGCTTGGCAATAAGAACATCGGTGGCATTGTGGTATTAGGCATCGACCCGAATGGCCCAGCCGCTGATGCAGGATTTGAAGTACAAGACATCATTATCAGCATCAATGATACTCAGATAAATGGTCGTCAAAGCGTGATGGACATCGTTACCGACTTACGACCGGGTACTGTCATTGATGTCGGCATCTTGCGCCAAGGTAAAAACGAAACCCTCAAGGTCAGCATTGCCGAAGATACTCGCTTGTAGAGCCGATATTTAAACGACCAAAGCACGCATACAACAGAACACAGATACAAAAAACCCAGCATTCAAGCTGGGTTTTCTTTTATCTAATCACAAGAACAGACATCTTTATCATTCATTTGGGTCTTCGATATCGATGCGAGTCACTCGTTGTAATCCTCTCGGCAGTAAACCACCACGACGACCACGTTCACCACGGAAGTTTTCAAGGTCTGCCGGTTTCAAACCCAGTTTACGCTTACCAGCATAGATAGTCAGCGTTGCATTCTCTGGGATCGCCATCAGATGTGATACAAACTCTTCACGCTCTTTGGCCTTGGCAGAAGGAATGTTGATGATCTTGTTCCCCTTACCTTTACTCAGCTGAGGTAAATCTTTAATTGGGAACAACAGCATACGACCTTGGTTAGTAATCGCCAGGATCTGGTTGCTCTCTAAGTCCGCGATCGGACTTGGCATCATCACTTCAGAAGCTTGTGGCAAGTTAACCAGCGCTTTACCACTCTTATTCTTCGACAACAGATCGCTGCCCTTACAAACAAAGCCATAGCCAGCATCAGAACCAACCAACCATAGCTGCTCATCTTCCCCCATCACTACTTGGCGAATTGAGCTACCAGCACTAATGTTCAAACGACCGGTAATCGGCTCACCTTGGCTTCTCGCTGACGGTAGTGAGTGTGATTCAAGAGAGTAACTTCGACCATCACTGCCGAGGAACACCGCTTGTTGGTTGCTTTTACCCTTAGTGCTCGCTAAAAACTTATCACCCGATTTGTAGTTCAAGCCCTCAGCATCCACTTCATGCCCTTTGGCATGACGAATCCAACCTTTCTCAGACAGCACCACCGTGATTGGTTCACTAGGCACTAAATCACGCTCTGTCAGCGCTTTTGCTTCAGCACGTACCACAAGTGGAGATCGGCGATCATCACCGTATTTCTCAGCATCAGCTTGGATTTCTTTTTTGATTAACGTATTTAAACGACGCTCTGAACCTAGCAATTTTTCAAGCTTGTCGCGCTCTGCTTCAAGCTCTTCTTGCTCTGCACGAATCTTAAACTCTTCTAACTTCGCTAAATTACGAAGTTTAATATCTAAGATGGCGTTGGCTTGTGTTTCGCTAATATTGAATCGGCTCATCAGCACAGGAGAAGGCTCATCTTCTGTACGAATGATCTCAATCACTTCATCAATATTAAGATAAGCCACCAGCAAGCCTTCTAAGATGTGCAGGCGAGCCAACACTTTATCTAGACGGTATTGCAGACGACGGCGAACCGTTGTACGGCGGAATTCAATCCACTCTTTAAGGATTTGAACCAGACCTTTAACTTGAGGACGATTGTCTAAGCCAATCATGTTCAAGTTAACACGGAAGTTCTTCTCTAGATCCGTCGAAGCAAATAGGTGACTCATCAGCTGATCACAATCGATACGATTCGAACGAGGAACCACTACGATACGCGTTGGGTTCTCGTGATCCGACTCGTCACGCAGATCGTCAACCATTGGTAGCTTCTTAGCTCGCATCTGGTTAGCAATTTGCTCAAGCAACTTAGCGCCTGACACTTGGTGAGGCAGAGCTGTGATAACAATATCAGAGCCTTCTTTATGCCAAACCGCGCGCATCTTGATGCTGCCACGACCTGTTTTGTAGATCTTTTCG
Source organism: uncultured Vibrio sp. (assembly GCF_947488985.1). Classification (GTDB taxonomy): domain Bacteria; phylum Pseudomonadota; class Gammaproteobacteria; order Enterobacterales; family Vibrionaceae; genus Vibrio. Next base: position 97,281 of record NZ_CANLBV010000001.1, read on the forward strand.
ATATCCGATTTAGGAGAGATGATCTCAGCTTCTGTTGGATAGTCAGGACCTTGTACACTTTCCATTATGTCCGATAGCTCAGATTTAGGGCTATCGATCAACTTAATAGTTGCGTCCGCAATCTCACGCACGTTGTGTGGTGGAATGTCGGTTGCCATACCTACCGCGATACCCGTGATACCGTTCAGTAGGATATGAGGCAGACGTGCTGGCAGCATTTGTGGCTCTTTCATGGTGCCATCAAAGTTTGGTTGCCATTCAACCGTGCCTTGGCCTAATTCACCCAGCAGAACTTCAGCAAACTTAGACAGTTTCGCTTCGGTATAACGCATTGCAGCAAATGATTTCGGATCATCTGGCGCACCCCAGTTGCCCTGACCATCGACCAGTGGGTAGCGGTAAGAGAACGGCTGGGCCATCAGTACCATCGCTTCGTAACAAGCAGAGTCACCGTGTGGGTGATACTTACCAAGAACGTCACCCACGGTACGGGCTGATTTTTTGTATTTCGATGATGCCGATAATCCAAGCTCAGACATCGCATAAATAATACGACGTTGTACTGGCTTCAAGCCATCACCGATATACGGCAATGCACGATCCATGATCACGTACATTGAATAGTTTAAGTAGGCATCTTCGGTGAACTTGCGCATCGGCAACTGTTCAACGCCATCAAATGTAATTTCGTTAGACATTCATTATACCTCGGCCATATCACCGTTAGTCTGTAGCCATGCACGGCGATCATCTGCACGTTTCTTACCGAGCAACATGTCCATCATCTCGATTGTCGCTTCATTGTCGTCAATCGTTAACTGAACAAGGCGACGCGTGTTTGGATCCATGGTGGTTTCACGCAACTGAAGCGGGTTCATTTCACCCAGACCTTTGAATCGTTGCACGTTGATCTTAGCTTTCTTCTTAGACAAACGCTCGAGCACACCATCTTTTTCATCGTCATCCAAGGCGTAGAACACCTCTTTACCACAGTCGATACGATACAGTGGGGGCATGGCAACATAGATATGGCCAGCTTCAACCAGTGCGCTGAAGTGGCGGGTAAACAGGGCACACAATAGTGTTGCGATGTGCAGTCCATCCGAGTCCGCATCGGCAAGGATACAGATTTTACCGTAACGCAGGCCTGATAAATCGTCGTTGTCTGGATCAATCCCTAAAGCCACCGAAATGTCGTGCACTTCTTGCGACGCCAATACTTGGTCTGCTGACACTTCCCATGTATTTAGGATCTTACCGCGCAGTGGCATCACCGCTTGGAACTCACGATCGCGCGCTTGTTTGGCAGAGCCGCCCGCCGAGTCCCCTTCCACGAAGAAGATTTCGGTACGGTTTAAATCTTGTACTGAACAGTCGGTTAACTTACCCGGTAGCGCCGGACCCGAAGCGACTTTCTTACGCACAACCTTCTTGCTTGCACGCATACGACGATGAGCATTGGCAATACAAGCTTCTGCTAGTTGCTCTGCCAACTGTGGCTTTTCATTCAACCACAAGCTAAAGGCATCTTTAACTACACCTGAAACAAATGCTGCCGTTTGGCGAGAAGAGAGACGCTCTTTTGTTTGACCTGCAAACTGCGGATCTTGCATCTTCACTGATAATACGTATGAACAGCGGTCGAAGATATCATCACCCGTTAGCTTAACGCCACGGGGAAGAAGATTACGGAATTCACAGAACTCACGCATGGCATCCAACAGACCTTGGCGAAGCCCGTTTACGTGGGTACCACCTTGCTTGGTCGGTACTAAGTTCACGTAACTCTCGGTGATCATATCGCCGCCTTCTGGCTGCCAGATGATCGCCCAGTTCGCCATTTCCGTTTCAGCAACGAATTCACCAACATAAGGCTCTTCAGGCAACAGGGTGTAACCTTTTACGCCTTCAGCAAGGTAATCTTTTAGACCATCTTCATAGAACCATTTGTGTTCTTCATTGTTTACTTTGTCGCTGAAGGTTATTTCTAATCCCGGGCAAAGTACCGCTTTTGCGCGTAGATTGTTGATCAAGCGAAGCGTTGAAAACTTAGAGCTATCGAAGTATTTAGGATCAGGCCAGAAGTGTACTGATGTACCACTGTTACGATGACCACAAGTGCCAGTAACCGTCAGTTCAGTGACCGCTTTACCATTTTCTAGTGCGATCTCGTGAACTTGACCTTCACGGCGAACGGTTACTTCAACGCGTTTTGACAGCGCATTGACCACCGAGATACCGACACCGTGCAAACCACCAGAGAACTTATAGTTGTTGTTTGAGAATTTACCGCCTGAGTGGAGCTTAGTTAAAATAAGCTCAACACCTGAGATCCCTTTTTCAGGGTGGATATCGACAGGCATACCACGGCCGTCATCGGTAACTTCTAGCGATTGGTCTGCGTGAAGTATCACTTTGATCTTTTTAGCGTGTCCCGCTAGTGCTTCATCGACCGAGTTATCAATGACTTCTTGGGCAAGGTGGTTAGGTCTTTCTGTCTCGGTATACATTCCCGGACGATGTCGTACGGGATCGAGACCTTCAAGCACCTCAAGGTCTTTTGCATTATATTGTTCAGTCATAATACGGAGTTTACTCAAAAAGTTTGCGTCTATTCGCTGGCCTTAGTTTCACTAAAGCAGCATCGTTACTATGAACCGTCATAGTAGAGCGAACGGACGAAGTATTGGGGAATATAGTCTGGAAGCTGGGTAATGATGTCAAGCGAGTTCAAAAACTAAGACATCAAACTATGATATTTCACCATTGATAGATGAAATATCAGGCAAACAAGAGAAGATTAATCAGTATCGTGAAACAGATTAAAGGTTCAGAAAGGCGATGATTTGTTGTGGGTAGCGTTCAAAATCAACAAAACTATGATCTCCGCCCTCTTCAACTGTTTGCGTTGCCCCTTGGTATTTATCTACCGCTTGTCGGTAATCCAGAACTTCATCTTCTGTTTGCTGAAGTAACCAGAAGTCACTTGGTTTAGCGATAATCGGAACCTCTAATGCCTTCAGCTCATCGATATGTTTTGCTTCCAATACATAGCGCTCATTGGTGTAAGGATTAACTTGCTCACCTAAATAATCAGCCAGTAACTCATAAGGCTTGACCGCAGGGTTGACGACAACAGCCTTAAAACCATAGTGACTATTCAGCCATGTTGAAAGATAGCCACCCAGCGAGCTACCGACCAACGCTATTTGATATTGCCCTTTGTATTGCTCCACCAGCTTCTGCAAATGAAGTGCCGCTTGCTGAGGGAAACTCGGCAGTTGAGGAGTTACAACTTTAATATCAGCGCGATGCTCCGCACAGTAATCTGCCATCACATTCGCTTTATGAGAACGTGATGAGCTGTTAAATCCGTGAATATAGAGAAGCAGCGGTGGCTTAGTCGCTTGCTGATTAGAGCCTGGCATCAATAACCACCTTCATTAGTAACCAGCAGCCTTAAAATCAGGCAGGAACTGACCATGAGGCAAACGGCGAACTTGGGTGCTTAGCGTACCATCTTGATGCAATTCAATTTCTCTCCACCCCGGAGACAAGGTATCAACCGCAAAATCATCCGAGTTAGGTTTAAACTGCACACAAGTCGACGGGGTTGCCATCACTTGGACACCATGATGCTCTCGATTCATGTCTTGATGAACATGCCCACACAGTATCGCTTTAACATTGTCATGTTGCTGAACCACATCCCAAAATTGCTCAGCGTCTTTCAAGTTATGCTGATCCAGCCACGCACTGCCAACCAATAACGGATGGTGATGCAGCAGCACTAAGGTATTTCGCTGTGGGAATTCAGTCAGTTTTTGATCTAACAAATCAAGCTGCTGATCGCTTAACCGCCCGTGAGGTACACCAACCACCTGTGAATCCAACATGATCATCTGCCAGTTATCGCCTAACAGCACATGATCGACACATTGAATTTGTGGCGATGGTAAAACACTACCCATATTGGGTTTGAAATCATGATTTCCAGGCAGCCAATAGCATGGCCTTTCCAAAGGAAGGAGCCCTGATTCAAATTTTTGGTACGACTCAGCACTGTGATCTTGCGAGATATCGCCAGTCGCTAAAATTGCTTGGTACTCAAAGCCTTGACTAACAATACCATCGACTACAGCACGAAAGCTATCTTGGGTGTTAATGCTTAATAAGCAGCCATCACTCGGGGCAAATAAATGCGTATCCGTTAGCTGTACAAGCTTGATACTGCTCTCATCAAATTTTGAAGTGTGTGATAATTCCAAAATAACAAATCCAGATACGTTACTGTTTAGACTTTAAACGTGTTCTTAAAATAGCTTCAATTAAAAAGTCATTGGTGTTCGGCTGATACCCGTTTTCAAACAAAACGTTAACCATTCTCCAAGAAATTTATTCAACTGAAATTTCTCATCCTTTTGCAGCAGTTTGCTGTTGGGGTAGTCATACTTCGCTTTGACTCGTGAAAAGTCCCCACTCCCGCATACTTCTGCAACTCTAGCATCGTGATACAGCCTGACAGACATTTTTGGCAAAGGGAATACTGGCATCTCATCACTCTGACATATATCTAATAATGTGGTGTATTTTGTGACCTCATTCACTGTCAGCTGATACACCATATTAACGGCTTGGTAACAACGAACGTCACCAACCTGATGCCCAACCGGTAACAAAGCATTCAGCTTGGCATAATTCGTCTCATAAACTCGCATCAATTCAGCAAGATCAACATGATACGGTTTTTTGACCGCGATATTTGGCATAACCTTAATCTATCCACTCTGACTGTAATTCTTGGTAGTTTAATTGTAGCCACTGCAGTGCAATGATCGTGGCGCCATTTTCAAACGCACCCTCTTTGACTCGCTGATAAGCCTTTTCACGGCTCATCACATGCACGCGAATATCTTCCCCTTCGTAATCTAAACCATGTACACCTTGTGCGGTACTTGCATCAACACAGCCAACAAAAACATCGAGCCTTTCAGAGCAACCGCCAGATGAAGGATAATACGAAGTAATAGGCAACACAGAGCCGACTTCAACTCCGGCTTCTTCCATCGCCTCACGACGAGCGACCTCCTCCGATGATTGATCGGTATCGATAATCCCAGCCACAATTTCATATTGCCATGGATTGTCATGCTCTAGGGCACCAACACGGATCTGCTCGACGATCACGACTTCGTCACGAACAGGATCATAAGGCAACAGAGCAGCAGCATGACCACGCTCAAACATCTCACGCTCTATCGGTTGGCTCCAGCCGCCCTCAAAGAGTCTATGTTTAAATGTGTATTTCACCATTTTGAAAAAGCCATGGAACAGCGTCTCTTTGGAGACGATTTCCAGATCTTGCTGAGTAAACTCATGGCGTTGATTTTCATACTGTTGCATTAGGCACCTCACTGAGTGATTTCTATAGTTTACTCATTGTCCGAGTTAACTACCAAGCATAAGATTCAACTTTTTATACAAAACTTACAATTAAAGTTAAGTTTCAACAAAAAAATATTGCCCACATGGACAGTTAAATGTAAAAAAGTGCAAATTTTCGAGTAAATTACCATCAAATTGAGTTAAACTCTTGTAAGAAAAATTCCATCAAAGGCAGGAATAGGAAAATGAAAAAACTGCTTCCACTATTTATCAGTGCAGCAATTGGTAGCCTGAGCACATCAGCGTTCGCTGATACGCTAGCTGAAATTTACGACCAAGCAAAACAGAACGATCCGCAACTGCTTCGTTCTGCAGCACAGCGCGATGCCGCTTTTGAAGCAGTGACGTCAAGCCGTAGCTCTTTGTTACCGCAAATCAATTTGACAGCAAGCTACGACATCAACCGTGGTGACCGTTCCGATGATAGATTTAACAGTAACGTTTGGGGAGCGGCTCTTGGATTTACGCAAGAACTTTATCAACGTTCTTCTTGGATTACGTTAGATACGGCAGAGAAAACAGCCCGTCAATCAGATTCCGCTTACGCAGCCCAGCAACAAGCTCTGATTCTTCGTGTTGCGAGCGCTTACTTTGAAGTACTTCGAGCTCAAGACAACCTAGAGTTTGTTCGTGCCGAAAAAGCCGCAGTTGCTCGTCAACTAGAACAAACGAAACAGCGCTTTGAAGTTGGTCTTTCAGCGATTACTGACGTGCATGATGCACAAGCTCAGTATGATGCCGTACTAGCAGACGAAGTTTTAGCAGAGAACACACTGACCAATAACTACGAAGGTCTACGTGAGATCACAGGTCAAGAACACTCTAACCTAAGCATCCTAGACACTGATCGTTTCTCAGCAAGCGAATCTTCAGAATCAGCCGCAGCACTGGTTGAGCAAGCAGAGCAAAAGAACCTAAGCCTGTTAGCATCACGCATCTCTCAAGACATTGCGAAAGACAACATCTCGCTCGCTCATTCTGGTCACCTACCAAGCCTAACACTTGATGGTAGCTATGCTCTTGCGGAACAATCAAATAGCTCTAACAGCATAAATGATTACGACTCTGACAACCTGAACCTAGGTTTAAACTTAGTGGTGCCTCTATACACGGGTGGTAACACCACTTCTTTGACTAAGCAGGCTGAATACAACTATGTTGCAGCAAGTGAAGACCTAGAAGCGACTTACCGTAGCGTGGTAAAAGACGTACGTGCATTCAACAACAACATCAGCGCTTCGATTGGTGCTCTACGCGCTTACGAGCAATCGGTGATATCAGCTCAATCTGCACTAGAAGCAACAGAAGCAGGTTTTGATGTAGGTACTCGTACTATCGTTGACGTACTTGATTCAACACGTCGTCTATACGATGCCAACAAAAACCTGTCTGACGCTCGCTACGATTACATCCTAAGTGTACTTCAGCTTCGTCAAGCGGTTGGTACTCTTAGCGAACAAGACATTGTTGACGTAAACGCTGGTTTAAAGTCAGCAAACAACTGATATCAAGTAATCAAGTAAGGTTATAAGGTTACCGTTACAAAAATGCCGCTCATTGAGCGGCATTTTTATTGTCTATCTAAACGAAATCAGACACTAAGGCTTAGCCTCAGCCGCCTTTGATCGCTTTAATGATTTCCGTCGTCGAACAACCATCTTCAAAGTTGAGTACTTTAACTTCGCCACCAGCAGCAATCACTTCTTCACCACCTGCAATCTCTTCGGGCTTGTAATCTCCACCTTTGACCAGAATGCTTGGCAGCACTTCCGAGATCAAACGCTGTGGCGTGTCCTCAGAAAATGGAACCACCCAGTCAACTGCACCTAAGCCAGCCAATACCGCCATACGACGATCGGTTGGGTTCACAGGACGACCCGGACCTTTCAAGCGTTTTACGGATTCGTCAGTATTCACCGCAACGATCAAACGATCGCCTAATTCAGCCGCGTGATTCATGTAAGAGACGTGCCCTGCGTGCAAGATATCAAAGCAGCCATTGGTCATGACCACCTTCTCGCCTTTCGCACGCGCACGCTTCACCGCTTCAACCAGTGCCGCTTCAGAAATCACGCCGTAGTCGGTATCTTGACTGCCGTGAATCGCTTCCGCTAATTCAATCGTAGACAGTGTGGATGTGCCAAGCTTGCCAACCACCACACCCGCAGCAGCATTGGCTAACGCACACGCTTCATCCAATGGCTTGCCAGCAGCAACCGAAGCAGCCAGTACCGAGATCACCGTATCACCAGCCCCCGTCACGTCGTACACTTCTTTCGCTTGAGTCGGTAGGTGGAATGGTTCCAAGCCTTTACGAAGTAGCGTCATCCCATGTTCGCTGCGTGTCACCAGCAAGGCTTCGAAATCAAACTCTTCAATGAGTGCGATCCCTTTTTCGATCATCTCTTCTTCAGATTTAACCTTGCCAGCCACCAATTCAAACTCAGCCATGTTTGGCGTAAGCAAGGTAGCACCACGGTAACGTTCAAAGTCTGCGCCTTTTGGATCAATAAACACTGGAACCTTGGCAGTACGCGCTTTTTGAATAAAGCTTTGCACATGCTCCAAAGCCCCTTTCGCATAATCAGATAGGATCACTGAACGCACATTTGGCAGCGCTTGCTCCATACGAGACAGCACCAGTTGTGGATCCGTATTTTCAAATTTGTCTTCAAAATCAAGGCGGATCAACTGCTGACCACGACTCATCACTCGCAGTTTGGTGATCGTTGGGTAATCTTCCAATTCAACGAAGTCACACTTAACTTTAAGTGCACCCAAGGTGTTTTTTAGCACCTCAGCCGGTTCATCTTTACCTGTTAAACCAACGACATGAGCATGACCACCAAGTGAAGCGATGTTCATCGCTACGTTAGCCGCACCACCGGGACGCTCTTCGTTATTTTCTACTTTTACAACAGGTACAGGTGCTTCCGGTGAAATACGGCCTGCAGGGCCATGCCAGTAACGGTCTAGCATGACATCACCGACAACAAGAACACCTGATTGACTGTAGTCAGGTAGAATTGGTTTCATTGTGAATCTCCAAAAATCGAATCTGGCTAGAGTCTAGCACACTGATTACAGTGGCTAAACCATAGAAAAATGAGTAAAAGCCGATCACGGCTGGTACTGCGGTCAGCAACCGATAAGCCATAGACCGCGCAGCGAAAGTGGCTCAAATAAAGCATACGCCGTTACTCAGGCTGCGCTTCCATCCATTGCTGCCATGCTTGCACCACATGCGCTCTTTCGTCGGTAAACTTATCTATCGCGACATCGGCATCAAGATTAAGCAGATTACGATGGTGAATTTCATCGCGGAGCGTTGTATAAGCATGGATAAGTGCTATTCCCTGTTGCTCGTCCATGATCCCTTGTGTCTGCAGGCTTTCAAAAATTCTGACATTGTCACACCAACGGGTGAGTTTCGGTTTCTCATGGCTGTATCTAAGCACTAAATACTGCGCCAAAAACTCAATATCGGTAATCCCACCCGCATCTTGTTTAAGCATGAATCTATCGGCTTTTTTGCCTCCCAAATGATCACGCATTTTTTCTCGCATATCGACCACTGATTTTTTGAGCGTTGCCTCATCACGCGTAAGAGATAACACCTCATGTCGAGTTTTGTTAAACGCAGAAGCCAATGGCTCATCACCGTAGATCATACGCGCGCGAGTCAAAGCCTGGTGCTCCCATGTCCACGCATCATTGTGCTGATACTCATCAAAGGCATCGGTAGGGCTCACCAATAAGCCAGAGGCTCCTGAAGGACGGAGACGGGTGTCGACCTCATACAAAATACCAGAAGCGGTTCTGGTCGAGAAAATATGAATAATTCGCTGCGCCAACCTTAGGTAAAATTGGCGTCCGTCGATCTCTTTCTTTCCATCCGTATAGATGTGTACCGGGCAGTCGTGCATAAACACGATATCAAGATCGGAGTTGTAGCCAAGCTCCCAGCCGCCCACCTTACCATAGCCGACCACCGCAAAGCCGCGACCTTCACGATCTTTAATATGGGTTGGCTCACCGAACTTGGCTGAAACTTGTAACCAAGCTTGGCTAACCCCAGCCTCAACTATCGCCTCAGCCAAATAAGTAAGGTGATCACTGACCGCCATAACGGGCAATACGCCTGCAATATCAGCGGCGGCGATTCGCAAAATACAGGTCTGCTTAAACTGACGCAGGCCTTCCATCTGCTGCTCCATATCATCTTCAGGAATGCGAGCGAGGTAATCACGCAGCTCTGTCTTGTAAGAATCCAATGGGACTGGGTTATAGAGCTGCTGAGGATCAATCAACTCATCCAACAAAATTGGATAACGACCTAGCTGCTCCGAAATCATCGGGCTTGCGGTACATAGGCGCACAAGCTGAGTCAGCGCAGCAGGGTGCTCATCCAACAACTCAAGATAAGTGGTACGGGTGACTATTTTATGCAAGAGATGCAGCACTCGGGACAAACCAAACTCGGCATCTTTATTGGTATATAGCGCTTGAAAGACTTTAGGCATTAAGCGATTGAGCACTTCTCGCCCACGTGGGCCTAAGGTTTTCTTCGCCAAATCTGCCTTAAATTGAATGATCGTTTTAACCGCCTCCTGAGGACTGGCCACTGCAATATCATTCTGTAAAACATGCTCAATCACATCCGGTTTATGGGCCATATCCCACAGCTCACTAAAGTGACTTTCTATAGGGTTCGCATCCTCTTCGTCCACTCCAATTAAGTCTTCAAACACGGTATGGACATTCGCCATATGCACACGAGTCGCTGCGTTCAAACTATCCCAATCCGAGAATTGCATCGCGATAGCAAGTTGCAACTGTTCAAATTCACCATCGGGTAACGTCTGAGTTTGCTTGTCTGCCATCGCTTGCAGCAGATTTTCTAAGCGGCGCAAAAACAGGTAAGCCTCACGCAAATGGCCGACCTCTTCGCCTTCTAACAAATGCAGTGATTCGATAGCGTCTAAGGTTTCCAGTAGCCCTCGACCACGCAAGCTCGGCTCACGGCCACCACGTATCAATTGGAAGACTTGAGCGATAAATTCCACTTCGCGAATACCACCAGAACCAAGCTTGATGTTGTTCGAGAGACCACGACGACGCACTTCGCTGCTGATCATTGACTTCATACGGCGTAGTGATTGGATCGCACTAAAATCGATATAACGACGGAACACAAATGGGCGCAGCATCTGACGAAGCTCTTGGTATTCAGGGTACATCTCACTGCCCATCACTCGCGCTTTGACCATCGCGTAACGTTCCCAGTCGCGCCCCTGCTCTTGGTAGTAGTCTTCCAGTGCGGCATAGCTCATCACAAGTGGACCGCTCTCACCGAATGGGCGCAGGCGCATGTCGACTCGATAACAGAATCCATCAAAGGTTTGTTGATCCAGCGCCTTGATGATCCGCTGCCCTAAACGTGTGAAAAACTGCGCGTTGGCGATACTGCGCCTTGCGCCTTGCGTTTCACCATTTTCAGGATAGGTAAAAATCAGATCGATATCGGAAGAGAAGTTCAGCTCTCCGCCACCGAGTTTGCCCATACCAATGATCAACATAGGCTGCGCCTCGCCTTGCTGATTGCAAGGTGTGCCCCACTCTTTACAGCAAATATCATATTGCCACTGGTAGGTCTCAAATATCATCGCCTCTGCCAACATCGATAAATGACTTAAGCTCTGCTCTAGCGGCCATGACCCCATAAAGTCACGCCAAGCGATATAAGTCATCTCTCGATTACGAAATTGGCGCAGTACGTGCTGACCACTCATTTCATCGGCACAGTCAGCAAGCAATGTGGCGAGTCGCTCACGATACCCTTCAGCACGCTCTTCACATGCCAACATTTCAGGTAAGGTCTTTGACAACAAAGTGTCGCGCTGTAAACAGTCACCTATAAAACTGCTTAAAGCTAATACTCGCTTGAGCTCGTCAATTAGAGGGTCAGACCAAGTGCTGATGGCGTCGCTTTGATGCTCTAACAACTGTTCGAAAGCAGACTGCGAATGAGTGACGATTTGAGAAGGCAATGGCATGTTTCTTCCTTGTATAAGTAGTACGCCGACGTATAAGTGGTGCGCTGAACAATCGGTTCCGTTCTTTGGTAAATGGCTTGAGTTCTTAGATAAATAGTTCTTTAGCTCTCGGCTAAATAGTTCTTGGCTAAACAGCTCTTAGCTAAATAGCTCTTAAGTTCTTAGGTAAGTCGTTTCTGTTGAAGCCGCTCTTGAGTCGAACAGCTTTAACAGACGAGTTTTAATCACTAAAGATAAGTTATACCAAAGTTACGCCAATAAAAAACGCCCACATCAACAATGTGGGCGTTTTCATCGGCTAACTGATTAAGTGAAGCTAACTCTTAGAGTAGAGGTAAGAGCTGAGCTTAAGGTTAAACCTTAAACTGCTTAATCTCACCGTCGAGCTCTTCTGCGTTAGTCTGCATGATCTGAGACGTCTCCAGTAACTCACTTACTACTACCACTGACGCTTCAACCAGTTCACGAACATTGGTTAGGTTGAGACTCATCTCTTCAGCCACGCTGCTTTGCTGCCCTGCTGCCGTCGCGATCTGGAAGTTCATATCATTGATTTGGTTGACTTGGCTTACGATGCCATCGAGTTCAGAACCAGCGTTAGTGACCAGATCAACACCTTCGGCTGCTTCGACAACACTTTTTTCCATCAGCTCCACTGCTGAGTTTGCGCTGCTTTGTAGGTGGCTGATCATATCTTGGATCTCTACCGTTGCTTGCTGTGTACGCTGGGCAAGGTTACGAACTTCATCCGCAACAACCGCAAAACCACGACCTGCTTCACCCGCACGTGCCGCTTCAATCGCAGCATTAAGTGCCAGTAGGTTGGTTTGCTCAGAGATACCTTGAATAGTGCCAACCACACTGCCAATTGAGTCAACACGCTCTTCCACTTGGTTGACAGCAGCCGATGAGGCTGCGATATCGGAAGACAACTCACTCATCTTAGACACCGAACCCTGAACAAATTTTTGCCCCGTTAATGCTTGACCTGAAGCTAACTCGGTCAGTGATGAGGCACTTTGGGCATGCTCAGCAACGGTTTGAACTGTAGAAGTCATCTCACTCATTGCCGTCGCCAGTTGATCGATCTCGTTGAACTCTTCTTGGGCGGACTCTTTGGTTTCCGACATGCTAATAGCCATCACCTCAGTCAATCCAAATAGCTCATCGGAAGAGGCCAATTGCGTTTTGATCATGGTATTTAATTGCACGCGCGTTTTCTCTAATTCACGAGCAACATCGCCATATTCATCTTTACAATCCATCTGAATCGGCTGCGACAAGTTTTTATCGGCCATGGTTTTAATCGCATCGTTCAAGTATTGCGTTTGACGCAGCATCACACGAGCGGCTGCTAATAGAAGCACCACAAACACAGAGATCATTAACGCAGTTTGCCATGCAACTTGCACGAGGTAAGCCTCATAATGCTGTTGTGCTACTTGAGTATTGTTGGTTGCAGCAAGCAGTGAATCGTAAAACGTACTGGCGTCCCATAGTTGCTTCGAAATGATCAAAATAGTGCTGAAGACCATTAACATGATCAGTTTTGGTACGAGGCGAACATCGGAAATAGCCCTTTCCCACGGCTTAAATGACAGTTTAGTCATTGTCAGTACTCCATTAATTCTTATATATTGGTGGCCTTTATCTCCGCGAGGTGGTTATTCCAGCCAATATTCGCGATTTATTTCGAGCCTCATATGAATGTCAAATAATATCAAAGACACACCCACGCCGATGAGCTTATTATCACTGATCCTATCTTTCTTAGCGTTATTTGTGATCTCAGGCTTATTGTTTGCACCGATTGATAAAGAATCGAAACAAGTTCTTATCGGCCTCGACTTTATAATCTGTTGTATTTTTCTTTTTCAGCTCACGATTGATCTGTTCAGATCAGAAAACAAAAAAGAGTACCTCAGGGTACACTGGATCGATTTCTTGGCAAGCATTCCCATGATCGAACCACTGCGTTTCGCTCGCATTTTTCAGATATCGCGAGTGATTCTTGTTCTTCGCTCAAGCAAGCGGATTGTCTCCGCGTTGTTTCGCAACCGCCATGAGACCACGCTAGCCTCGATCATCCTACTATTAGTGATCTTACTGACGATTGGCGCAGGTACGATCCTTCTGTTAGAGCATCAAAATCCCAATGCCAATATCACGACGGGGGATGATGCGCTGTGGTGGGCGTTCGTCACGATCAGTACCGTGGGATACGGTGATCACTACCCAGTGACGACTGCGGGTAAATTGGTGGCATCGCTGGTGATCATCAGTGGTGTGGGTGTTTTTGGTATGATTTCAGGTTTAATAACGTCTTTAATCACCTCCCCGACTCACCACGAGAATCAACGAGCCGAAAACAGAGAGAGGTATCTAGAGCAGATCATCGAGCAACAAGCCAAAATTCTCGAACGACTAGAGAAGCTGGAGCAGCAGACAAAAAAATAGGGCCTCAGCCCTATTTTTCAAATTGGTATTCTATCTTACTGGTTAATCTTGCCAGTACGGCTCAACCTCGATACTGATTTGACGGGTCTGCTCCATCGCATGCAGGATCGACACTTCTTGGCGTGCTAGCCAGCGTTCAAGTTGAACCCGTTCGTCACCTTCCAGCTTCTCAGTTAAAGGTGTCAGCGTTCTTAGCATTAATAGGTCATCAATGCCTTGCACCATATCAGCCCATGGCAAGCGGAAACTATTGCGCTCATCGGCATCATACAAGCCAGCAAAACCGACACCGGAATAGAGGTTACGCATTAAGCGATATTGTTGATCAATATACGCTTGGCTGGTCATCACTCGCTCTGGCGGGAATGCTTCCATGAGTTCCGCCCACGTGCGATCAAGCTGCTGCACCGAGAACCACTCAATACCACGCGCCATTTGTTCGCGCGCTTTACTATCTAAAAACGGCTGCCAGCCTCGAGACAAGATCCAACGGCTCAGATCCAACAACAAACCGGTATAACGGGCTGAGCTCAATAACGTCAACAAAGATTCACGATCTGGCAGCTGCTGTTGCATCTCTTTTAGCTCAGCCACTAAGAACTTACGCGCATCGAGTTTGCGCAACACATGGCCTTTATCTTCCAGCAAATCTTCGAAGTGGTCATAGCTTTTTAGCCACTCAAGCTCTTGCTCGAGCCACTTTAACTCTTGACGTAAAATCGCACTGGCACGTCGTGGAACAATGCCGCCATAGATGGTGAAGGTTTGGCGAATAAAACTCAGCGAGTGGCTGATCTCATGCAACGCTTCAATCGACTGACGCTCAGTGAAGATCTGCTCGTGATAATGCCAATGAGCGAGAGCATGCTCTAAAGATTGAATGAAACACGATTCAACGGTGTCACTTTTGTCAGTATCGACTAAAGTCAAAGGAGTGACTTCATCGCCTTGATAACCTTGAGCAAGACGGTAACCCTTAGCCGCTTTACTAAGGTTGCCTAGGCGCATGCCACCTTGTTCGCAGAATTGACGAGACAGTGTAAATAGAGCATCAGTTTGACCAGATTTAAGCTCCAGTTCGACTTCGCAAATTGGCTCTTGCTGGTCGCCTGATTCAACAAAGCCTTGATCAAAAGCCACCTCAACTTGGCTACCATCTGGCATACCAATCAACCACTGCTCACGAGTGAAGTTAGTAGAGAACAGAGGTGTAAGCTCAGCTTGCAACGTTTCGATGTCTTTACCTGCTGGCCAGATATCTTCTGGGTGCAGAGCGAGTTTAGGCTGATTGCTGTCATGTTCAGCGTTGTATTCCGGCCTTTGATGCAAGCCAGCAACCACGCGTCCTGCGGTCTTTACGGTTTGTACAAATACGTCATCAAAGCGTCGAATGCGCAAGCCGGTATCGTGCTTACGTAGCCAGTTGTCAGGGGTGTCAAAGTAGATGTTACCTAGCTCGCGACAACTGTGCTGAAGTACTTTAGTTTCAGCAATTTTATTGCGTAAAGTCTCTGAAAAATCAGGAGAAACAAAAAACTTCAGTTCTATCTCGGTTTCCATAGTTATACCTTTCTGTGAAGATAGGGACAGGATATTGCCAATTTGAAAACTCAGCAAGTCACAAATATCGCGCTTATCATGATCTAAAACAGTTTTAATGAGAGATTGATTAGGTTAACATGCGCGCCTTTGTAGCCATCGTTTAACATTTCACCATGAATATGGTGTATGTTGTTTTAAGGTTATTATTTATTAGGTTGGATGACCATGCCAGTAAATACGATTATGGGGTTATTTGCAAAGTCCCCAATTAAACCTTTGCAGCGTCACGTAGTATGCGTGAATGAATGTTGTTCTCACCTAGTAAATTTCTTTGAAGTTTCTTCAAAGGGTGACTGGGAAAAAGCATCAGAAATTCGAGCTCAAATTTCTCACCTTGAGAAAGAAGCTGACGTACTAAAACGTGAAATTCGCCTGAAACTTCCTCGCGGTTTGTTTATGCCCGTTGATCGCACCGATATGTTGGAGCTATTAACTCAGCAAGACAAACTCGCAAACCTAGCGAAAGACATTGCTGGCCGTGTATATGGTCGTCAACTTGTCATTCCTACTCCTTTGCAAGACAATTTCATTGCTTACGTGAAGCGTTGCCTAGATGCAGCGAACCAAGCACAAAACGTAATTAATGAACTAGACGAGTTACTTGAGACGGGCTTTAAAGGTCGTGAAGTGACACTCGTTGCTGAAATGATAAATCAATTAGATGTAATTGAAGATGACACGGATGCGATGCAGATCGAACTGCGCCAACAATTAATGGCGATTGAAGATGGTCTGAATCCAGTTGATATCATGTTCTTATACAAAATTCTTGAATGGGTTGGTGGTATTGCAGATCAAGCACAGCGCGTCGGCGCTCGTCTTGAAGTAATGCTTTCTCGCTCTTAAATCATACGTTAACCATATAACGAAGAACATTTTTCAACCAAACCACTTATGCGCTGAGTATTTCTCTCGCTGAGCGGTTTTTTGCGTCTAAATTTGTTCCGCTTGTTATCAAACAACTAGGTATTACGATGGATATCCTTGCTAATTACGGCACTGTCCTGATTATTGTTGCAGCAGCTTTCGGTTTCTTGATGGCTATTGGTATTGGTGCAAATGACGTTGCGAACGCAATGGGCACCTCAGTAGGCTCTAAAGCTCTAACCGTAAAACAAGCGATCATTATCGCAATGATCTTTGAATTCGCAGGTGCATACCTTGCTGGTGGTGAAGTTACCGATACGATCCGTCAAGGTGTTATCGAGACATCTCAGTTTGCAAACCAGCCTGAAGTACTCGTGTACGGCATGATGTCGGCGTTATTGGCGGCAGGTACATGGCTATTGTTAGCTTCGTACATGGGTTGGCCGGTTTCTACCACTCACTCTATCATCGGTGCAATCATCGGTTTTGCTTGTGTGTCTGTAGGTACGGAAGCGGTAGACTGGAGCAGCGTTCAAGGCATTGTGGGTAGCTGGCTTATCACACCCGTTATTTCAGGCTTCTTCGCTTACGTTATCTTTGTGAGTGCACAGCGACTGATCTTTGATACCGAAAACCCGTTATTTAACGCGAAGCGCTTTGTACCGGTATACATGTTCATCACAACGATGGTGATTACGCTTGTAACCATCCAGAAAGGTCTTAAGCACGTTGGTCTTCACCTAAGCACCACGGAAGCATGGCTATGGTCTATCGGTGTATCTGGCCTAGTAATGGTCGGTGGCTATTTGTACATCCAGAAGAAGTTTGCTGATCGCGAAGAAGATCGTGGCTTTACTGGTGTAGAAGGCATCTTCAGCGTACTGATGGTGATCACGGCTTGTGCGATGGCATTCGCACACGGTTCCAATGATGTTGCGAATGCGATCGGTCCATTGTCTGCAGTGGTATCAACCGTTGAAAACATGGGCGAGCTGACAGCGAAAAGCAGCATTGCTTGGTGGATTCTTCCTTTAGGCGGTATTGGTATCGTCGTTGGTCTTGCAACAATGGGTCATAAAGTAATGGCAACCGTTGGTACTGGTATCACAGAACTAACGCCTAGCCGTGGTTTTGCCGCTCAACTTGCAACGGCATGTACTGTAGTACTGGCTTCTGGTACTGGTCTGCCAATCTCAACCACTCAAACTTTGGTTGGTGCGGTATTAGGTGTCGGCTTCGCTCGTGGTATTGCCGCGTTGAACTTAGGTGTTGTACGTAACATCGTTGCATCTTGGATTGTTACGCTGCCTGCAGGTGCGCTACTTGCTGTTGTATTCTTCTACGCTCTTGAAGCTGTATTTGGCGTATAATCGTCATTATTACTAGTGAGAGCTAGCGTCAGGATACTGTGAGCTTCAGTGGTGATATGTAAATGCCATGTCATTATTGACTCAAACGCACAGAAAGGGAGGCTTTGCCTCCCTTCTTTGTTGCACCCTATAAAGAAACTAAATATTATTTGCGGATTGAGGCTGACTCATACGCCTATCCAATTTGAATCGTTAAAGGATTTACTGTGAAAAAACTGATTAGCTTAGTTTTGTTCGCAATGCTTGCGGCTCCCGCTGCCTTTGCACAAGACCGTTATATTGCTGATAAACTATTTACTTATATGCATTCGGGACCAAACAATACCTTCCGTATCATTGGCAGTGTTGATGCTGGCGCAAAAATCACTTACCTACAAGCAGACAAGAGCACTGGATACACTGAGATCCAAGACAGTCGCGGCCGTAAGGGCTGGGTTGAAAGTAAGTTTGTCAGTACGCAAGAAAGCATGGCACTGCGTATGCCTAAGCTAGAAAAAGAACTGACTGAAGTGAAAAGCAAGCTCGCTAATGCGCGTCAAAGCGCCGATAGTGAAAAAGCAGGGCTAGCAAGCTCTCTTGAGTCTCGTAACAAGCAAATTGCTGAACTTGAGCAAAGCTATAGCGACATGAACCAACAACTCACTACGGCTCAAACAGAGAACCGTGAGCTGCGCGCTAAACTAGATACTCAAAAAGACGACCTACTATTGAGATACTTTATGTACGGTGCTGGTGTCGCGGGTATTGGTCTACTACTTGGCCTACTCCTGCCGCACATTATGCCTCGTCGTAAAAAATCACCCAACGGTTGGACTTAAGCTTAATACGCAGATTAGGTACAGTAAATTCCGTATCGAATATCAAAAAGGAGCACCGAGGTGCTCCTTTTTATTTGCTTATTATCGAAGTACCTATAGAGCTAACGGCTATCTAGCCTTTCCATTCATACAGTGCTGGGATCTGAATCCTCTGCTGATTAAACTCAATAATCACCGATTGCGGCTTAATCTCAAGTAGCTGAATATCATGACCTATCCACTCCCCTTCCGCGACTTCTAGACCATTCACTTTCACCCAGCGCTTAGTTTCGCCGCTTGAATACATATGAGTTTGTAGGTTTAGCTTAGGTAATACCCCAGACAAACTATTCATATGATTTTCTAGCTCTATGACCTGATCATCTCTATGCCCTGCGGGTCTAGAGTCCATCGGTTCCGCCGTGTTTTGTTGGCTCCCCATAATGGATTCCAGTGTCAATGCCAAGCCGGGTGAAAATTCACTCAGGTCTAGCCCTTGCAGCAAATCACTGTCTGATTGTAGGTCACTATTTGCTTGCTGATCACTGCTTGGTTGCCGAACAATCGTTTCATCGCTTGCGGCTGGCTGAACGCTTGATTGAACCGGTGACGACTCAGAACTGGCTGTCATTTGGGTGTTGTTATCAGCATTTGCTAAGATCACCGCTGAGCCACCAGCCGTGTTGGTATGATTAGAATTAGAATCAGAGTCAACCTGCGCATACTTTTCTTGGCGTGGCAATGCTTTCAGCTGTTGACTCGCCGGTGCTGGGCGAACAGCAAACAATGCACCTTCTTCCTTAGATTTACCATCCATGCTTGCTATATCGGCATCAACAATTTCAAGATCAACGTTTGATTGAGTTGTTGATTCTGGCGCAGCTACATTGGCCGCTTTGTTCACCGGTTCTTGTTGTTGGCTATACGTTTGATAAGCCAGAACGCCCCCCACCAACAAAGAAGGTATCAAGATTAAGAGCAACCCCATCGCTAACGATGACCCTCGTTTATTGCTAAGCCCTTTTGCAGAACTAGGAACATGATGATTCTGGTAGCCTTTGAAGGCTGGTTTATTAATAGAAGGCTGTTTAAGCTCATGTATATTAAGATCATGCATAATCCGTGACATTAGCCAGCACCTCCATCGAGTAACATCAATTTAGGGGCGTCGAGTTGAGCTAGCCTTTGTAACCTTGCTAGCGTACGTTTACCGGCGATGCCATCGACCGACATTCCTTGCCAGTTCTGGAAAGCTTCCACTTTCATTTTTAGATCCTTGTCGAACACATCACTGCCAGATACCACTTCACCAAGCACCTCAGAAAGCAACAGATCAAGCACAGCAATCGCCTCACCTTGATAGCCCTCTTTGAGAGTCTCTCTTAGCGGCTGCTTCCATATAGCGACATACTCGCCGTGCCAAATCTGCTCTAAGGACTGCTTAGGCATCAACAATAATTGCTGGTTAACAAGTAGCTCGACAGACTCTTCAGACGCACTATAAAGCACAGCATACACAGACTCTTGGTCGACGCTGAGATGAAGCACCACAGGCACTCCCAACTTAAGTAGCGCCTTTAAATGCGACTGTTGTTGTTCGCATACAAAGACGCTTTGTGGCTCATTTAAGCACAGGCCATCACGTAGCGAAGACTGATATCCCCACAAGGTATATAAATCCTTGATAGCCACAGAGCGGTTGGTTCCTTGTATCAAATGCTGTTGAATATGCGCTGGCAATGCAAATGTTGAGGGCTTAGGTTCGGCTATCAGGTGCGGCGTATTGGTCATCACAGCACGTTGTGTGTCAGGTGATGAGGGCTCAGCTTTTGCATCGCTTGAAGATTCAACGGACCGCCATGAATCTAAATAATCAGGGGCAAAGTGAAAGGTCGCGATGGCAAGACCGACGCTTAGCGCCGCAATCCCTGCATATTGGAATAACTTGGCCGCAAGATGGGAGGCTCGAGGTTTATCGACATGATACACCTCTGCCTGAAAAGCCATGACTTGTTGACACGCTTGGTTAACCGTTGCATTACTAGGAACTGGCTCTCCATTGTGCACAGCCAGCTGCAGAGCTTTATCGCACACCAAGTTAATAAGCCTTGGAATACCATGCGTATATTGAGTGATCAGCTTGATGGTACGATTCGAAAACAACATCTGCTCACCACCCGCCATTTCTAAACGAAACGCGATGTACTTACCGGTTTCTTCAGTATTAAGAGGCAGTAGGTGATAACGACCAGTAATGCGCTGTGCTAACTGACGTAGCTGCGTGGTTTGTAAGTGCTGTTGTAATTCAGGTTGGCCGACCAACAGTACTTTTAGCAACTTACGGCTGTCAGTTTCTAAGTTAGTCAGAAGGCGTAGCTGCTCCTGCACACCGGCAGCAAGGTGCTGGGCTTCATCAATCACCAATAGGGTTTGAATGCCTTCAGCATAGCTATCAAGTAAGAAATGATGAATGGCCTGACTCAGTTGTTTGAGCGATGCCTGTTCCGGGTACTCGACCTCAAACTCATCGCAGATCGCTTCAAGTAAATCCGTATTGGAAAACGTAGGGTTAAGTATAAAGCCAGCCTGAGTGTGGCTATCAAGAGAAGACAACATCGCCTTCGCAACCGTTGTTTTCCCTGTCCCCACCTCACCAGTGAGCATGGCAAAGCCTCCACCCTCACCTAATCCTGCTTTTAGATTCTGTATCGCCTCTTGGTGGCGTTGACTCAAAAACAAATAACGAGAATTTGGTACAATCGAAAATGGCATCTCAACGAAGCCAAAATATTCCTTATACATGTGCTGCCCTATAATTACGATAAATGGAAAGTACCATTGCTTGTCATAAAGTCCAGCAGTAATAAAACATTTCGAGGTGATAAGTTGCAAATTTACGATAGCCTACCAAAAGACAACGAGCTTCAACGCTATCTAGTCGGTGGTGCAGTACGTGATAGGCTGCTCAATATCGACAGCGATGACAAAGACTGGGTAGTGGTCGGTAGTACTCCTCAACAGATGGAAAACCTTGGCTTTACCGCTGTCGGCAAAGACTTCCCAGTATTCTTGCATCCTAAAACCAAAGAAGAGCACGCATTAGCTCGAACAGAACGAAAATCCGGCTCGGGTTACACAGGTTTCGAATGTTATTTTGCGCCAGATGTGAGTTTGGAAGAAGATCTGATGCGCCGCGATCTCACCATTAACGCCATCGCACAAGATGATCAAGGCCAACTTTACGATCCTTATCATGGCCAGCAAGATCTCTCAGATCGTATTCTTAGACACGTATCCGATGCCTTTGTTGAAGATCCGCTTCGAGTGCTGCGTGTAGCTCGCTTCGCAGCCAAACTTCACCACCTCAACTTTACGATTGCACCTGAAACCATGGATATGATGAGTGAGATCGTCGAATCGGGTGAACTCAAGCACCTGACCGCCGAACGAGTATGGCAAGAGTGGCATAAATCTCTCAGCACGTCGCACCCTGAGGTGTTCCTTTCCGTTTTAAAAGAGTGTGGGGCATTAGCGGTAGTATTGCCTGAGATTGACGCTCTATTTGGTGTCCCTCAGCCTGAAAAATGGCACCCTGAGATCGATACTGGTATCCACACTCTGATGGTGGCTCAACAAGCTGCACTTTTAAGCCCATCGTTGCCCGTACGCTTTGCCGCTCAAGTCCACGACTTAGGTAAAGGTGTCACTCCAGAGAGCGAATGGCCAAGCCATAAAATGCACTGCCATACGGGGGCGAAGATCATTAAGACACTGTGTCAAAGAGTCAGAGTACCCAATGAATTCAAAGATCTGGCGCTACTGGTGTGTGAACTGCACTCTAATATTCATCGAGCAGGCGAACTCAAGCCAACCACCTTCCTTAAGGTTCTCAACAAGTTCGATGTTTGGCGTAAACCAGACAGGCTCAACGACATTCTTCTATGCTGCCAAGCTGACCACGCTGGTCGTAAAGGTTTAGAAGATCAGCCTTATCCTCAAAAGGCTCGCTTTGAAACGGCCTATCAAGCGGCACTTCAAGTTGAAGTAAAAGCGATCATTGCCGATGGCTTTCAAGGCAAAGAGATAAGGGAAGAACAAGAAAAGCGCAGAGCTGCCGCCATTGAACACGCGCTAGCAGAACTCGAAACAAATTAAGCTTCATCAACTCGCTGTAAAAATCAGGTCGAAAGATCAACACGCCCTAAAAAGCCCGCGTTTGAAGCGGGCTTTTTGTTTCAACCTTTGGGAGTCAACCTTTAAAAAATCAGTTACTGCATCATCAAGAAAGCAAACAGACCACAACCTAAAATCAGGCGATAGATCACAAAAGGTGTCATGCCCATGCGTGAGATAAGCTTCAAGAAGAAGTGAATACAGATATAAGCACTGATGAAAGAAACCACGATCCCCGTCAATAGGGTGCCAACTTGCACGGGATCGCCACTGACCACCAACTTCAAGCCCAAGTAACCACCAGCCAGCGTGATGATGGGAATAGACATCAAGAACGAGAATCGAGCAGCGGCTTCACGAGTAAAGCCAAGGTAAAGCGCCGCAGTAATGGTTGCGCCAGAGCGAGACGTGCCTGGGATCATCGCCATCGCCTGAGCCAAACCAATAAACAACGCCTTTTTCCAACCTGCTTGGTATTCGTCATCACGTTGGCTTGAGTTCTTATCCACCCACCATAGCAATAGACCAAAAACGATGGTAGTAGTGGCAACCACCCACGCACTGCGTAAGTAAAGCTCGATAATATCTTTCATCAATAAGCCAAAGATACACGCTGGAATTGTCGCGAGGATGATCATCCACGCCAGCTTGGCTTCCTTACTGCGATCCCCTTTAAACAGCGAACCAAAGAAAGCGCTCAAAAGCGACACCACTTCTTTACGAAAATAGATCACCACGGCCGCCAACGTCCCCACATGGACAGCGACATCAAATGCTAAACCTTGATCTTCCCAGCCTAAAACAGCAGAAGGAAGGATTAAATGTGCAGAACTGGAAATAGGAAGAAACTCAGTAAAGCCTTGCACTAACGCCAAAATAAACGCTTCTAAATAACTCATCATTTACCTTATAAATTATAATGTTATATCTACAACAGAGAGCGAGTCTAATTGCTGCATCTTCTGCCATATTTCACTGACGGTTCGACCGTCTTGCGGGATCACTCTCGCAGGACAGAGATCATAAAGGGGTTGTGTGACAAAAGGATATTTATAAATATCACTGCGAGGCAGTTCAGGATCACTCTTAGAAACCAGATCTCCAAACAGCACAATATCCAGATCGAGCCTTCGATCTTGCAGCTTATGAGCGTCTTGAGAGCGACCCCATTTAAACTCAATATTACGCAGTTGCTGTGAAAATTCAGTCAATGAGAATGATGTGTCGAGCTCAATTACAAAGTTATAAAACGGATGGCTATTAAAGCCCACGGGCTCACAATGATAGATTTTAGAGCATTTAAGGTTAGTTCCTAACGATTGAAGCTCTGTCCATGCCACCCTTGCATGCTTGTCGCGGTCTATGTTCGTGCCAACACCAACATAGGCTATAGTCATGCTTGGCCTCGTTCGATGATCACGCCCACCGCTTTGGCTTGTGGCACTGCGCCCGGTTTCGCTAAACGGATCTTAATCCAAGGCACAGAAAATTGAGTCATGATCAATTCAGCGACTTCTTCAGCCACGCGCTCAACCAAGAGAAAACGGCCATTCGCAATGTGATCAAGCACCGCAGTACTCACTGTCGAATAATCCAAAGCATCCACCACATCATCACTCTTACCTGCTGGGCGATTGTCATGAGCCATTTCAATATCAAGCACAAGCTTTTGTTTGATCTCTTGTTCCCAATCGTAAACACCGATCGTTGTAATTACTTCTAACTGTTCAATGAAAACTTTATCCAGTGCCATGACTTGTCCTTTTAGAGGTCGGATACCCAAATTAGGGAAAAAAACGTATTATTTGCGTAATTCGAGATATGATATCAATTACTCTTGGGTTGAGCATTATTTTCCCACCGTTAGGTTTATAACCGTTTAAGGACAGACATGACCCCATTGGCACTTATCATGATCATTGCTGCCTATCTGTTAGGTTCAATCTCTAGTGCGGTCTTGATATGCCGAGTATTAAGGCTTCCTGACCCGAGAACGGTAGGCTCTAATAATCCCGGAGCCACCAATGTACTGAGAGTAGGAAGTAAAGGTGCTGCGGCCTCGGTTCTACTTTGTGACATGCTCAAAGGCACCATTCCGGTGTGGCTTGGCTACTTTCTCAATATCGACCCAATTATCTTAGGTATCGTCGCAATTGCTGCCTGTCTTGGTCATATGTACCCGATATTTTTCCATTTCAAAGGTGGCAAAGGCGTTGCCACCGCACTCGGCGCTATCGCCCCAATTGGGTTTGATCTAACGGGTATGATCATGGCAACTTGGTTAGTGGTGGCGTTTTTGTTTCGTTACTCTTCTTTAGCGGCATTGGTGACGGTGCTACTAGCGCCTTTCTACGCTTGGCTCGTAAAACCTCAATACACACTGCCCGTCGCCATGCTGTGCTGTTTGATTGTATTGCGCCACCATCAGAATATTCGTCGCCTACTCGATGGCAGTGAGCCAAAACTCGGGCAAAAAAAATCGGCTTAAACTCTCATGTCTAAACCGACCCATAATATTCAGTATTTAAAGCTTACAGCAGATGTTTATCTAAAAACGCCTTCAGCATTGTGTTCACAAACTCAGGTTGCTCTAGCGAGCTAATATGACCCGCGCCAGGGATCACCACAAATTCACTGCCGGTAATACAATCGTGCATCAGGTACGACTCAAGTACCGGACGCGGCTTATCTTCTTGGCCAACCGCAATCAAAACTGGCAGTGCAAAGTTCTCTACCGATTCAATCATATCGCGGCGTCCAAACACCATTCGACCAATACGCGCCACTTGTTCAGCTTGCTCGCCCTCAAGTGTTGTTAGGCGCTGAGTAATGCCTTCCACTAAAGCTGGCGTGTTGATTTGAACATCGTTGGAGAAAAACAGTGGCACCACCGCTTCAACAATCGATGGCGAAATCTTCTTGGCTTCGGTGATGTTATCTAACATATTGAAATATTTGGTGTGGGCCACTTCTGGCTCTAGACCAACGAAGGTATCCATTAACACCAAAGATTGGATGCGAGCAGGTGCAAGTTCCGCTAACTCAGCCCCCCACATGCCGCCAACCGATAAGCCAACCACTGAGAATTCTTCAATGTCTAAATGATCAAGCAGAGCCAAAACATGCTGAGCGTAATTTTTCAGGTTACGCATCGAACTCGGAGCCGCTTGAGACTCACCATGAGCCCAAAGGTCTGGAACAATACAGCGATACTGAGTTTTTAAGGCATCGATCTGCGGCTTCCACATTGCACTATCCCAAAGGTAGCTGTGGCCTAAAACAACAGCAGGGCCTTGCCCCTCATCTAGGTACGCCATCGATTGGTTGTCTATCGTGAACTTGTTCATTTTCTTTCCTAATCTCTATCAGCCATTATTTATCGACATATTGTCGGTAAGCTAGGATATAAAAACGGTCGCACGAGGCGACCGTTTATCGAAACACTATGATTTATTTGGCGGTTGGTTCTGATTGAGCAATAGGCTCTAATTGGTCAATAGGCCAACGCGGTGTTGCATGAACGGATAAATCGGCCGTTTCGCCATTCTTCAGGCGCTGCATGCCCGCATAAGCAATCATCGCACCGTTATCAGTGCAGAACTCAGTGCGTGGATAATACACATCACCGCCCACTTTCTTAGCCAGTGCCTCAAGCTCAATACGCAGCTGTTTGTTGGCACTGACACCACCTGCAATCACGATACGTTTCATGCCCGTTTCGACCAAGGCACGCTTACACTTGATCACTAAGGTCGCACAAACGGCTTCTTGGAATGCGTAAGCGATATCAGCACGCGTCTGGTCATCATTGTCGTTGTCACGAATGGTGTTCGCTGCGAACGTCTTCAGGCCAGAAAAGCTCATATCGAGCCCCGGACGATCGGTCATTGGACGCGGGAATTTAAAGCGACCCGGTGTGCCTTTTTCAGCAAGTCGGGAGAGCAGAGGTCCCCCTGGGTAATCTAACCCCATCAGCTTGGCAGTTTTATCAAACGCTTCGCCCGCCGCATCATCAATTGACTCACCCAGAATTCGGTATTCACCAATGCCTTTCACTTCTACCATCATGGTATGACCGCCAGAAACCAGCAACGCCACAAAGGGGAAGGGCGGTGGATTATCTTCTAGCATTGGCGCAAGAAGGTGGCCTTCCATATGGTGAACAGGCACTGCAGGTACGCCCCAAGCGTAAGCAATACTGCGCCCAATCGTTGCCCCTACAAGCAGCGCGCCGACCAAGCCAGGACCTGCGGTGTAAGCCACACCATCAATGTCTTTCGAGGTGAGGTTCGCTTCCGCTAATGCCGCTTTAACCAGTGGAATGGTTTTTTTTACATGGTCACGCGAAGCGAGCTCAGGTACTACGCCACCGTAATCGGCGTGCAGCTTGACTTGGCTATATAATTGATGAGAAAGCAGCCCCTGCTCATCATCATAAATCGCGATTCCTGTTTCATCACAAGAGGTTTCAATACCAATAATGCGCATAATTTTCTCGGCACGCTTTCGTCTACAATGGGAAATTAGCGTAATATTACCCTGCCTAAGCTCTTCAAACAAATATTGTACAGACTATAATCGACAAAGTGCTTTACAAAGCCACTGTGATCGGATTAAAATTCCGCACCATTTTTGATCAAGCTGGTTAATGGCCAAACGCAAATAGAGAGTTAGCTCAATGGTAACTTCTCTGATTTGGTACTGAGTAACTAGCGATAATGAATAACCCCTGAGGTGAAAGGCATATGCCAATAGTTAAAGTACGTGAAAACGAACCGTTCGACGTTGCACTACGTCGTTTCAAGCGCTCTTGTGAAAAAGCAGGTATCCTTTCTGAAGTGCGTCGTCGTGAGCATTACGAAAAGCCAACTACAGTTCGCAAACGCGCTAAAGCAGCAGCTCAAAAGCGTCACGCTAAAAAGCTAGCTCGCGAAAACGCACGTCGCGTTCGCCTGTACTAATAACTTAATCCATAAGGACTGAGTTATGGCTCTTATTGAACAACTCAAAGAAGAGCAAAAATTAGCGATGAAAGCCAAGGACAAACCGCGCCTTGGCACTATCCGCTTAGCTCTTTCAGCAATTAAGCAACGTGAAGTTGACGAACGGATCACTCTGAACGACGACGACATTATTGCTATATTAGTTAAAATGGTTAAGCAACGTCGCGATTCTGTTGCTCAATATGAATCCGCAAATCGTCAAGATCTTGCTGATGTGGAACAAGCAGAAATTGCTGTACTTGAAGGCTTTATGCCTCAACCGTTAACCGAAGACGAAGTTATTGCACTACTTGATAGCGCAATCGCTGAAGCTCAACCAGCGGGCATGCAAGACATGGGTAAAGTAATGGCTATCTTGAAACCACAAATTCAAGGGCGTGCAGATATGGGTAAAGTTAGTGGTTTAGTTCGTTCTAAACTCGCTTAATCCCAAATCAAATTGCAACAAGCCGTGCAATCCTTCGGAACGCACGGCTTGTTTGTATCTGTCACCCATTCAAACTATCATTACCCACACTCCCAGTTAGTGCATTTTTCTAAGGTTTTATGGCCGGACACATCCCGCGTAGTTTCATCGATGATCTCCTAGCGCGTCTCGACATTGTCGACATTGTAGACGCACGCGTGAAACTTAAGAAAAAAGGCAAAAACTACGGTGCTTGTTGCCCGTTCCACAACGAAAAAACTCCCTCTTTCAGCGTAAGCCAAGAAAAACAGTTTTATCACTGTTTTGGTTGTGGCGTACATGGCAATGCCATCGACTTCATGATGGAGTTCGAACGCCTCGATTTTGTCGAAGCCATTGAAGAACTTGCTTCATTTCTAGGATTAGATGTCCCAAGAGAGCAACGCAGCGGTGAGATATCCACAGCACCAAGAGCCAACAGCGAACAAAAACGCAACCTCTATGATTTGATGAGCGGAATCAGTAATTTTTACCGCTCTCAACTGAAGATCTCAACTAACAAGCCCGCGATTGAATACCTAAAGAACCGTGGCCTTTCTGGTGAAATCGTCCAGAAGTTTGGTATTGGCTATGTGGCCGACGAGTGGGACTTGGTTCGTAAGAACTTTGGTCAGCAAAAAGAAGCCCAAGACATGCTGGTTACTGGCGGCATGTTGATAGAAAACGATAAAGGCAACCGATACGACCGATTCCGTGGACGCGTAATGTTCCCGATCCGAGATCGTCGTGGCAGAGTGATTGGGTTTGGCGGTCGTGTATTAGAAGACGGTACGCCAAAATACCTAAACTCGCCAGAAACACCTATTTTCCATAAAGGTAAAGAGCTTTACGGCCTTTATGAAGTAATGCAAGCCTACCGCGAACCGCCTCAAATACTGGTGGTTGAAGGTTACATGGATGTCGTAGCACTCGCGCAATATGGTGTTGATTACTCAGTGGCATCACTGGGCACCTCGACCACGGGTGACCACGTTCAAATGTTGTTCCGCCAAACCAGCACAGTGGTTTGTTGTTATGACGGTGACCGAGCAGGTAAAGAAGCCGCATGGCGCGCATTAGAGAACGCATTAGAGTTTCTAAAAACGGGCAATACACTGAAGTTTCTGTTCTTGCCCGACGGTGAAGACCCAGATAGCTATATACGAGCACACGGTAAAGAAGCGTTTGAGCAGCTGGTATACAATGCTACTCCGCTCTCGACCTACTTGTTCGATAACCTCATCGAAATACATAAGCTAAACTTAGGCACGACCGAAGGGAAATCGGCACTGCGAGCACACGCTAGCGCCTTGATTAATAAAATCCCTGACAGTTACTTCCAAGAACTGCTCGAAAAATTACTCGATGAGCGAACTGGATTTGATAACCAATTGAGGCGAGCTCGTGTTCAAACAAAGAACCCGACTCCTCAGCCGCATAAAGAGATCAAGCGCACTCCAATGCGTGAAGTTATCGCTTTGCTTATCCAAAATCCGAGCTATGCTGATATGGTACCGGACTTATCAAGCGTGCATGGTTTGCCGCTGCCTGGGCTAAGTTTATTCGTCGAATTACTTGATAAATGCCTCACTAATCCCCATATCAACACCGGGCAGCTATTAGAGCATTGGCGACATGATAAACACGAGACTCTTCTGTCTCGTCTTGCGAGCTGGGAAATCCCCCTCGACGAAGACAATCAAGAAGACATATTTTTAGACTCATTGGACAACATTCTTGCCCAGTGCGTTGAAAAACAAATTGAAAACCTGCAGGCCAAAGCAAGAAGTGTCGGTTTATCAGCCGAAGAAAAAAGGGAGCTACTCGCTTTAATGCGAGATCTAAAAGCGTAACCCTGTTTGATTAGTCAGCATTGAATAAATTTGTTAGCATTATTGGTTTGCATTTGAGAATGCAACGTCCTTCACCAGACCTGAAGTTGGATATCATCTATGGATCAAAATCCGCAGTCACAGCTTAAATTACTTGTTATTAAAGGCAAGGAACAAGGCTATCTGACCTACGCCGAAGTAAACGACCACCTACCTGCAGAAATCGTGGATTCTGAACAGGTAGAAGACATCATTCAAATGATCAACGACATGGGCATTAAGGTAGTAGAAACTGCACCTGATGCTGATGATCTAGCACTGAACGATGACGATGCCAATATAGATGAAGATGCAGCTGAAGCTGCCGCTGCTGCGCTTTCAAGCGTAGAAAGTGAGATTGGCCGTACGACTGACCCAGTGCGTATGTATATGCGTGAAATGGGTACCGTTGAACTATTGACTCGTGAAGGCGAAATCGACATTGCGAAACGTATTGAAGATGGTATCAATACGGTTCAATTATCAGTTGCTGAGTACCCTGGCACTATTCCATACATCTTGGAACAGTTTGACCGCGTACAAGCAGAAGAGATTCGCTTAACAGACCTAATCAATGGTTTTGTTGATCCAGACGACGATGGTACAACAGCGCCAACAGCAACGCACATCGGTTCAGAGCTTGCTGAAACAGATCTGGAAGACGAAGACAAAGAAGATGTTGATGATTCAGAGGACGAGGAAGAGGAAGATACAGGTATTGATCCTGAACTTGCTCTTGAGAAGTTCACTGCACTTCGTACCAGCTTCCAAAATCGTCAGCTAGCGATCAATGAATACGGCCATGAAAGCCCGAAAGCCATGCTTGCAACAACGATGATGCAAGACGTATTCAAAGAATTCCGTCTAACGCCAAAGCAGTTTGATTACCTAGTCAACGAGCTTCGCACCTCAATGGATCGTGTACGTACTCAAGAACGCCTAATCATGCGTCAAACGGTTGAGTACGGCAAAATGCCGAAGAAATCGTTCATTGCTCTATTTACGGGCAACGAATCAAGCGAAGCATGGTTAGATGAAGTGCTTGCTTCAGACAAACCATACGCAGAAAAGATCAAACGTAACGAGCATGACATCCGTCGATCAATCCAAAAGCTGGATATGATCGAACGTGAAACTTCTCTTACTGTACAAAGCATTAAAGACATTAGCCGTCGTATGTCTATCGGTGAAGCGAAAGCACGCCGTGCCAAGAAAGAGATGGTTGAAGCGAACTTACGTCTAGTGATCTCGATTGCTAAGAAGTACACAAACCGTGGTCTACAATTCTTGGATCTGATCCAAGAAGGTAACATCGGTCTGATGAAGGCGGTAGATAAGTTTGAATACCGTCGTGGTTATAAGTTCTCGACTTACGCTACATGGTGGATCCGTCAAGCAATCACTCGTTCGATTGCCGACCAAGCTCGTACGATCCGTATTCCGGTTCACATGATCGAAACGATCAACAAACTAAACCGTATCTCTCGTCAAATGCTGCAAGAGATGGGTCGTGAACCACTTCCGGAAGAGCTGGCTGAGCGCATGCAAATGCCTGAAGACAAGATCCGTAAAGTACTGAAAATCGCTAAAGAGCCAATCTCAATGGAGACACCAATCGGTGACGACGAAGATTCGCACCTAGGTGATTTCATCGAGGATACAACTCTTGAGCTACCTTTAGACTCTGCAACGGCAACCAGCCTACGTGGTGCAACTAAAGATGTTCTTGCTGGCCTAACACCTCGTGAAGCGAAAGTACTGCGTATGCGTTTCGGTATCGATATGAACACTGACCACACTCTTGAAGAGGTTGGTAAGCAATTCGACGTAACTCGTGAACGTATCCGTCAGATCGAAGCAAAAGCACTGCGTAAACTTCGTCACCCAAGCCGTTCAGAAACTCTGCGCAGCTTCCTAGACGAATAATCGCTATTGTGATGTGATGCGCTTTTAAGCACAAATAACAAAAGGTGAGCATTGGCTCACCTTTTTTGTGCCTGCGAGATTTAAGTGGCTAAAATCTAAGCGTAATTACCCCATATAGTGTCTAGACACCATGGTAAGCTTCCCCTATAATCTATCCCCTATACGGCCCCTTAGCTCAGTGGTTAGAGCGCACGACTCATAATCGTTCGGTCCCCAGTTCAAATCTGGGAGGGGCCACCAAATTTAGAAAGGCGTAGAAGGTTAGTACCTACTACGCCTTTTTTACATCTATAGATTATGGGTGTAGTTATGGGTGCAGTTAGCGTATAGCTTAAGGCTCCCACTTAGCGCACACTAACTATCTAATTCAATTATGAAATACTGTGTTCGCATCACAAGCATAAGAATTTCATCCTAACGTCCCAAATAGACGGCTGTAACCTCTTCTCTCCCATGACCTAATTCTTCACTAATTTGTGTCCTTATTTCTTTTACTCGTTCATACAACTTACTAGGTAACTCTCCTCTCTTTGGACCACCTTTAGCAGGACACGGAAAACCGACCAGCTCAAGATAGCGTTTTTGCGCATACGCATGCCTCAAGCCATGAGCCCTATCTATCCCCATTTTTATACAAGCTTGTTGGTAGCGTCCAAGCTGCGTGCTGTAGAGCGACTCCGGAGGGATTAATGAACCAGCGCCGACCCATACTTTTAACTCATCAAGCAACGCCCTCTGCTGTTGAGTTGTAATGGGTATATCTCTAGGGCGAGCCCCTTTTGTTTGAACTAACCTTAGAAATTGCCCTTTACGGCGTTTTTCAAGGTAGTTGTCATCATTTGCTTACTTATTAAGCAGCTTCTCTTTCTGGGTTTAGGTGTACTTCACCAACTGGCTTACAGTTCCTGATAGCACCAGACCATCGTTCAGGGTTTAGCTGTTTTGCAGCGAGTAATACCTCAGCTCGGCGCTT
>NZ_CANLBV010000002.1 GCF_947488985.1 uncultured Vibrio sp.
TTGGATGAAGATTGTGCTCTAAACAAAACTGAGCGGCAGACTGCTCACTATTGTAATACTTCTGCACAAGGCGTAGCCATTCTTGTTGAGATCTATGCTGAGACATTTTCGAGTACCTTTAACGATCAAAGTTAAAGGTTACGACGTTTATTGAAAGGATTGAATGAGTCGATTTAAAGACGCTTACAGCGATCTTTACTTTTCTCTATGCCGCCAGCGTCTCTCACGGTAAATGCAGAGGCTGGGTTACCTTGCAGAAGGTCCAACTTCATTCCGTGGTTAAAAAGCTGCTTACAGTGTCCTAGTGCGTCATTGGCGATGGTCGGGCGGCCGGAATCATTAATCGCTGTGATTGCAGTGCGAATATCACGGGCAGTAATTCTATCGAGAGGGATGTCACCGATGTGTGGGGCGATATCTTTGGTGTAAACACGTTTGGGGATATTAGGGTGTTTAAGACGTTTAACTAAGGTTGGGTACCAATCTTCAAATAAGTCATTAACGGTTTTAATGCTTTCTTGTTCGGCACGCTTGCGTTGTAAGAGGGGATCAAAGCCTTCACGGACTTGCTTCATTTTAGTTGCGGCTTCGAGGCGGGCATTTGATAAGGAGAGATCTTTAACCTTACCAAGCGTCATTTCACGGCGCTTTTTATTGGAGGTAAAACGTAACATCCAACTTGCGGTGCCGGACGCTGGAACCACTAGGTATAAGCCCTCACCATCAGCATGGCGTTGTGTTTTCTCACCACCAGCCTTAATGAGCGCTTCTACTTTCTTAACTGACAACTTAGCCATAACCCACCTCTAATAGTGCATGATCTTGGTGGATATTGTTTTACCCACCACTTACCTTTGTGGTAAGTCTATCATACCCACCGCATTAACCACCAGTTAGTGGTGGTTAATGGCGTATTAAATAATACGGTAATGGAAAGTTTTACAGTTTAAGTTGTTGTATTTTAATTGTTTGAATGCGGGTTAATACAGTTATAACCATTATTCAATATTCTGGATCTGCTCACGCATCTGTTCGATCAGCACCTTAAGCTCTACGCCTGATGCGGTGATGTCGGTGCTGATAGACTTAGACGCTAGCGTGTTTGACTCACGGTTGAATTCTTGCATCATGAAGTCTAGTTTACGGCCACAAGCGCCACCTTTCTTCAGTACTGCATTGGCTTCTTTCACATGAGAGTCTAGGCGGTCTAGCTCTTCTGCGACGTCTGATTTTTGTGCTAGCAGGATAAGCTCTTGCTCAACACGAGAACCTTCCAGTTCAATTTTCGCATCTTCAAATTTGTTCAGTAGACGCTCACGTTGCCACTCTAGGATCTCAGGCATGCGTGCACGCACTTTCACGACTTCGTCAGTAATCGCATTTAAACGCTGTACGATGAGCGCCTTCATGTTTTCGCCTTCACTTGCACGCGCCTCAATGAACTCTGCGATGGCATCGTTGAACGCTTCCAGTAGGTCTTTGTTGATGGCATCCATGTCTTGCTCCGGTGTTTCCATCACGCCAGGCCAGTTCATCACTTGGAATGGGTTCAAACGGCTCTTTTCGCCAGTCATCGTCATCACTTGGTTAGCCGCGTTGATCACTTGCTGAGCCAAACCTTCGTTGATGCTCAGTTCGCCTTTTGCAGCAGGGTTTGCTTCAAAACGTAGGTTACATTCCACCTTACCGCGCGCTAGACGCTTACGAAAACGCTCACGCAGGATTGGCTCTAAACCACGGAACTGCTCTGGCATACGGAAGTACGTTTCTAGGTAACGTTGGTTTACACTGCGGATTTCCCATACAGCTGTGCCCCAATCGCCTTTAACTTCTTTGCGCGCGTACGCGGTCATACTATAAATCATCGAATTTTCCTGTCTTTTATCATTCTGAAAATAACGCGCACGCATAGTATCACGTTACGGAGTGCACCCGAAGCCCATCGCTTTTTACGACAATCGCCTTTGACGATAGTTTGTCCTTTCAAAGAAGGCGCTTTGAATGGTCAACAGATTTGAATGGCAAATAGATTTGCACGATAAACTGCTATATAATCTTGCCCCAATCAAAACTGTCTCACCCCTTTCTTAGGTGATGCACTCTTTCGATAGTTAATCACTTCAGACTGTTAATAAGGTAGATACCAATGCGTCCAAATGACCGCGCTGTAGATCAAATTCGTCCAATTAAAATCACTCGTAACTACACAGCTTATGCTGAAGGTTCGGTATTAGTTGAGTTCGGCAACACTAAAGTTCTATGTAATGCGACGGTAGAAGAAAACGTACCGCGTTGGTTAAAAGGCCAAGGAAAGGGTTGGGTAACTGCTGAATATGGCATGTTGCCACGTGCAACGCACACGCGTAACCGTCGTGAAGCAGCGAGCGGTAAGCAGGGTGGTCGTACGATGGAAATCCAACGTCTGATCGCGCGAAGCCTACGTGCTGTCGTTGACCTAAAAGTCATGGGTGAAATCATGATCACGGTTGATTGTGATGTTATTCAAGCAGATGGCGGTACTCGTACGGCTTCTATCTCAGGTGCAAGCGTTGCCATGGCGGATGCGATCAACAGCTTACTCGCGAGCGGTAAACTGAAAAAGAACCCAATGAAAGGCCACGTCGCGGCAGTATCAGTGGGCATCGTTGGTGCACAAGCACTGTGTGATCTTGAGTACGTTGAAGACTCAGCAGCCGATACCGATATGAACGTTGTAATGACGGAAGACGGTAAGATGATCGAGATCCAAGGCACCGCAGAAGGCGAACCGTTCAGCCACGAAGAGCTGATGCAGCTTCTAGCCCTTGCAAATAAGGGTATTGCCGATATTGTTGAAGCGCAGAAGTCAGCGTTAGCAGAATAGTTTTTAATAGCTCCCATTTGGGGGCTATTTTTTTATTTTCGTCATAGATAACTCTACACCTGTGTTAGAGCTATCTATTTAGAAAATACATCATCGTTAGCTTTCGAAGTGATCGAAAGTTAGGAATTGGAAAGTAAATTAATTTAGAGGATGAGCATGAAAGCATATCAACGTGAATTTATTGAATTTGCACTAGAGAAAGAAGTACTTAAATTTGGTGAGTTTACTTTAAAGTCTGGCCGTAAGAGCCCTTACTTCTTCAATGCTGGATTGTTTAATACAGGTCGTGACCTAGCGCGTTTAGGTCGCTTCTACGCAGCGGCATTGGCTGATTCAGGTATTGAATTCGATGTACTATTTGGCCCTGCATACAAAGGTATCCCAATCGCGACGACAACAGCTGTAGCACTGGCCGATCACCACGATGTGGACACGCCTTACTGCTTTAACCGTAAAGAAGCGAAAGACCACGGTGAAGGTGGCAACCTAGTTGGTAGCGCTCTTGAAGGCCGTATCATGCTAGTGGACGACGTGATCACTGCGGGTACCGCTATTCGTGAGTCGATGGAAATCATCCAAGCAAACGGCGCAGACTTAGCGGGCGTTCTGGTTGCGATTGACCGTCAAGAGAAAGGCAAAGGCGAGCTGTCTGCGATTCAAGAAGTAGAGCGTGACTTCGGTTGTGCGATTATCTCTATCGTGAGCCTGACTGATCTGGTGACTTTCCTAGAAGAGAAAGGTACAGACGCAGCACATCTAGACGCAGTAAAAGCGTACCGCGCTCAATACGGAATCTAATACTACTCGTAATTAGACTATAGAATGCACAAGGGGCTGATGATTCATCAGCCCCTTTTCTTTTGGTTCAGAAGTCTTTACTTGTAGTGGCGACTCTATTTATAACGAATGCCGCGCTCCACTTCTGGGTCTTCCATAGTCTTAAAGCGTTTGTGTAGCCACATCCACTGTTCTGGTGCTCTTAAAATGATTTTCTCAACGTAGCGGTTCATGTAGGCAGCAGCGGCTTTCTCATCTTTCTGCGGATAGTTTTCTTCGATTGACTCATCGGCCATGATCTCATATTTACCATCGGCATTTCTAAAGCCAGAGCCCGGAACAATGGCACATCGACTGGTGTAAGCCAGCAGACTGGTTCCGGTGGTTGTACACGCATCTGGTACGGCAAAGAAAGGCACAAATACCGATTTGTTACGACCGTAATCATGATCCGGCAAATAGAAAAGGGCTTCTCCCTGACGCAATATGCGGATCATACGCTTCACATCTTTACGGTGAATCAGGCGATTGCCATTTTGAGTTCGGCCACGGTATTGAATGAACTCATACGCTTGGTTGTTGTGTGGGCGATAAACACCTAAGCCCGAAACGCCAAGCACGGCCATTGCTCGCGCGGTGATCTCTAAGTTTAGCGCATGCACACAGCACAGCAGAATGCCTTTGCCGTTGGCTTTGTGAGTGCGTAGAGCTTGGATATCTTTATCGATTAGGATGCGCTTGAAGCGCCATGTTGGCCAAAACCAGGTAATGCCAGTTTCAATCAGCGCCATCCCGGTATTCTTAAAGTTCTCACTGACCATGGCAGCCACTTCATCAGCAGGCATGTCTGGGAAGGCGAGTTCCAAGTTACGGCTGGCAACAGCCACGCGCTTTTTGCCAAAGCGAGCGCCTAACGAGCCTAATGAGCGCCCGAGCAATAATAAGATTCGGTAAG
Organism: uncultured Vibrio sp.; assembly: GCF_947488985.1. Taxonomy (GTDB): domain Bacteria; phylum Pseudomonadota; class Gammaproteobacteria; order Enterobacterales; family Vibrionaceae; genus Vibrio. The sequence continues at coordinate 4,596 of NZ_CANLBV010000002.1, forward strand.
GCAAAACGTTAACGATAAGCGCCAGCAACCCAAAGCCGAACCACACCCCCCAATACTTGGGATGGAGTAACGCCAGAGTAAAAGGCGGTTTAGTAATAACGTGTTGCGTTGTGCTGCTTGCTGAAGATGTTGTCGTCATAACCATCACTTAAGATTTGATTGCTACTTAATCTGAGCGCTGAGCAGTGCCCAATAAGCATCAAAATTTTCTGTCGGTTGATATTTGAAGTCCGAACGAACGAATCGATTCAGGCTGCCTTCAACCTGGCCGAGCAGCTGTGCGGCTAAGATCCTTTCATCAACCGGGAATGATTTGCCTTCACGCAGTTTTCTTTCACGCAGGATCTGGCGAAGTTGCGTCTCTATGCGTTCGAAAAGCTGATTGATGCGTTCACGCAGGCGCTCATTCTCAAACATTAGGGCATGACCTGACAAAATACGAGTTAATCCAGGGTTGCGCTCAGAAAAGACCAAAATAAGCTGCATGACTAAGCGTATGCGCTCTAGCGTGTCTTTCTCTTCGTCGAGAATGCGGTTGATTCGAGACATCAAGGCGTCCTCAATAAACTCGATTAAGCCTTCAAACATACGCGCTTTACTTGGGAAGTGGCGGTATAACGCGGCTTCAGATACCCCGACTTGCTTAGCCAACTTTACCGTTGTGATACGAGAAGCCCCTTCGGTCGATTCCAACATTTGTGCGAGCGCCTGCAGGATTTCTTCACGACGGTTTGATTTTCGGGTACCAGCCATCTATTTACTTCCTTTCCTAAATATGAGGATTGAGTGAAGAAGGATTATAAACACCATTCAATTCTGTTCCTAGTTCTGTAAGCCCTAGGTCAACAGAATCGAGAGGTGTCAGCAGATTGTCAGAGCAAATTTGCGTGTTTATGCATCAATAAGCTGTTGGATCTGATCGAGGATCTGAAAACCGAGCGCGCCTTTGCTATCCAGTGGTAGTGATTTATCGCCGCCTTTCCAATAAAGGTGCAGCTCATTGCTACTGCTATTGAAGCCTTGGCCTTCGACAGACACATCATTAGCGCAGATCATGTCGAGATTTTTTCTTTCCAATTTGCCGCGCGCGTACTTCTCAACATCTTGAGTTTCGGCAGCAAAGCCGACGGTGAATGGACGACCTTCGGTCATTGAGGCAACAGAAGCGACAATGTCTGGGTTCTTAACCATTTTAATGGTCATGTCATCTTTACCATCCACTTTTTTAAGCTTCTGGTCTGCAATGGTCTCAGGGCGGTAATCGGCAACCGCAGCGCAGCTGATGAAAATGTCGTGTTGAGCCGCGTTTGCGGTCACCGCATCAAACATCTGTTGTGCACTGTCGACATCAATGCGAGTCACCTTGTTTGGCGTAGGGAGTGATACTGGGCCACTGACTAATGTCACACTCGCGCCTTGTTTAGCCGCCGCTTCCGCCAACGCATAGCCCATTTTGCCGGAACTGTGGTTAGTAATGTAACGCACAGGATCGATGGCTTCACGAGTTGGGCCTGCGGTGATTAACATAGAGCGGGCAGCAAGCGGCTTAGGCTGGAAGAAGTCTTCACAACGGTGTACCAGCTGCATCGGCTCTAACATGCGGCCCATACCGACATCACCACACGCTTGCTCACCAGCTGCAGGGCCCCAAATTTCACAGCCACGACGTTTTAGTGTCGCGATATTCTCTTGAGTCGCCGGGTGGCTATACATTTGTTGGTTCATGGCCGGAGATACCGCAACTGGCGCATCGGTTGCCAACACTAAGGTGGTCAGGAGATCGTTACCCATACCCGCAGTCATACGAGCGATAAGGTCAGCGGTTGCAGGCGCTAATAATACTAAGTCTGCCCACTTGGCTAGCTCAATGTGACCCATTGAAGCCTCAGCCGCAGGATCAAGCAAACTATCAGACACCGGCCTGCCAGAGACGGCTTGCATGGTGAGCGGAGTGATGAACTCCTTGGCAGCATTCGTCATCACGACTTGTACCTGCGCGCCTCGCTCAATTAAGCGTCGAGTCAGCTCGGCACATTTGTACGCCGCGATACCGCCGCTAATGCCAAGAAGAATTTTTTTCCCTGCTAAGGTTTTTTTTCCAACTAAGCCTTGTTGGTCAGCGCTGCTCTGTTGATTAACCTGTGTTTGCATGATTCTGTTCCTTAATTTTTCTGCGACTTACGATATCAGAACAAAGGATGAGTGCCTAGAAGCAGAGTGAGACCATATTTGACGCTCATCAAGTTGGCGTTATCAAACTTATCAATTACATGTTTTTGTTAGCGACTCGCTGCCTTTTGCCTTTATCAAAGGATCTCTCTTAATAAGCTCATTAAGCTGATACGTTGTGTTTTTGACTAACGAATTAGCGTTATATGCCTATAAGTAAAATACCGGCTGAATCTATGCCGAGAGAAAAGTTACTTAATAGAGGCCCGGATTCTTTGACGGATGCAGAGTTGCTCGCGATATTCCTTCGAACGGGCACACAAGGAATGAATGTTCTAGAGCTATCTGACAAGTTGCTCAAAGAGTTTGGCTCGCTGCGTCATCTTTTTTCTGCGACCGAGGCTGAGTTCTGTGTACATAAAGGCATGGGGCAGGCGAAGTATGTGCAACTGCAGGCCGTATTAGAGATGACGCAGCGCTACCTTGCGGAGACTCTGTCGCGTGGGGATGCGCTAACCAGCCCAAGCCATACCAAGCTCTATCTATCGAGTATGTTGCGTGATCGCCAGCGAGAAGCCTTCTATATACTGTTCCTCGATAACCAAAATCGGGTCATCAAAGATGAAGTGATGTTTGAAGGCACTCTTGATGCCGCATCGGTTTATCCGAGAGAAGTCGTTAAACGGGCACTTCATCATAATGCGGCGGCATTAATCTTAGCGCATAACCACCCTTCAGGTGTCGCAGAGCCGAGCCAAGCGGATAGGCGGATCACCCGCCGATTAAGCGATGCATTAGCGCTGGTGGATATCCGAGTTCTCGACCATTTTGTGGTTGGAGATGGCGAAGTTGTCTCTTTTGCGGAGCGCGGATGGATTTGAATCACATTTTAGGTTGTTAGTTGCGTTAAATCTGCTATCATTCCGCCCACATTTTTAGACCTAAAATCAGCTCTGATTACTCAAGCAAGCTGCGCTGCACAAAAAAAGATCACGAAATCCGTAAAAAGGATCTGTTCGGGTCTTGAGCAATGCGTGTCAAGTTAGTATAATGCGCGACCTTTGATAGCCTTGTATGGATTTTCCATAACGGTTTTTACCTTCTATTTTTTACTGATAGAGAGGTTCGGCCACAAGGTTGATATCGAGCTGAAACGATTGGAGAAGACATTCATGTCCCGAGTATGCCAAGTAACTGGTAAGCGTCCAGTAACGGGTAACAACCGTTCACACGCACGCAATGCTACTAAGCGCCGTTTTCTGCCGAACCTACAAACTCATCGTTTCTGGGTAGAGAGCGAAAAACGTTTTGTTAAACTACGTCTAACTGCTAAAGGCATGCGTATTATTGATAAGAAAGGCATCGATGCTGTTCTTGTTGATATCCGTGCACGCGGCGAAAACGTTTAAGAGGAATTAAGCAATGGCTAAAGGCATTCGTGAGAAAATTCGTCTAGTATCTTCTGCAGGTACTGGTCACTTCTACACAACTGACAAGAACAAGCGTAACATGCCTGGCAAATTTGAGATCAAAAAGTTTGATCCTGTAGTTCGCCAACACGTTATGTACAAAGAAGCGAAAATCAAGTAATTGATGCTTTTTTGGCTGTTCTTCAGTAGAAGACAGAATTGAAAAACCCAGCTTAATCGCTGGGTTTTTTTATATCTAAAATTTGAGTAACTCTATTGTTTAGGTAGAAAAATGAGCAGCATAGAAAGTATGGCCACTTTCACGATATACTGATTACTCAATAGGTTAGATGAGTAGGATCGGATGAGATATCGTGGACGCCGCTGGAACAACATCTTGATGTTAAGCGTGATCGCTTTTATTGGCGTGTTAAACCTTCCAACATTGATCAAAGCGTACCTTATCGAACCTGAGCCTCAGGTTGATAGCCCTTATCCCTACCTCCTGAATCCAGCAGCCGAGCTTCAAGCGTTGCACTTTGCTAGCGGGTCTATCATTCAACAAGACAATCAATGGGTTTACCAGTTTAAAGGTGCCGACTCCTCTCAAGTCGCCAGTACACCAGTCTCTAATACACCAGTGCCCAGTACACAAGTCGTTAATACACAAGTGACCAGTACACAAGGAACCAGCGTACAAGATACCAGTGCAAAAAAGCTATCACAGCGTTGGAAAGAGCTTGTGGGCACGGAAGTCGACGCTCAGACCTATACAGATCTGACACCTAGACTCAATACTCCGCACACGATTGAGGTGTGGTACCAAGACCAAGAAGAACCCCAGCGTATTACCTATTACCGACTGCCTGAGTTTTGGTTACTTAAAAACTGGAATGATCAGTGGCTGGCAGTGTCTATTGAAGAGAGCTATCTATTTCCAAGCTTTAACGCTAACCACTCATCTAAATCGGACGACTAGATTATGCCTGAATTACCTGAAGTTGAAGTCAGTCGCATGGGGATCTCGCCTCATTTAGTCGGCGAGACCATTCAAACCCTTACTTTTCGCACGCCTAAGCTGCGTTGGGCTATCCCACAAGAGCTTAAAGCATTAGAAGGGCAAGTGATTCGCTCTATTGCACGCCGCGCCAAGTACCTATTGATTGAAACCGATACTGGCACTGCCATTGTGCACCTTGGAATGTCGGGCTCACTGCGCGTGTTAGATGCTGACTTCCCAGCAGCTAAGCACGATCATGTGGATCTAAAACTCACCAATGGTAAGGTATTACGTTATAACGACCCACGTCGCTTTGGAGCATGGCTGTGGTCAGCACCTGATACAACGCATCCAGTACTACTGGGATCGGGCCCAGAGCCGCTGACCGATGATTTCAGCGCTGAATATATCGCAGGCAAAGCCGCAAAACGTAAAGTCGCCGTTAAGCAGTTCATCATGGACAACAAGGTGGTGGTCGGGGTTGGGAACATCTATGCCAATGAAGCGCTATTTGCTTCCCGTATTCATCCGCAGCGTCCGGCTAACAAGGTCACCCAAACAGAGTGGAACTTGTTGACCGAAGAAATCAAACAAGTACTTGCCACTGCCATCAAGCAAGGCGGTACCACGCTCAAAGACTTCGCGCAAGCCGATGGCAAGCCAGGATACTTCGCTCAAGAACTGCAAGTGTACGGTAAGGCTGGTGAAAAATGCCCTCATTGTGACACCCTGATTCAAGAGCTCAAAATAGGGCAGCGAAACACGTTTTTTTGCGAAGAGTGTCAAGTATAAAAATTGAGCATATGTTCCAATTTTTACGATATTAGGTCGGTGGGCTGGTAGCTACAATCGGATCAATTATTTTGGAGCAGGCAAAGGACAAAGTTACATTTGCCCAGATTTCTCAAAGTACTTTTTTGCGACCAAAAGTGAGATTAGCCTCTCTCGCTTAGGGTCTTTAAATTGCTCTACCCACTGGTTGGCGTTATTGATGATCGCTTGTGCTTGATCAGGATGTTCTAGGTAGTAGTCCATTTTCTGGATAAGGTCAGAGAAATCATCCTTAACCTCAACGAAATGGATACCAGCTTTGAGTTTCCCTTCCATAAACCATGTTTCGTATTTGAGTTTGGGAGTAAAACACAACGAGTTGGAAGACATGATCCATTTCAAGTTGGTTGCTACATCCTTCCCTTCTAAGCTAAGAATAAATTTATATTGTAACTGCTCTTCAATGCTCATTTTCGGCAGAATATAGTGCAGTTGATCTCTATCTTGGCTATCAATTCGGCCGATATTGCAGCGGGGATGATCAAATAGCGTTTCGAGCAGAGTTCGACGGTTGGGGCGAAATCCAGTGCCTCGCCACACGATATGGTCTTTTTTTTCGGCGTATGGAATGTTGTCATCGACAAAAAGGTAGTGTCGAACAGCATTTAATTTGAGTAATACGGAGTTTTGATTATCGCCTTCGATTGGACGGCTTTTTAAAAAGCTGGGGGTACAAGGTACATCAACGACATCCCCGTTGATGTAATTGAATGTTAGAGAAGGTGAAAACCCTTTAATCACTTTGAGTAAATCAAAATAATAAGCAGATCCGCCAGTCTTCTTAAAACCTCTGACGCTTGAAAAGTGCGAACGGACATCAGGAGTAAATGCTTGCATCAGCTTATTGTAGTAACTGACTCGCTCTTGGATGTAGTTCCACTCATCTTGATTGGGAGCTTTTTTGCTGTGTTTCTGGGAGCATTTTAACTTTGATTTCGTGACTTCCCTTAGAATGAACGAGGGCGTTAAACGCCATAATAAACTGGATAGGTAATAGTTAAGCTTTTTCATGGCCAAGCTTCTCTGCTATCGCACGGGATACAGTCAATGGGACAAAATTAGTGATATCTCCACCATGAATCGCAACTTCCCTAACTATGGTGGAAGACAAAAAAGCATACTCTTCTGAAGGCGTTAAAAATAAGCTTTCTAGCTCAGGCATTAACTTACGATACATGTTCGTAAGTCCGAATTCATACTCGAAGTCAACGGTGGTTCTTAACCCGCGAATTAAAATACTGGCTTGCTGCGCTTTTGCAAAATCGACTAATAACCCACTAAAACCACTGACGGTAACATTGCTCAATTCAGAGACGGCTTTTTGAGTGAGTGCGACTCTCTCTTCTAGCGTAAACATGGTTTTTTTTGACGGGCTTTCAGCAACCCCGATAACGATATGATCGAATAGGCTTGCAGCGCGTTTGATTAAATCAAGGTGCCCATTGGTAATGGGATCGAAAGTGCCAGGGTAGATAACTTTTTTAGTCACGGTTTTTACCTGTAAATTGATTAATGCCATTGTCGCAGCGAGTCAGCTTTTTGTTTATGGTCTTTTCAAGAATCGCGTCATTCTCAGGTAAAGAGCCTCGAGAGTTCTCATTGTGGTAAAGGTGATAACCGACACCGGAAAACTTCAGGTACAGACGAGAGTATCCTGAGTTTAGCATTCGATGAACAAACTCACTGTCTTCTCTGCCCCAGCCGACAAAGTCTTGGTTGAAACCGTTCACAGCAACGACATCTTGCTTCCAAAAGGCCATGTTACAGCCACGAGTGGCCTTGTCATTATTACGCTCATAGGAGAACCATTTAGACAGTAGCGAGTTGGTAATGCAGTTCTTACGATTACGAATGCCCTTGCTAAAAACAGACGGGATCAATCCATTCTCCATGATCTCTCGGCTGCATGCTGCGTCAGTCAATACTCGCCCACCTTGAACAAACCAATTGGGTTTGGCCACACGTTTGTGGGACTCTATAAATGTTTGAGATAGCACCATGTCGCCATCAATCATGATCAGGTAATCCCCTGACGCCTTAGCAATGGCTCGATTTCGGCTCATGGATAATTGAAAGCCGTTGTCTTCATGCCAACTGTGCTTTAGGGGGACCGGAAAGTCTTTGCGCAGTTGGTCAATCATCGCTTTAGTGTCTTCTCGAGACCCATCATCTGCCACAATAACTTCATCAGGCAAAACCGTCTGGCGCTTTACACTTTGTAACACGGAGTTTAAGGCGTCTTTCCAGTTATAAGTGGTAATAATCAAAGTCGTTTTCATTGTTTTTTTGCCTGCTCACGTAAGTATAAATCGACGTATTTAACGAATGTAGAATGCATGCTCAGCCACGCCAGAATGAAGCCATGCTTACCGTCTAGAAAGCCCCGTTTAAGGACGTACATCTTCAGAAAACTAGCGAGTGCATGGAGAATTGCTGTGCTTAACCCAGACTTCTTTTTCCCTTCGCGTTCATCGGTCCAAGCCTTCAGGTAACCCGTGGTTTTGTTGATGTAATGATGCATATGTTCGTAAGTGTAATGGTGCAAGCGTCCCTCAAGTTTCTTGATCTTGAAACCTTTATCTTCCACTTTCTCATGAACTAAAGCGTCGTTGTAATGGGTATCATTTGTTCGATAAAGGCGAACGATCCAATCAGGAGACCACCCTGAGTGGTAGATAAACTTTCCAAATGCCGCACTTAAACGGTTTATTTTGTATAGTGTGTTTGGTTCATCACGCTCAACGGCTTTTAGAATGTTGGTTTTAAGCTCTGGCGTCACTTGCTCATCGGCATCGAGCCAAAGCACATAATCGGATTCAACGTATTGCTGAGCAAGCTGACGTTGCTTACCAAACCCCGGCCACTCCAAGTTGCTATAGAACTTGTCGGTAAACTGCCTTGCGATCTCTTCAGTGCGGTCGGTACTGCCTGAATCAAGAAGGACAATCTCATCGACCCAACCTTTGACGGTTTCTAGACAAGTCTGAAGGTGCTTCTCTTCATTTTTTACGATTAAAGCAACGGCTAAAGTGGGTTTAGACAAGGTAGTTTCCTTTTTAAGCAAGGTTCTAAAATAAAGATGACTAAAAGTAAAGCTTACTGGTACTGCGGGTATAAATCTTCTACAACTTGGTCAAACATGTTGATGACACTGTCGCTTGAAATCCGGTCCATCGCTTTTTCACCTTTTGCTCGTGTTCGCCAGCTCAGTTGTTGGCTCGTTTTACCCGTTTCGGCAAGAATGACGTCCTCATACACAGAAACCGCATACTTCAAATAGTGGTAGGGACCAACGCGGACAGGATTATGGTGAGCGTATAAGCCGATGGTTGGCGTTTGCATTGCGCTTGCCATGTGAGCGGGTCCTGTATCCGGGGCGATGACCATGTCAACCTGATCGATTAGCGCCAGCATTTGCATGATCGAGCTACTGCCAACCAAGTTCAAGCAAGGATCCGTGAGTAACGCCTGGATACGCTCAGCTAGATCAACTTCCACCTTGGCAGGACTCCCTGCTAGGATGACATGCCAACCTTGGTGTCGAGCGTGTTCTATAACCTCGACATAACCTTCGGCATTCCAATTTTTGTAGGCTTTGCTAGCACCTGGCACCAATAGTAGATTGGGTTTGTTAGGGTTAATGTGTGGTTTCGCCCAAGCGTGATCGCTATCTGAATAAGATAAAGACCAGGTTAATTCAGATTGAGGTACGCCAATTCGATGAGCGAACGCCATTAAACCATCGGCGACATGAAGAGAGCTTGGTGAAGGAACCTTGATATTGGTGAACACCGTCTGAAAATCTTGACTACGATCAGCAGAGAAGCCGAGTTTATATTTTGCTTTAATGCCTAATGTGGCCACGCTCGCTCGAATCGCATATTGCATGTGGAGCAGGGCATCAAATTCTCGGCCTTTAAGCTGTTTCCACAAGGCTTTATAGCCTTCAACGCCACCTTTCTTATCAAAAACAATCACCTCAATATCATCAATGGCTTCGAGCAGTTGAGCTTCGAGTTTACCTGTGATCCAAGTTATGCGAGTTTCTGGCCACTGCCGTTGTATGGCTTGCACTGTAGCTATGGTATTGCACACATCACCAATCGCGGAAAGTCTTAAAATACAAAGTGACGTAGGGGCTGATTCGAACAAGGGCATGCGATGAACTCTATCAAAGTGATTAATAAGAATTATGCAGTTGGGCTCGAGGAATGTAAAATAAAACTAAGCAATTAGGTAGGTGGATAGGATGCAAACGCTTAACTTCGACAATCAAGTCATTTGGTTTGAAGAGTCGTTAATATCACAACAGCAGGCAAAATGTGCCTTTGACGCTGAATATTGGCAGCAGAAAAATAGAATCATAGGCAGTGCGACGGGGCGCGGCACCACTTGGTTTATTGAACTTGAGTCGATGCAGGCGGCATTGCGTCATTACCGTCGTGGTGGCCTGTTTGGTCAGTTGATTAAAGACAGCTACATCTACACCGGGGATAAAAAAACTCGAAGCTATCAAGAGTTTGAGTTGCTGAAGCTGTTGAAGCGTTCAGGCGTGAATGTTCCTAGGCCCATTGCTGCGCGGGTTATGAAAAGTGGTCTGAGCTACAAAGCGGATTTGCTGAGTGAAAAAATACCGAATGCAAGAGACTTAGTCGCGATTCTGATGGAGCGTCCGCTCTCTAAGGCTATGTATCAAAAGATTGGTTCTGAGATTCATAAAATGCATGCGGCACAAGTTAACCATACCGATCTCAATATCCACAATATTCTTGTTGATGATAACGACAATATCTGGATCATTGATTTTGACAAGTGCTTCCAGCAGCAAGGTGACAACTGGAAGCAAGGCAATTGGCAAAGGCTAAAGCGTTCCTTTGAGAAGGAGCGAACGAAGCGCAATATACATTGGGAAGAATCCCATTGGCACTGGCTAGAAAGCTAAATTTGCTTAGTGATCTCTATGATCTCAGTTGTTGAAATTGAAGGCGTTCTAGGAAAATAGACGACTTCGCATATATCATTGAACTCGTCAAACTTACCTTTCCAGTCATCTCCCATCGCTAATATGTCGGCTTTGAAAAACTCAATATATTCACGTTTTTTTTCTAGTGAATGCTCGACGAAAATTTCGTCTACAAATTTTAGCGATTGAATGATTTTCACTCTGCTTTCTTGGTCATAGATTGGATTACGACTTTTTTTAGAAAAGTTTAATGCGTCGCTTGATACACCGACAATTAATGTATCTCCTAAACTGGCGCATCGTTCCAGTATATTGACATGGCCAACATGAAAAACATCAAATGTTCCAAATGTGATAATTCGTTTAGACATGGTTAACTTCACCCTTTAGATTAAAACGTACTTCAACGGGATTGTGACAAATTCTATCTTCTTCTTTGGGAAGTTGCATATAATCGCCGTATTTGTCTTGGAGATATTTTTCAATGTTGTTAGGGCACGCGATCGTTATATCTTCAAAAGGAAGCTGCTTAAGAGGGTAGAGGTCATCCAAATCTATGGCGTCTTTGAATGGGGCATTGCCCAACAGGCCCGTGTTTTTACCATTGTGTAGCTTATGCGCTTTATCAAGCTCCTCAAATTGAGAGCTTGATGATTTCAGCCCATAGATAAGCTTGTAAAACATTAGCTTGACCAGTTTAGAAGCGCTCTTCTTTTCTGCTGTTAGTAAGCAGCGGCGAAACTTACGAGCCAGTGTATCGATGGTCGATTTTTGCGATACGAGGTCTACAGTGACCTCATCCCATGGAAAAATATCAATGAAGATACCGTGGTTAATATTAAAATCACTCATACGGTCTTCGACAAAAAGTGTATTAGTGTCCCTCACTTTACTGATGTATAGCGAGTACTCTTGCTCAGTATTATGATTTTGAATAAAAAGAGTGTCGGGAAGTTTATCTTGCATCGTCAGGAACTTTTCGTAGTCTTCCCGCGGCATACCAATATCGATATCATCATCCCATGGTATAAAACCTTGGTGTCTAACGGCTCCTAATGCAGTACCACCAATGGCAAAATAGGTCAGCCCTTCTTTGTCAAAAAGAGTAATGAGCTGTTTCATGATCTTAACTTGATGCAATTGGACTTGGCGTGTGATATCCATTATTTACCTATGGTATGTTTAAGGGTGCAAGCCACAGCACCACAATTACTCTTTATAAAATTAAGGGCGGTCTCTTTGGTTGTATTAGAATCTAATCGCCAATAATTGAGTATCGTATCAACTATTTCGTTGTCATTATTAATGATGGAGGTGATTTTTTCATCGACTAGGGTGTGAGTGATTTCCTGGAAATTAAAATAGCTTGGCCCAATCAATGAAGGGATTCCAACCGCTGTCGGCTCAAGTAAGTTATGCCCCCCAACTTTATCTCCGATTAAACTCCCCCCCATGAAACAGATATCTGAAGCACTAAGCAACAGGAGCATATCCCCCATTGTATCGCCTAAATACACGTTTGTTTCCGGCGTTATTTTGTTCTCAGGTTTAGAGCGTCGTATAACATGAAAGTTTTCATTTTGTGCGAGTTGATAAACGGCTTCAAACCTCTCTGGATGGCGAGGGACTAGGATCAGGAGCGCATTTTCTTGCGACTCTAGAATCGTTTTATGGGCGGAGAGAATGATTTCATCCTCACCGCTATGAGTACTCGCAGCGATCCAAACCGGTTTATTGTGGCCAATTATCGCTCGCAGGTGTGCGCCTTTCTCTTTGATATCGTCATCAATATGAATATCAAACTTCATCGAGCCGGTAATCGCTAGCTTTTCTGGGGGGACCCCTAAACGCTGAAAGCGATCACTATCTTGCTTGGTTTGGCACAAGATAGTGTCAATATTTGCACTGATTTCGGTAAATAATGGTTTTATTTTCGAGTAATTTAGGTATGACTTTTCCGATAATCGAGCATTGACAACGGTGATTGGGATGTTGAATTTATTAACGCAATGGAGTGTGTTCGGCCAAAGTTCTGTTTCTATGATCAGCATTTGTCTTGGCTGTATGACCTTGAGAAAGGCTTTAACGGCAAAAGTAAAATCAATAGGCATGTAGCGGTGCTCAACGAGATCGCCGAGTTTAGCTATTTGTTCTGCTCCGGTGCTGGTTGTGGTTGTCACCAAAATAGCCTGATTGGGATCGTGTTCTTTTAAGGCTTTGATTAATGGGATAGCAGCAATGCTTTCCCCCACAGAGACAGCATGAATCCAGATCGGGCTTAGACCGGATTTTAATGGAGGTGTGACGCCAAAATGCTCTTTCCAGCGCGGGCCGAACTTGGGTTTGTTTGGTTTGCTTTTGTATAACCCAAGTAGCAAAAGTGGCGCGGCAAGCGTCAATAATAGGGTATAGACAAAGCGAATTAGCATGAACTCACCGTGATCGCCTCAAGCTTTTGAATTTGCTCAAGTACGCTCTTGGCAGATAACTCGGTTAAGCATTTTAAGTGCTTAAATTCGCACTCTCTTTTGAAGCAAGGTCGGCAATCAATATCGGTATGTACGATAGCGACTTTCTCCGCTAAAGGAGGTGTGTATTTTGGAGATGTGGATCCATATACCGCCACCACATTACAGCCAACAGCGGCTGCCACATGCATTAAACCTGAGTCATTGGCGACGACGGTTTGGCAAGCTCCAAGCAAATCAACCGCTTCAATCAAGCTTGTTTGACCGGCTAATACGTGAATGTTGTGGCGCAGCTCTTCGGGTACTAGCTTCTTAATGTTATTACAAGTGTCGAGATCTTTTTGCGAACCAAATAGCCAAACTTGCTTGTTCAGCTTGCTCATTGCTGTCGCCACTTCAGCATAGTGAGCCTCAGGCCATTTTTTTGCAGGACCAAATTCTGCGCCCGGGCAAAGGCCAATGGTGTCATCGCTGAGCGTCAGTTCGAATTTTTGAGCCGTTGCGAGTTGTTCTTGGTGGTTGATCGTGAGTGCTGGTCTTGGCAAGTTTTCTAGCCCACCCAGTGAGCGAGAATCAAGCATGCTGTCTTTTGGGTGCGCTAAAGCCACATAGCGCTCGACCATATATTGGAATGACTTTTTATTGGTACGAATATCGTTGAGTAATCCGTAACGCATCTCTCCCTTCCAACTCGTTCGTTTCGGAATATTGGCAAACCAAGGAATGAGTGCAGACTTTGCCGAGTTAGGGCAGATGAAGGCTTGATCATACTGCGTCTCTCGCAATGTTTTACCAATAGCACGGCGACCAAGTAAATTAAATTCACCATGGCCGATAGGCATATCAATGGCTTGGTTTATCTCAGGCATGCGTTGCAAGATAGGCTTACACCAGTTGGGCGCGATCACATCGATGATCGCCTCTGGATATTGCTGCTTTAACGTTGTGTACAGTGATTGAGACATCACCATATCGCCGACCCATGATGGCCCAATGATGAGAATTTTCATGATGGCTTAGCCTCTGAATTGTCGGTTGTTGAATAAGCGGCAGCGAAGAATATGGCTGTGCCTATCGAGTAAAAAATAATACCGGAATGGTGCGCTAGGTAGTGCTGAGTTAAGCTAAAACCAATTACCGAGGTGATATGGACTATGCCAGCTACCGCAATAAAGTATTGGTCGTCTCTCGCCGTTGAGGATTGGACTTTCTTCCACAGTAGGTAAAGTGGTACCCCAAAGAAGCTAAGCATGATTGCGAGTCCAACGAGGCCTTTTGTTTGAAGCTCTTCAAAAAACTGGTTATGAGCACGTTTGAAATTTAAAACACTTTTGTCCACTAACCCTTTCTCTATTTGCTCTTGTTGAGCTTCTTTTACGCCATTAAAGCCTTGACCTAATATCGGTTTGTCTATTGCGGAATATACGGCAGACTTCCACATTTCTAAACGATAGCCGGAAGAGGTTCTTGAATCGTTGTTTTGGTAATCCTGAATGTCTGAAACCATAGCGCTGATTCTAGGCTCAATCGTTGGATAAGATAAGGCAATGACGGCCATCGCTGAAACGATAGCGATGGTTTTAGATCGCAAAGAGAAATAACTTCTGTATGTGTATAGCAGACCAGCCAGGATGAAAGGAAGTAAGACCCAGCCCCCGCGCGCGCCCGAAAGCAAAGTCGCTGCTAGTCCCAATGTGATACTTACGGTAGCGGTGATAATCAATACGCGGTCTTGTACATGCTTCGCATAAATGAGTGCGACGGTGGACAATAGAGCAAGTGATGAGGCGATGCCTCCCGCTTGAATCACCATATAGCCATTCCCGAAAAATGCTCGGCCGCCAATGGTCATATAATGATGGATTGCGAGGACTCCAGCGATGCTTGCCCCAATACAAACAGCGTAAAAAATGGCCTTAATAGAAGGCGGTGTCATGCTCACAAAGCGCATGATTATCGCGGCGAAAATGACACGAGTGGGCATATCTAGCTGCCCTAAATCACCACCATGAACGACGAGCGAGAGCCCCGTAACCAAGAAATAACCCAGTAGCGCGCAGGTCGCAGCCTTTATTTGTGGGCTAGCTTTATGACGTAGGGTCCATGGTAACGAAAACAAGGCCACCAATAGCAGTGGGACAGCAGCAAACTTATAACTCGAGCCTGTAATAAGTAAGCATGAAAAAAACACCCCAGTAACAAGGGAACTGATGATATAGCGATTATGGGGGGATATGGTCATCTTAAATACTATTCTTTATTGGCTATGATGGAGTGTCATTATTAGAGCTGCTGCTCCAGTCACTCTTATAACGAGGTTTAAACAAGTTATAGAAGTTCTTACCATCTTTCTGGCTTTGGAGAAGCTGCAGGATCCACATATATTGCTCAGGCTTAGGTTCAACGAAGGTTTCAATCGCAATGTTCATAGAGCGAGCATCGGCTTGATCGTCACTTTGTAACTCAAGAGCTGGCAGGACTTCCAATGAGTACTTACCCGTTTCAGGGTTGATTGAAGCGAACAGTGGGACTATTTTTGCACGTGATAACCTTGCGAGCTTATTCAGCCCTGGCAGCGTGGCTTTAGTCGTAGCAAAAAAGTCGACAAATTCACTCAAATCGGCACCGTGGTCTTGATCGGGTAGGTAATAACCCAAATACCCTTCTTTAACGGATTTGATGAATGGCTTTATGCCGCCAGAACGCTCATACACTCGGCCGCCATACTGCACTCTTTGGCGATGCATTAGCCAGTCCAACACCGGGTTTTTCTGTTTTTTTGCCATTGCTGACACTGGGAGTCCCATAGAGGCAAGCATGACAGCAGGAATATCGATGGCCCATGAGTGCGGAACCAGTAATATAACGTTTTCACCTTGGTCTGTATGTTTAGTTAGGTTTTGTTTGTCAACGAACTCACATTGTTCTTGCAACCAAGATTTGGATTTTATGCTCAACAAACTAAAGCGAAGTATGAATACCCCGGCAGTATAGAGCGTTTTATAAATTAATTGTTCACGCTCTGCAAAGCTGAGGTGAGGAAAGCATAACTCAAAGTTAACTCTGGCTCTATGTGCCGGACCTTTGTGGGATTTCGATAGTTTTGACGCGATAATATGTGCCAGCCATTGATGAAAACGCAACGGCAGTAAAGCGATGGGCAACCCCAGTAGAACCGCTAACCATGTCCCCCAAAGCTTGGGTGCAAGGAAGGACCATTGAAAGCTTGGGTTGTAAGCCTTCGGGTCAAAGTCATCTCGTAGATTTGTCATTTTTAAATCACTAACCTTACATTTTTACTTGGCTTTATCGATATCATCCAATGGACATTAGCTGGAGTTGGCGGAGTGCGCATTGGCTTGCCGCCATTATCGAATTTTCTGAGTGGTTATTACTGTCTGTCTGAGTGGTTATTACTGTCTGTCTGAGTGGTTATTACTGTCTGTCTGAGTGGTTATTACTGTCTGTATAAATGGTTACCACTGTCTTTCTGAATGATTATCACTATTGTTCTGAGTTGTCGTGACAGTCTGTCTGAGTGGCTATGACAGAAAGCAGGATCGCTAGGGGATGGTGATACACCCCCTAGGTCTCACTTGATGCTATTTATTTATCATCTGCATATATTCAGCGACGCCATCGGCAACCGTTTTAAACTCGATGTCGCAACCGGTACTGCGAAGCTTGGTTAGGTCTGCTTGAGTAAACTCTTGATAAGCGCCTTTTAGGTGCTCAGGGAATGGAATCGTTTCGATTTCGCCTTTACCATGGTGCTTGATCACCGCTTTCGCCACTTCTTGGAATGACTCAGCATTACCCGTACCCAGATTAAAGATACCAGACACACCACTGTTTAAGAACCACAAGTTTACCGCGGCTACATCACCCACATACACAAAGTCACGCTTGAAGGTTTCGCTGCCAGCAAATAATTTTGGATTCTCACCCGCGTTCATCTGGTTGTTTAAGTGAAACGCAACCGACGCCATGCTGCCTTTGTGCTGTTCACGCGGCCCATAAACGTTGAAATAACGGAACCCGGTAATCTGTGAAAGGGTTTCGTTGTGCGCGGCTGCATCGGCCGTTAGGCGACGAACGTAGTTATCAAACTGTTGTTTAGAGTAGCCGTAGACATTCAATGCGCCTTCGTACTCTTTCTCTTCGATGAAGGTATCCGTTTCGCCGTAAGTGGCGGCAGAAGAGGCGTATAGGAATGGGATTTCGCGCTCAATACAGTAATGAAGTAGCTCTTTTGAGTATTCATAGTTGTTGAGCATCATGTATTTGCCGTCCCACTCAGTGGTCGCTGAACAAGCACCTTCGTGGAAAATCGCTTCAATATGACCGAAATCATCACCCGCCATAACTTGAGTGAGGAAGTCATCACGATCCATATAATCCGTGATGTCTAGGTCTACAAGGTTCTTGAACTTTTTACCATCTTTCAGGTTGTCGACCACGAGAATATCGTTGTGTCCAGCATCATTGAGTGCCTTAACGATATTGCTGCCGATCATACCAGCACCACCAGTTACGATAATCATACTTTGTCTACTCTTTTGAATACAAAACTACCGCGAGTATAGCAAGGAATAACAAAGGCGAGCTAGTGGTATCATTCCCCAACCACAGCACGATACGGCAATCTAAGTTATAAAATTTGTTGGGTTAATGACTAAAAAATATAGGTACTATCATGATACGAACGCTGCTCGATCTATCCGTATGATGGCGATATACTGAACAGCTCAACGAGTAGGGATACGAATGACCAATGAAAACACGTGACAAGATTGTTGCCGCAGCCTTAGAGCTTTTTAATGAGCATGGCGAGCGTAGTATTACGACTAATCATATTGCTGAACACATTGAGATCAGCCCAGGTAACCTTTACTACCACTTCCGTAATAAACAAGAAATTGTCCGTGATATCTTTACTTTCTATTCGACCGAGTTGCTGGACAGGTTCACTCCTATCCAAGGGCAGCAAGAGAGCCTCACGCTATTAAAGCATTACCTTGATTCGACTTTCACGCTGATGTGGAAGTACCGATTCTTCTATGCCAATTTGCCAGAAATACTGTCACGAGATGAAAAACTGCATCTGGACTACATGGGCGTACAAGAAAAGCTGCAAACCAACCTTGTGGGCATCATGAAGGCCTTCGCAGACTTGAACCTACTTAAAGCTACGGATGAAGAAATGAAGTCGATGGTGACGTCGCTTCACTTGATCGCATCAGGCTGGCTAGCCTATCAATCTGCGATGTCTCCAAAAACTCAAATTACCGAGCAAGTGGTTCATCAAGGAATGCTGCAGATGATTACGGTGGTGAAGCCGATTGCAACAGCTCAAGGTTTTGAGCAACTGACATTATTGGAAGATGGCGTCAGGGCGTTGAACTCAAAGTAGTTTTAAAAGCTAAGTCAATCTATGAGATTCCAGATATCTCGTTCCTCAATTCTGGAATGACGTGTGGCTCTTCGTTGTTTGGGGGCTACTTAAGTCGTCATTCCGTACAGCGAGGTACGAGCGTGATACGGAATCTGCATTTTCTCGATGACTCGCATCCCGTATCGGCTCTTTACCTAACCAACCAACTCTTCGGGTTTTGAGCTTGGCTGTTTCTGCGAATCTCAAAATACAGCGAAGGACGGGTTTGACCACCAGTGTCACCGGCAAGCGCAATCGCTTCACCTGCTTTCACCTTATCTCCTTCTTTTTTCAATAGCGCTTGGTTAAAGCCATAGAGCGTCATATCACCCTTACCATGGTCAAGTAGTACCACTAAACCATAGCCTCGCAGATACTCGGCAAATACCACAGTTCCAGAATAAACCGACTTAACTTGCTGGCCATACTTCGCATTGATCACCATGCCTTTCCAGTTAATCTGCCCCGTTTGACGTGAGCCGTAACTGTGCAGCACCTTATCTTTGATCGGCCAAGGTAGCTTACCTTTACGCTTCGCTAAACCATCCATAGGGACCGCATTACGTCTTTCGCGAGCGGCTTTTTCTGCTTTCGCTATTTCAGCTTTCAGGCGCGTTTCATTACGCTGCAATTCCGCCAAGTAACTTTTATCACCAGAGATACTCTTTGTAATATTGTCGACGGTTTTCTTACGTTGAGCTTGGGTTTGCGACAGTTTATCGCGTTCGGCGGTTTGCTGTTCTAGTAGCGTTTCAATCTGTTGCTGTTCAAGTCGGCGCTGTTGATTGCTGTCTTCTAACTCTTGCTGTGTCAGTTCAATGGTTTTGATGGCGGCAGAGCGTGCTTTGGCAAGGTGCTGATAATAGTGGCTAATACGATCTTCTTCGACACCGGTATTGAGAATATTGAGCGCAGCCTTGGCTCGACTGGTCATGTAGTAGGTTTGAATCAGTTGCTCTAACTGGTCAGTATGGATCTTTTTCTGTTCGGTGAGTGTTTGGATATTTGCATCTAAGGTGACCACATTCGCATTGGCAGCCTTAAGTTGTTTCTTGCTCTCTAGAATGGCCTTTTCAATGGCAGCGATAGCCAGCTCTTGCTGCTTGAGGTTAGCTTGTAAGTCGTCGAGTTTTTTTTGCTGTGAAGTGAGGGCTTTTTGCTGACGAGATATTTCGCTCGACACCCCTTTTAATTCACCTTGCGATGCAGCAAATGATGATGTAGATAATAGAGCAACACTAAGGCTGGCAGATATCAGAAGAGTCCGGCTAATGGCTCGAATATTTTTCATCATTATCGTCATTTAGTTGTATTCATCTGCTCTAATTTGTCGAATTTCGCTGAATCGAATCCGCATTGACTTTTAAGCTCTTCGCATCTCGCATCTCGCATCTCGCATCTCGATTACGCGAATCTCGTCTCTGCTCTTAAATCCCATCACCATCGATGAAGCTCTGTGAGCGACCGTTAAAGCCTTGGTCCATGTCTAATGAAGGTTTGTCCGTTTTCGGCTTGCCAACAATTTTTGCAGGAACACCAGCGACAGTCGTATGAGGCGGTACGGCTTGCAGAACCACAGAACAAGAACCAATTTTCGCCCCTTCACCGACCTCGATGTTGCCAAGTATTTTCGCGCCGGCACCGATCATCACGCCTTCTCGGATTTTAGGGTGACGATCGCCACCTTCTTTACCCGTACCACCTAAAGTCACGTCTTGAAGGATCGATACATCATTTTCGACGACGGCCGTTTCACCAATCACGATACCGGTGGCGTGATCGAGCATGATCGCTTTACCGATACGAGCGGCTGGATGAATATCCACATGGCAAGCAACTGAAATTTGGTTCTGTAGATAAGTAGCGAGTGCGATACGCCCTTGCTTCCATAGCCAGTTAGCCACTCGGTAGCCCTGTAAGGCATGATAACCTTTCAGGTAAAGCAAAGGCATCGAATACATCTCTACTGCAGGGTCTCGGTTTACCGTTGCACAAATATCACAAGCAGCCGCATCAATAATCGATTGATCTTGCTTAAATGCTTGTTCAACTACCTCACGCACCGCCATTGCGGGCATGGAGGCCGTCTTGAGCTTATTAGCTAGGATATAACTTAATGCAGCGCCTAGGCTTTCGTGGTTGATAATGGTGGCATGGTAAAAACTCGCAAGCATAGGTTCTTGCTCTGACTGCTGTCGAGCTTCCTTCACAATGCATTGCCAAACCTTTTGTTGTTCACAGTGTTTCATTTTTCCATCCATTTTTTAAGGGGCAGATGCGAGTAACCGAGAATAGTATCCGCTTTTACTCTTTTCGCATCTCGTTTACTCGAATCTCGTATCTGCTCTTACTATCTTTCTGACTTCTTGTCTCGAGCAAGCAGATCTTGCGCTGCTAAGTGGGCATCTTTCCCTTGATACAACACTTGATAGATTTGTTCAACAATTGGCATCTCAACACCCATACGTTCGGAGAGTAGCCAAACCTCTTTCGTGTTGCGATAGCCTTCAACGATTTGGCCGATCTCTTCTTGTGCGGTGTCGACGTCTTTACCCGTTCCCAACGCCAAACCAAAGCGGCGGTTGCGTGATTGGTTATCAGTACAGGTTAGTACTAGGTCACCCAGTCCAGCCATACCCATGAAGGTTTCTGGCTGCGCACCCAGAGCAGCACCCAGTCGGCTCATCTCAGCTAGCCCACGCGTGATCAGTGCAGTGCGTGCATTAGCACCAAAGCCAATACCATCCGACATGCCTGCGCCAATGGCGATAACATTTTTCACTGCGCTGCCAAGCTGCATGCCGATGAAATCTGAGTTTGCGTACACGCGGAATGTTTTGCTGCAGTGAATCTTCTCTTGTAGCTCTTTTAGGTAAATGTCATCAGGTGAAGCGACCGAAATGGCGGTTGGCATGCCCATCGCCAGTTCTTTGGCAAAAGTAGGGCCAGATAGCACTGCCAGTGAGTAACCATCACCAAGCACATCATGCGCGACATCTTTCAGTAAACGACCGGTTTCTGGCTCTAAGCCTTTGGTTGCCCAGCAGATACGAGAATCCGTACCTAAGTAGGGTTTCAGGCTATTTAGAACAATACCAAACACGTGGCTAGGCACAACGACCAAAAGGTCACGACTGGCTGTTACTGCTTTCTCAAGATCGGATTCGATAATTAGGCTTTCTGGGAAGTTGATATTCGGCAGAAACTCATTATTCGCACGCTCAGACTCAAGGCGAGCCATATGGATGGGGTCACGCCCCCAAAGAACAACGTTAGCACCGTTACGCGCTAGAGAGATCGCTAAAGAGGTTCCATAAGAACCCGCGCCAATTACCGTCATGGTGATTTCTTTACCGTAAGCGCTGTCTTTATCGCAAGCGCTGTCTTTATCGCAAGCGCCTACCGTGTGAGTCGGACGAGTTGTTTCTGTCATGCTTCCACCTAAAAATAATGAGGGAAATCGAAGAGTTCTGGAGAAACTCTCTATTAAGAAGAAAGAGCTCTACTAAGATGAAAAAGCTTTCTACTCAATTAGAAGGTTTTTGAACTTACTACAGTGTAAAGAAAAAATGCACATCGCAGAAGTTGCGATGTGCATTTAAAAGCGAACTAGCGCTTGAATCGTTAGAATTAAGTTCTACTTTGAGACTTAAGCCTGCTCGCCTTCAGCTTGCTGAGCTTGGCTCTGTAGGTAGTTCATGAACAAAGCATCGAAGTTTACAGGTGCTAGGTTCAGTTGTGGGAACGTACCTTTAACCACTAGGCTAGAAATCGTTTCACGAGCGTATGGGAACAGAATGTTCGGGCAGAAAGCACCTAGGCAATGCGCCAGTTGGCCAGCTTCCATTTCGCTTGCAGAGAAGATACCACCTTGTTGAACTTCACAAAGGAATGCTGTGTCTTCTGCGTTCTTAACTGTCACAGTTAAGCGTAGGATCACTTCGTAAACGCCTTGGCCAAGTTCACGGCTTTGAGTGTCTAGATCCAGTTTTACATCTGGGTTCCACTCTTTTTGAAACATGTCTGGAGAGTTTGGCGCTTCGAAAGAGACGTCTTTTAGGAAGATACGTTGGATTGCGAAGTTTTGTTGTGCGTCTTGTTGTGCTGCTTCAGCCATTTTCTTGTCCTTAAAAATTTAAATTAGGCTTTGTTCATTATATTGGTTGAACAAAGCCCGAAAGTTAGTTTATTAGGTCAGCTATTTCTTGCCTTTAACCTATTTTTTACCTTTAACTACTTCTTACCTTTAACCAAAGGTAGGTTAGCTTCGCTCCAAGCCACTAAGCCGCTTTTCAGCACGCTTACGTTTTCGAAACCAGCTTTAGCCAGCAAGTTAGCGCTTTCTTGAGCGGTTTGACCTGTCTTGCATACTACGATGATTGGGTCTGCTTTGTGACTTTCAAGGCTACCAAAGTTATTTGCTTTGATATCTGACGGTAAAATGTGAACTGCGTCAGTAATATGGCCTTTTTTGAACTCGTCCTTCGTGCGAATATCAACCACAACGCCGTTTTCACGGTTGATCAGTTGTGTGGTTTGCGCTGCCGTGATCTCTTTATAAGCTGCGTTTGATTTTTTGATTATGTTCGCAATGATGGCTACAACCAAGCCGACCCATACGATGGCTAAAATCATATTCTCTTGAACAAATGGCACTAACTCTTGCATGTCTTGAACTCTTATTCGTTATTGGGCGAAAAATTATAAGGTGGGAGTATAGCGAGTTTTGGGGTTTTGTGTACATATGTAAATCATTGACCTTGAGTGAGTTCTATCTAGGTTAGATATGATCTCACGTGCGCACTAACAACTGTAAGGTTACGAACCATGTAGGTTGTTATAAACCTCTAGCGTTTTTCTAAAAACTATTTCTTGTGAGAACTCAACTTCTACTTTTTTCCGTGCATTGTAAGCTATGGAGTAAGCCTTCTCATCATTTAAAATTATTGTTCTGATGCAGTTTTTTAAGCTTTCTAAATCGCCAGGTTTGGATAGCAACCCGGTAATATTATGTTCAACTAACTCTCTGCACCCTGGAACATCTGTGGTGACTATGGGGCGTTGGCAAGACGCAGCTTCGATTAATATTCTCGGAACACCCTCACCGTACATGGTAGGTAAGCAAATGATGTGGCTAGATTTGATCAACTTAGGCATATCTTTGATATTTCCCAACCATTCAATATCACCATTGTCATTCCATTGGTTGATTTCCTTCATAGGTATAGCAGATGTGACATCTAAATCTATGATACCTGCAACTTGTAATCTTATAGGTATGCCTTCTTTTCTTAATTGCTGACATGCTTTTATAAGAATACGAAGACCTTTATCTTCAAGCAGGCGAGCGGCAAACAAAATACTAAGACAAGGGGTATGTCGACTCTTTTCGAAAAGAGATAGATCAATCCCTGCACCTTTAATAACAACGCCATTAGAGTACTTTAAGATGTTATTATTCTTGAACAGATCATAATCTTCACTATTCTCAAAAATAAACTTACTATGGTTTATTGAAACAAACCGATATAGTGAGATGACAAATTTTTTGATAATCTTGAACTTGTTTTTATTAGAGCTAAATACTGATCCAAGTCCAGTGATACTATATACAATTTTTTTCTTTAAGATGAGCCTATTAATTACTCCCACATAAATGTTGGGTTTAATTGTGATACAATGAATTATGTCCGGTTTAATTTCAGACAATACATTCTTGATTTTCATTGTTGTTCTAAATTCTCTTACTATATTTAAACTCTTCCGACTAAGGTCTATTTTATAGCAATTGATACCTTCAGATGAAAGTTCATTAAGTATTTTGTCATCTGTAAATGAGGTGATAATGTGAATGTCATATCCTAAGCTTTGGAAGTACTTAGCACGATCAAGCCAATGAAGTTTGAAATACCAATCAACATTAATTACAAAAACAAGCTTTTTATTATTCATTTTCTATCTCAAAAAAAGTCGGGTTTTGATACGGAAAATTAATCTTACAACTCTCAGTATGACAATAAGAATCTTTTTCTTTAACTGTGAACAATCTTCTAGGATTTCAATACTCTGAACCCATTTATGTGCCCTAAAGAAAGTGACCATTTTTTTCCTATTTTTCTTAATCAATAAAGATGTAAATATTGTATAGTAATTTGGAGTTTGAGTGTGATAAGTGAACTCACCTAGACCAAACATTTCGTTATGGTGAAGGTTGGAACGAGCAATAATTAAACTTTTTTCTGGATTGCTAGTTATATTTTTAAGTGTATTTCTTGCTGTAGCCCGAAAATCTCTCGCATCCAATACATACTTCTCTATATTACTTGACCAAAAACCAAGATGTTCAATAATTCCATTTTGTAAATTTAAGGAAAAATCAAAGTAGGTTCTATTTTCATAATCAGAAATCATTTTTTCTGCAAGAACTGTACATTCGCTCTCTTTGTAACCAATCACCGAGCCGTTTGGTGAATTAAATATCATCTCATAAATACTAGCATCTTCAAGTAGTTTAAAATCTGAATGATCTATGTTGAGATCAAAGCAATAGCCATTCTTTTTAGAGTTAGATTCTTGTTTGTTAATAAATTCGTGAAGTCCTAAGTAAAAGCCAAAAAATTCAATATCTGAAAATAGTCGACAAATGTTATCTTGTATGGTCCCTCTCCAACCAATATCGACAATAGCAACTTTCTTACTATTTTTAAACTTTGAGTTAAGATAGCCCTTTATCAAAAACCTTTGTTTTGAACAGTGTGATTCAATTATGTTGCAAAACTCTCGGTCTTCAAATAATCTAGATATGATTTTATTATTCTTTAAATCGCTATATTCGGAAAGGGCATTAATTTTATGCCTTTCTAAAATATGTTCGACAAGTTCGACTTGAATATTTAGTGAGTTAAGCATTGAGCTTACAGATTGTGTTTTAAATAACGACCACATTCTCTGCATTTGTTCTGTGGTTGCTGTGGTAATTGTTGGCGCGAATGTTGCCATTCGACTTACTTCAATTACCTCAACTGTAGGTAGTTTTTTACCGAAAAGAAAACCTGTTGGGAACAGGCGTTTCCATGATTTATAAAAAAATTCTCCTTCCCTAGTACAAAAGCCTATGAAGTCTATATCATTTTCAAGCGCTTGTTCCGCAATGTTTAACAGAAACCCAACTATTAACGGAGTAAGGGGTTCTGCTAGACTATTCCCCGGACTAGTTTGTGATAATAAGTATTTGAGTAAAGAGTCGCGATAATGCCAATGGTGTTCGTTGACCATTCGCTTTCTCGATTCCTTATCTGGCCAAAAGTGAATAGAATTAATACCAAGAGATTTAGGAGCTTCAAAATCGGATAATTCATGATCACCAATATGCGTATGGTTGTCGCTTGTAACGTTTAATTTATTTTGAACTACCTTAAATAGTTTTTTTGACCTTTTGTTAGCTCCAAATTCGCAAGAGCTAAAACCATTATCAATAAATGTATCGACATGATTACTAGACAATATTTCCCAAATATATTTAGAGTCCATGTAGAAGTCTGAAATAAATACGGTCGAATCACGTTCGATTTTTGATATTTCCTCATATATTGTCGGATCTGGATAAGTATATTTTTTCTCGTAACTCACTTCTGTGCAAATGAGTTCCTCTACTAATTTATCTACATCGTCTAGTTTCGTAACATCTCTTAGTAATTGTTTAAATACTTCTTGGATAGTATACTCGCCATCATGCTTTGAATTATCCTCCGAATACTGAGCTTCTATAGAGATACGCTTTTTATAAAGCTTGTTTTTGCATTTGAACTCTTCAGCAATTAGAGAGCGGAACTTATATAGAAATACGTTCATAGTATATAGTTTGGGATATTCTGGAGATACTTCGCGGCGAATCAAAGTATCCCAAACATCTAATGAAAGTAGTTTAGTCATTATTTAACATCTCTTCTTTTAGAAAAAACCTCAAAAATCGCTTGAAGTTGTTTAATAGCAGACTTTATAGGCATTGGCATGTGATGTAACAACTTTCTCATAAAAAGAATAAATGTTGTGTTTTTTGTTTGCAATAAACTGGCACTTTTTGAATTTATATAATTATTCAGACATAATTCATTCATTGATTTGATATCATGACTAGCAGAGGTATTACAAGGTTGCATTAATACTTTTTCTATCCATTCTGAGAAATTTTGTGATGAAGAGTCCCAGTTAGGCCAAGAGTTAGCAGTAGTCAAAGCTCCATCTTTTAGCGTGTTTAACTTATCAGTATCTTCTTTCAATTCTCGAATTAAACGTACAACGTCTTCAACATTATTATCCTTGACTATGCATGCATTGTAATTATCTATAATATACTCGTCGTGACCTGAAACATTGAACACTATCGCTGTACCGCCGCAGTGAAACATTTCTAATGGCGGACCAAACATACCTTCGACTGTACTTAATTTAATAATCAAGTCGCATTTCTTATATATATTAGCCGTTTCAGACATTGGAATTTGAGAAAATACCTTACTGACTCCAGGTAACCATTTGATAGGGCTTCCTGTTAATACCCATATATCACTAACATTAGCTTGTTTTGCCAGTTTTATAGCTAGTGCTGTATTTTTAAACGGAACACCAAAGTGGCCTTCAACTAATACTCGAAAGCCTGTTCTTTTCTCTTGGTTAAGAGTATTATAAATATCCTTTCTAATGCCATTTCTTACTAATGATGCATTTTGACCGAATTGTTTTTTTAGAAATTCTTTAATCCAACTTGCTTCTGTAACCATATGTACAGGAAGCTTGTAAGTTGCATCAACATATTGTCTTAATGCCGCTTGATCAGAAGGATAAAACTTAGATTCTATAGATTGTATAAAATAGCCAAAGTGTTGGGACTTAAATTCATGAAGGTGAATAGCTGTTTTCCACCAAGTCGCAATTACCAGATCATATTCTTCTAACTTGGCCTCATCAAATGGAACACAATTTAACTGGTTTGCTTTATCGTGCCACTTTAAGGTTTGTCCATTGAAGGGAGATTGAACGGCTATGAATACTTCATACCCTTGCTCTTTGAGATAAGAGGCATGTTGAATTATTACATAGGTCCCTCCACTTATATCCATAGAGCCGACTAGAAAACAAATCTTTTGCAAAATAATTCCTTAGATTTAATTACCTATTAAGCATTGGGTGTAGGTAATTCCTTACCTTAGTTAATAATTTGAATAACCTCGGTGTACTTAGGCGTATTCTTTGTATCAAGGCCCCTTTTATCCCCAGAGTAATTACCTGGCCTTGAGGTATTGCGATATGGGCTTCATATGTTGAAAACATTAAATCCGCTTTTACGGAAATCTGAGAAATATTTTGTTTTAACTTAGTATTAGCTAATATTTGTTGACAAGATTTTTCAAACTGTTGAGAGCTTTCTTGCCAATTAGGCCAATTCTTAGCTGTTTCAAGTGCATTATTTTGTAACGAAGTTAACAATGAACGATCTTCTACCAATTGATTTATCTTTTTTACAATATCGTCATTATTTCTATTGTAACTTACTAATCCATTTACGCCATTTTCAATATATTCGTCATAGCCAGTTACATCATATGATATTGAAGTACCACCACAGTGGTAGCATTCAAGTGGGGGGCCAAACATCCCTTCTACTGTCGATAATTTAACAATAACATCACATGAAGAATAGATCTCACCGACTTGGGACATCGGTACTTTACTGAATAATCTATCAACCCCCTCATATGCGCCTATTGGTGACGATGTAAGGAGCCAAATTTCATCTGCATTTGACTGATTTGCTAAAGTAACTGCTAGCTCTGTATTTTTAAATGATACATTTAGGGGGCCTTCAACAAGAACTCTAAACTTATTCACATCTCTTTTTTCTACAGGTTCAATTTGAGTGTTAAAGAACTCTTTTCTTATTCCATTTTTTACAAGTTGCACATCGCGGCCATACTGATTTGATAAATAATCAGCAATCCAAGTCGCTTCAGTAATAATATCTAGCTCTAAAGAGTATGTTTGTTCTATTAGGTTACGTAGAACAACATCTCCCTCCGGATAGAATTTAGATTCAATAGATTGAACAAAATATGCATATCGTGATGAGGTTATTCGCTTTAAGTAAAATACAGTACGCCACCAAGTGGCAAAAGTTAAGTCAAAATACTCATTAGCCACCTCGTCATATGTTCTCCAGTTGAGTGAACTTGCACCATCAAACCAGGCTATATCCTTTTCTGTTACACTCGACTCCGTTACAATTGTAACGTCATTACCGTATTCTCCTAATCGTACAGCGTGCTCTAGGATAACATTGGTACCACCGCTTATGTCCGGGCTCCATACTAAGAAACAAATTTTCATATTTTACTCACCATCAATTTTTTAAACAAAAAATAAGGATACTTTAAAAATCCACAACGGTTATTTTTAAAACCTAAGGGTTTCCACCATTCACGTCCGATTGTATGTTTAGGATTAGAAATAAGAGATTTAATATAAGTTAGTCGTTTGGATGAGTTGCCATCAAAAGCCGAAAACTCAAATACCCCAAAGTTTTCATAATGCTCTAGCTTAGAAAAGCTGTTCATTTCAGAATTCTTAGGTAAAAATACTGATTTCTCATAAACAGGCTTTAAAATAGCTTCTATTTCAGAAAGGGATAGCGCATTATTATTTTTAACATCAAGTAGTTCTTTAAATAGTGTTCTTAAATTAAGCTGTAAAGGTCTAATATGATTAGAGAATAATTTAATTTCAGCTTCGTTATTTTCTAAAACACCAAACTCAGGAGCTGAGGTATACTTGATTAAACTACCGTGTGAAGCAGAACAAAATACTTCATAAGATGCCCTAAATTCGTTGTATACTGAATCTAGTCGTTGTTCGTTTGCCATTTCATGAAATAATAAGCCATGCTTGTTATTGTCACTCGCACTGTGAGCTCCTCTCAATATACCACAATAGTAACCTGTTATCGGTCTATTTAAAGAGGATTGAATATTATCCTGAATACTTCCCTTCCAACCAACATCAACTAGGTATAGTTCTTCTTTTCCTACAAGCTTATCGACGTAAGATGCTAGGTACTCTTTACGGCTTGCTCTTTCTTCCTCATATACTCGCCTAAATGTTTTGCTTTCAAGTAATTGAAATAATGCGGAGCTATTTTTAAAATTTGGTTGCATAGTATTAAAATCTATACAATCTAGTTCACCCTCTAATTCAGGGAGAAAGTCAGCTAGCCCTAAACTGTCAATAAAAACTTTTAGTGACATGTCAGAATATTGATTTAGAAGCTTACTAAAGTCTTCCTCTTCTAAAGGGCGTAAAGATGGTAGATATGTACCTCTACGTGATGCAAACATGTAATGGGATTTGATCCCGAAAACAGAACTGTTTTCATTGTAAATATCAAAAAGTTCTTTTAAAAACTCCCCCTCTCTAGCCAAAAAAACTACGTTTTTAGCTTGGTCTTGAATTAAACGATTATGTAATTTAGCAATGAAAATAAATAATGGTATGGACATCCAATCAAAATCAAATTGTTTTGCTTTCAAAGTGTTAAGGAAGCACTGTTTAACCTTCGAACTATTATTGGCAAGTTTCAATGAGTTTTTATAAAAAGAAAAGTCTCTTGGAATGTGCAAAGCGTACATATCACGTTGTATTGACATGTCAACATCACTATGGTGGTTATCACCGATCATATAAGCTGATGTTGGGTTTATATTTTTTTCGTTCAGAATCGTATCGTAAAGATTCCCGCTTCTTTTGGTTTTTAAACTATCTGCAGATGTAAAATACTCGTCGATCAAATGAGATATTTCGTGGTGTTCTGCTAGCTCTTTAATAAAGTTTGCGTCCATATAAAAATCAGAGATAATATATATTTTTTTATTCTGAATTTTAGCTTTTTCAAAAAAACGCACAACATCTTTATTAAGGTATTGCACTTTTTTTTCAATATTAAGTTCAATTTGTTGTGAGATACTTAAGAATAGCTCTTTAGACAGGTTAAGAGATTGATTGGTTCGTAGTATATTAAAGATTAGTGCTAATAAATCTTTATATTTAAATTCTAGCTCACCTGATTTTTCAAAGTTAGATTGACAAATTGCTGCTTCACACTTGATTCTTATATCATAAAAGTGTTGTGTATCAATGTTCAAACTGAAAACATCAATAATTTTTGCACACCAACGCATTTTTACTTCTTCTGGGTGACAACTTCGTGAAACTACTGTGTCAAAAAAGTCTGATAGCAAATATTCAACGCTATCAGATAAGGTTATATTATCAATATTCATCGTTTGAATCACTTTGTTCTATTGAATAAAAAAGCAACTAAACTTTGGAGCAGTGCTCTACTCTTAGGTTGTGTTATTTTGGTGTATTGTTGCTCTAACTCAGATTTTAAATTGTATATTTCTTCATTCTGTTCTAGGTATCTCGACTCTATCTCGTGATTTTTTTTCTCAAGTTCATTAACTTCATTTTTCAAATTAATTACTTCTTTTGAGTATGCTAATTCCACTTCATCGATAATCGAAGCTCGTTCTAATGCAAGATTTTCAGCAAATTTCATGGAATTAACGAAGGGTATAAGTTGCTCTTCATCATATTCAACTAGGGATTGAGACAGGTAAAATTTCTTGCTAAGAGTTAAATCATGATTTTGATTAGAACATAAAAATAAAAATGAACCATGCTCGGTTGAATGCTCCAAATTTAACATTTCGATGTCAGTGTTCTTTAAAGGTTCAGTAGTCATTGGGCTGAAATATGAAACCAATTCACGTGTCATCTTTCCTATATAAACATGCTTAAACTCTGACTTAAGAAGATCATTTAATTTCTCAAAGTCGAAACATGTTATGTGGTATGGATTTTCACCATAAACAGATTTACACTTCTCGTCATATTCTGAGATAGGTACGCTACCAATAAAAAAACCATCGTCCTTTAGAACTCTCTTAATTTCACTCAATGCTAAACTAGGCTCTTTTAGGTGTTCAAAAGTTTCCATTGAGATAAATGTATCGATACTATTATCTGGTTCAGATAGATTTAATATACTACCTAACTTAAATGTAACTTTGTTATCTTTTGTAGAGAAGTGTAACTTGGCAGTTTCTATTGCATCTTGAGATATGTCCATTCCAATATATGCATCAACATTATTGTTTGATATGATCAACTTCGATGCATAACCAATACCACATGCACAGTCTAATACTCTTCCTGAAATAAATGAAGAAAAATGATTATATCTTGCAATATGTTCGTCAAAAAGAAAGTTCTTTTGAATAAGTTCTGAGCTCATTCGTTCCATTATTTTATTTCCTCTAGGCTCCAAGTATGCTTTATATCATACAGGCCAACTGTCTTAAAAGTGTCCTTCACGCTGAATTCACATACAGGTATGAGTTCTGAAATTATCTGTATTCCATCACTATCATTTACCGCAACTCTCCAGTTATATATTCCAGCTAATAATTCTAGGCTAGGAAATGTAACTCGAACTCTGCCTGTTGCGACATTTTTCCGGATATTTGCGTTTTGCATTTCGGTGGTTGTTCCACAAACATAAACATTATCTTTTCGATACAAGTTAAAAACAAAACAAAGTTCGCCTATGGTATGAATCTCAGAACATGTATAGTCGAACTGTAATGTAACAGAGTCTCCTGTTGCAATTTCATTAACTGAAACGTTATTTGTGTCGAGCAGTAAAGGATTTGTTATATTTACTAACTTGTTAGTATTAACTTCAATATCAGCCTGCATCAAGTTATGGCTATCCATGTTTTGTAAGTCCTGCAGGTAATATGCGACACCTTCGTCAGAATCACCAAAAAATACTTGTTTTCCTTGCTTTAGATAAAGAACTTTGTCGCAGATATTTCTAACTTGATAATCATCATGTGATACAAATAGGATAGTACACCCTGTGCCTCGGATCTCTTTGAACTTATCTAAGCATTTACGTTGAAAACGTGAATCTCCGACTGCTAGGATTTCATCCACTATTAATATTTCTGGCTCTACATGAATAGCAGTCGAAAAAGCTAGTCTAGCGAACATTCCGCTAGAATAGGTCTTTACTGGTTGATTAATAAAATCACCGATGTCAGCAAAATCAATAATATCTTGTAAAATATTATCGATTTCTTTTTTCGACAGCCCCATTAAAGTTGCATTTAAATAAATGTTCTCTAGCCCTGTAAACTCGGGGTTAAACCCAGCCCCAAGCTCCAACAAGGCTGAGATTCGACCATCGACAATAACTGAGCCTTTAGTCGGGGTTAAAGTTCCACAAATTAGTTGCAGTAAAGTTGACTTTCCCGAGCCATTCACGCCTATAATACCAACAGTTTCACCTTTGTGGATTTCAATATTTATGTTTTCAAGTGCAGTATGCTGGTCGTAATTTTTCTTTATTCCTAGCAGTTGTTTAAGGCGCTCAAGAGGGTTACTGAACATAAGGAATTGTTTGTTTAACCCTTGAGTTTTTATTACTGTTTTATAAGACATCAGAGAACCCTTTTTTGGTTAACTTGAACCACTTATTAGATACAATGTATAGCATAATACTGGTAGATAAATATAAAAGGTATCCTTTCACCTCAAAAAACGTTCCGTGCAGGATTACATTTCTGAGATTTTCTATGACATAAGTTATTGGATTTAAATACATTATCCACTGATAACTTTCCGGTACCGCATCAATTGAATAAAACACTGGTGACATAAAAAGCATTACAGATATGACTATTGACATCATATGAGCCACATCTTTTATATAAACAGATAAAGATGACAAGAAAATAATTAGTGCGTATGAAAGAATTATAAATGGTAAGAATACTATTGGAGCCAAAATAGTTGTAGCTTGGAATGGAGTGTCAGAGAAAAATAGGAATACAAAAAAGACAATTAGGCCCATACAAAATTGGAATAAGGAGGATAGTAAAGCTACCCAACATAGAGACTCCAAAGGGAATACGACTTTTTTTACATAATTGGCATTACTTTGAATTAGTGATGTGGCTCTTCCAATACATTCCGCCATATATGCATGGACAATTAGTCCAAGAAACATAACTAAACTATAGTTAGTTTTGACCTCTCCTCCCCATTTAGCTTGAAATACGAAACCAAATACAAAAGTGTATATAAGAAGCATGAATATCGGAAATACAATCACCCAAACTAGCCCTAGTGTTGAATTTTTATATCTATTCTCAATGTCTCGTTTAGTTAGTGAAGCTATTAGCCTTAGGTTATCTTTAAGCACTTTCATCCAGTGGAGCCTTCTTACTTTAACATCAAATCAGAGAGGGTATAATACGAAGATTCTATCCTATGTGAAAAGCAAAATACAGGGATGTATAAAAGAGAAAGTGCAGGTAATACCATGTGATATCTACTTTTCACAATTCATTCTTTGTGAGGGAGGTAGGGCTCTGAGTTATTAGCAAAGCGTTGCTCTCGAAGTGCAGGCTTATACCCAGTAGGCGCCTCTAACAGTATCCTTCTAATACAATCCACATTAAAATCATGGCAGCATTCATCTAGCTCATTCAGCAGTGGCTGCATCTCCGTCCAGCTAAGTTTACTTTCTTGAGCTGTCATGATTTTTTCGTGGCTCGTACCTTCTACATTATCGCCAATCAAAAGCTCTTCATAGAGCTTTTCTCCTGGGCGTAATCCGGTGAATTTTATAGAAATATCGCCTTCATCCGAGCTTGAACCAATGTTTTCTTGCATTCCCATCAGGTGAATCATGCGTTTGGCTAAATCGAGAATTTTGACCGGTTCTCCCATATTAAGGACGAACACTTGACCATTGTTGCCCATCGCGCTTGCTTGAATAACAAGCTGAGCCGCTTCAGGAATCAGCATGAAATAGCGAATGATATCTGGGTGAGTAACGGTAACAGGCCCCCCCGCTTTAATCTGTTTCTTAAATAGCGGCACAACGGAGCCAGAAGACCCGAGTACATTACCAAATCTCACCATGGTAAACGTAGTACTGGTGTCTTTGTCGGCGAGCGCTTGCAGAACCAACTCAGCCATTCTCTTACTTGCTCCCATCACATTGGTAGGCCTTACGGCTTTGTCGGTAGAAATGAGAGTGAAATTTTTAACGCCACATTCTATTGCAGCTTGCGCACAGGATAATGTCCCAAAAACATTATTGCGGATCCCTTCAACCACATTGTCCTCGACTAACGGTACATGCTTATACGCAGCGGCGTGGTACAAGGTCTCTACACCATGGGTCGTCATTAATTTTTCAAGGCGGTTTTGCCTTTGCACCGAGCCCAATGCAGCAATGATTTGAGTTTGGCTTTTAAGATTTTTCTTGGTTGCGTTTATCTCTTGTTCTATTTTGTACAAGTTGTATTCGTTTAACTCGAACAAGATTAAAGTCTTCGGTTTTTGAGTGATGATTTGACGACACAGTTCTGAGCCTATCGAACCGCCAGCTCCGGTGACCATCACGCTTTTGTTTAAAATGTTTTTGGACAGCAGCTCATTATCTGGCGCAATGGGGGTTCGCCCCAACAGATCAGCGACATCGAGGTCCATCACTTCGGTTGCTGTCGCTTTGCCAGCCGCAATATCTTCTACCGAAGGTACGGATTGAATGGCGATAGGCCAGTTAGATAGTTTTTCGACTAATCTCAGCCTCTTCCCTTTGTTGATATTATTGATAGCAAGCAACAGTTTTACAGGCTGATAAAGGGACTGAAGGTGTTCAAATTCACTCGGGTGATGAACTTTTAAGCCAAATAAGATATTACCTCTTTTCGTCGGATCATCATCCAGTAGTACGACTGGGTTGTACTCATCACCATGGATTAACGCGTAAGCCAGCTCACGGCCCGTTGCGCCCGCACCATAAATGAAAACATTCGGTTTTTTACGCTTAAACACCTGGTCATAAACGGTGCGGATCATGATTCTCGGCCCGCCTAAGGTCAGAATTGCCAATCCGGCATAAATGAACGGCACGCTTCTTGGTATGAACGTTTGAAAAAAGAACCCGCTCATCACCAAGGTGAGTGTTGAGATAAATACCGCAAAGAAAATATTGCCAACCGCAGGGAACATCATGTAGCGGAGTACCGCACGATACATCCCAAGCTTGGTAAAGCTATATATAGTGACGGATATAGTCAGAAACAGAGTGACCCACTCATTTAGAGTGAGATCGAAAGTGTATGTCCCTAGCCTGAGGGATACCGCCATATATACGGACAGTGTGATCGCGAAGATGTCGTAACCAATGCTGATCAAGCGTTTGTTTTTCCGCTTTGTGTTGAGAATAAGGCGTATTGGCTTGAGCATTGTAATCCTTGGGTGTTTTATTTATCTGACCTGATGAGTGCAGAAAATGTTTTAATATCATGGATATTTTAATGTTGTTGAGTACGGTAAGCTAGCTGAAATTGACAGTCATGCACTATTCAACCGTTTTGATATTAAATCTGTTGGTTATTTGTTCGATATTCTTTCATTTTTAAGGCTTTTGTATTATGAAAATATTAGTCACAGGCAGTGCTGGCTTTGTTGGAGCTCGAGTTGTTGAATTGGCACAAGAGCGCCTGTGGGATGTCGTGCCTGTCGTGCGTAAAGCGTCGCAAATACAGCCTAGTAGCTCGTTTGTGAACAGCTCGGCCGTTAATAGCTCGGTCGTTAATAGCTCAGTCGTTAATAGCTTGCTTGTGAACAGCTTGGTGGTTTCCGCTATTGATTCAAGTACGGATTGGTCTGGCGCTTTTGAAGGCGTCGATTGCGTTGTCCATTGCGCAGCGCGAGTGCATCAAATGAATGAGAGCGAGCAAGACGCATTAAGCGCTTATCGAGAAACAAACAAGCTCGGAACCTTAAATCTTGCTAAGCAAGCCGTTGCTGCGGGTGTAAAAAGGTTCATCTTTGTTAGCTCAATCAAAGTTAATGGTGAGTTCACGGAAACCGATTATCCTTTTGAACCTAATCTCAACCACACTCCCATTGATCCCTATGGCTTGAGTAAATACCAAGCGGAAGTAGCATTGACTCAGCTTTCGAAAGAGACCGGGTTAGAGGTTGTCATCATTCGGCCTCCACTTGTCTACGGGCCGGGTGTTAAAGCTAACTTTTTATCTATGATGCGTTTGATTGATAAAGGGGTTCCGCTTCCTTTCGGTGCGATCAAAAATAAAAGAAGTTTGGTTTATCTGGACAACTTGTCGAGCTTAATACTCACTTGTTGCGAGCACCCTTTAGCTGCAGGCTATACATTTTTGGTGTCGGATGAGCATGATGTTTCAACCACAAAGTTGATGCAAACTATCGCTCAATCGATGGGTAAACCGGCGCGGTTGTTGCCTATTCCAATGTCCTGGATCCAAACTGGGGCGGCTGTATTTCGAAAGCAGCACATTGCACAAAGAATATGTGGCAGCCTGCAAGTTGATCCCCAATTAACCAATGAGGTTTTAGGCTGGACGCCTCCCGTTACCTTTCAAGAAGGGATCAAAAAAACCGTGCAAGCGTATTTAGATTCCAAATAACTCGTTCCTCGTTTCTTTAGCAACAGAGTGGCGGAATGACGGAGTCGCGAGTGAAGAGCAGATACGGGATACGAGTAAACGAGATACGAAAAGATGAAGAGCAGATGAGAGTAAACGATTATTGAAGAGCTTTGGAGTGTTAGTTAAGTCGTCATTCTGAACAGCGAGGCACGAGCGTGATTCAGAATCTGTGTTTTTAGAAAGGGGTTTAAGTTGATTCGTATATTAGATTTTATTTTTGCATTTTTTGGTCTGCTTTTTTTGTGGCCAATCTTCCTTGTTATCTGTGTCCTAGGTTACTTTGATACAGGCTCTCCGGTGTTTTTTCAAACGCGGGTTGGGCGCAACAAAAAACCATTCACCTTAGTTAAATTTCGCACCATGCCCGTTGAAACCCAATCTGTTGCCACTCATTTGGTCGGGGCGACTTCTGTGACTAAGCTCGGCAGCTTTTTGCGTAAAACAAAGTTGGATGAGCTTCCTCAGCTTTATAACGTTCTAAAAGGCGAAATGAGCTTAGTGGGCCCAAGACCTTGCCTGTTTAATCAGCAAGAGCTGATTGAAGAGAGAGAATCGAGAGGTGTGCTTGCGGTGAGACCCGGAGTCACAGGGTTAGCGCAAATTAACGAAATCGACATGTCGACACCGAAAAAGTTGGCGGAGTGGGATCAGCGCATGTTGAGCACGCTAAATACCAAACTTTACTTCCAGTACATCATACAAACCGTGCTAGGCAAAGGATCGGGCGATAGAGTGTAGTGAATAGTGAATAGTGAATAGTGAATAGCTAACAGTTGATGGCGTCTTATCTCTAAGCTCGGCCGTGGTTTATTTTCTGGCTTGACAGAGGTTTATCTTCTTAGCTTAACCGTCGGTTTATGTGCTTATC
The DNA here is from genome assembly GCF_947488985.1 of uncultured Vibrio sp. Lineage (GTDB taxonomy): Bacteria > Pseudomonadota > Gammaproteobacteria > Enterobacterales > Vibrionaceae > Vibrio. The sequence goes on from NZ_CANLBV010000002.1 coordinate 42,346, forward strand.
TTGCCTTACATAGGCATTAGCATAGGGATAGGTTTCTACTTTACGCTCATATTTGTGTGACGCTATTTTTCAAATGATTTATTAAAGGTATTGCTTATAATTTATTCGTTTACTTGATTGTGGTTATTACCTATGATGCTCAATTAGTTGTTTAGGTTAAGCGACTAATTGAGGGTGCAATGTATCACCTCTGTGTATGAATGTTTATATCAATGGAAATCATTATGAAAAAGATGGCTCTAGCAGCTGCATTAGCAGTTAGCTTCTCAGGTGCGGTATTCGCAGCAGAAGAAACAGCAGCAACGGGTTCAAGCACTGGTACAGCAGCGGCGGCAGTAGCCGTTGCTTCTAACGAAAGCGGCGCAACAACAACAACTACGACTAACTAATTTATTGTTAGGGTATGTTCAAAACCATTTTGTGTGAAAGCATAAAGTGGTTTTTTTATATCAGATTTTCATATTGGATATCAGCAACAACATTGCTAGGAAGCACAACTCGTCATGCTTAAATCTCTAATCATATCTCTTGGTCTTTTTCTTGCTGGTTGTTCTCAGCAGTTTCAAGACGTTAATTCCACGTTTGATGAAGCCTTTTTTGGGAGCTCCGATGTTGAGTTGTCGAGGGAATATATTCAAAACTTACCTTATTCCAGCATTTATGCCGAAGTGAATGACCAAGGTAAAATCTTCATGGTCTTAGCGTACGTTGGTGAAAACCCGCAAACGGGCGCAGAGCAGTTAAAGTGGATGTCTTCTGACAAAGCGATGATCGTTACTGAAAATGGACGTATCGTACAAACGCTATTGCTTCCTTACGAAAACCTTTCTGGTTTGGCATTCCAATCGTTAAATACGTTCTCTTCTGCAAATAGCTCGTCGCCAAACTCTTCTTCTGCGTTTGATGTGTCTGCCAACCCCGGTGCTCAAAAATGGCAAGCGGTTTACGACTGGCAACCTAACTATCGATTCGGCTATAAAGCGCACATCACCCGAACGTATGCAGGAAATGAAACGGTTGAAACTCCGTTAGCGTCTATCGATACCAAGAAGTTCCAAGAAAAAATTCAATTCCCAATGTTAGAACAAGACATCACCAACGAATATTGGGTCGACAGCAAAGGCAAAGTGCTAAAAACCATACAGTATTTAGGCCCTGATATGACAAGGCTTGAGTTAACCGTTCTTAAGCATTATCAAAGCAATTAACGAACAGGGTAGTGAACTAAAATGATGAATTATATGAGTCATATATCAAAAATGACGGGGCGTCGGTTGCCATTGGTGAGAGCTTTATTCGTGGTGAAAGCTTTATTAACGATGAGAGCTTTATTAACGATGAGTGCGCTGTTCTCTCTATGCACTTTTAGTTACGCTTCTGTGGCCTCTAATCTTGTTACGCCGGCTTCTCTTGATAAGCCTGGCAGCGCTTCTGTAGTTAAAACAATAATCGAGCTTCCTCTTCAAGGTGTGACGCTTGAATACAAAACACACGTTCGACTGCTTCGTGTATTAGACGACGCAAACGCGAATGCGAGCAACAGTATTGGTTACTTCCCCCTTTCGGCTCAACTGTTTGATAAAACCAACGCTGAAGCGGATGAGGTGACTGAATTTAAAGAAGATAACCATGATATCGAAGCCAAAAAGCGCAATGTATTTAACCAACTTGACGCTTTCTCGATAGAAGAGCCAGAAGCAAAACTGGTAAAGCAACAATTAGCCTCTTTCCAATATCTCAATCGAATTTTTATTGAGTTAGACCGCAATGCGGTTATTTCTCAATCAGATAAGAACCCGTTACTTGCTTCAAGATCTAATACTAACAAGGCGTTAGACAGTCAAACTCAAGCCTTTTCTCTGTACTTACCACAACGACCAACGTCCATTCAGTTAATGGGGGCAATGAAAGAGTCGGTAACAATGAATCTGATTGAGCATGGAACGCTGAATGATTATCTCGATGCATTACCAAACGGCTTTATTGGTGAATCTGCAGATAAAAGTGTGGCGTATGTTGTTCAGCCCGATGGCGTGGTGCAAACCATTCAATATGCTTATTGGAACGAACAGCCGGTGTATTTAGCGCCAGGTGCGATCGTATTTATGGCGTTTTACTCTCTGCCATCGGAATACTCAACGTTGAACCAAGATATTGTCGATTTGCTACGTCATAAGGTTAGCCTGTAATGCTGAAACAGAAATCATTCCCTCAATCGGCAGTGTGTACGTCGGTTACCTGTGCCTTGTTAATGACCCATAGTGCTTCTGTTTTTGCAGAGACGTTTTTTGCCGAGGCTGTTCGTGGTGAAACGCTTAATGCCGAAACGGGTCGTACTGAGACAATCATTGATTCCTCTTCGGTTCGAGCTGAAAAATCATCTTTCGAAGACACAGAGCACAAAACATCGCAAATGAACTTTGGTGGTGTCGGCTTAATGCAAATGCCGACAGGCCGAATGGCACCAGAAGGTGAGTTCAACGTTAGTGCTTCGTTTAACAATGAATACTACTTTTATAACGTGAGCCTACAGGTGATGCCTTGGCTTGAAACCACCATTCGTTATACGCAAGTTCAAGATCTTTTTTATAGCGGTGGAGGTAATCAAGACTGCTCTCAAAACTCATTCAGTGGCTGTACTAAATACACGGATAAAGGCATCGACTTTAAACTGCGTTTAGTTGAAGAAGGTTATTACTTACCGGAAATATCGGTCGGTGTGCGTGACTTTGGTGGTACGGGTTTATTTGATGGTGAATTTGTTGCGGCCACCAAACGCTTTGGCCCTGTTGATTTTACCTTGGGCATGGCATGGGGATACATGGGCACCAGTGGTAACTTCACTAACCCATTGTGTAAAGCCCGTGACAAGTATTGTGAGCGCCCGTCTGATTATAAAGGCAAAGGTGGCAGTGTTGACTTTGAACGTTGGTTCAAAGGCGATGCGGCAATCTATGGTGGTTTTGAATACCAAACCCCTTATCAGCCTTTAACTTTGAAGCTTGAATACGATGGCAACGATTACTCTCAAGACTTCCCTGTGGTGCGTGGTGGTGTCGACATGACACAACACACGCCATGGAACGTGGGTGTTGTGTACCGTTTCACCGATTGGGGCTCGGCTAAAGTGAGCTACGAGCGAGGTGATACGCTCACCCTTGGTTTTGATCTCTCTACCAACTTCAATGAAATCTATTCCGTGTGGCGAGATACCGAAACCGCAGAGTTGCGCCCGAGTGGTGTCGAAACGGTGGATGATATCGATACGGCAGCCCTTGCAAGCCAACTTGAAACGATTGCTGGCTATGAACAAGCGCAAATTTTGGTCGACGATAACAGCATTGTAATTAAGGGCACGCAGGTTAAATACCGAGACAGAGGTATCGCCGTTGAACGCGGTGCGACCGTGATCGCGAATGCGGTACCGAGTTACATTGATACCTACAAAATCATCGAAAACGATAAATCGATGGAACTCACCGAGACAACGGTCAATGCACAAGCGTTCAAAGCGGCGGCGAACAACCATTACCTTAACGCTCAAACCAGTGATGCTTCACACACTCATGAATTAGAACGCAAGAGATCCGTTATCTATCATGATGGGCGTGAACGATTCGATGTATCAATCACACCAAACCTCGCTCAATCGTTCGGTTCGGCTGAGAACTTCTACCTATACAGTCTGGGTTTATACACTAACGCTTCGTTTTGGGCGTTAAACAATGTTGAACTGTCAGGTTCTCTGTACGTTAACTTAGTTGATAACTACGACAAGTTTAATTATACCGTCCCATCCGATGGCACGGACCAAACGCCAAGAGTCAGAACCTTGTTCCGCTCTTACGTTGACGATCCGGTTCGCTTAGACCGCTTACAACTGACTTGGTTTGAAGATTACGGCAGTGGTGTCTACACCCAAGCTTACGGTGGTTACCTTGAGAGCATGTTTGCGGGGGTGGGGGGCGAAATCCTGTATCGACCATTCAACCAAAATTGGGCGATTGGCGCAGACATAACCGCAATAAGCCAGCGCGATCCTGAAAGTTGGTTCGGCACGTTTGATCAAGAGATCCAAGTCAACCCTGATAACAGTAGCCGAACGTACAAAGTGATTGATAAGGGCACGACGGGCTTTATTACCGGCTACTACACCCCACGATGGAACTTCTTGAGTGATACCTTGCTTAAAGTGGGCGTCGGTAAATTCCTTGCTGGTGATATCGGTACCCGTATCGACTTCTCTAAGCAGTTCAAGAGTGGCGTTATTGCTGGTGCGTTTGTCAGCTTAACCGATATGACAACCGAAGAGTACGGTGAAGGCAGTTATACCAAAGGTTTCTATGTCTCGATTCCGTTTGATCTTGTTACCGTGAAACCAAGCTCAAGCCGCGCAGGCTTTACCTGGTTACCGATCACTCGTGACGGCGGACAAGTGCTGAATAAGCAATACAACTTGTTCGATCAAACCGATGCTCGCTCACCTTGGCTCCAAAGGCCGAGTAGCGTTAAGTAAGAGCGGAAAGAGCAGTATCGAGATACGAGTAATCGAATAGCGTGATTCAGAATCTGTGTTGTGTTTCGTTGCTCAGTGGGCTTTAGATTTCAAATAACTCGTTACTGTTTTTCAAACCTTGTTACTGTTTTTCGAACCTCGTTACTTGCATCTCTCATCTGCTCTTAAACCATTCAACTCGGTTGATAATAAACACAAATCGTGGATAATGTTTACGGGTTAAAATGACCGGATGCAGGCACAGTTTTGCTGCGTTTGGTATTGACGACGCAGTGTGGTGTCGAATGGTGGTAACTTTTTGATTTTTAATGGCAAATGAGAGTTAGATCTTATTATTTGTCCACTTTAGCTCTATTTACAACTGCATAGCTGATAAAATGACTCACTTAACTTCTTTTGGGTGTCCTTTTGGGTATCACAACACATTCCGTTTTTATAACTTGGTTAACATGAAGATCAATAAAAATCGTCTCCTTTTAGCGCTTCTTCCTGCATTGCTTGCAGGGTGTACGACTCCGGGGTCTCACCTTTCTACTGACAACAAGAATGTGATTCAGCCTTCAGAGGAGCAGCAAGAATCGGATATCTCTGAGGTGGTTAACCTTTACCCACTGACAGCGCAAACGGTATTAAACTACCAAAATGGACCGGTCTCGGTTTCCCAAGCTAACCCGACATTAGATGTTGATATTGCAAAATACGAATATCAAGTGGGTGTCGGCGACATCTTAAATATCACCATTTGGGATCACCCTGAACTGACCATTCCTGCCGGTTCTTACCGAAGCAGTACCGAAGCGGGTAACTGGGTTCATGCCGACGGCACCATCTTCTATCCGTACATTGGTACCGTTGAAGTGGCAGGCAAAACCGTTCGTGAAATTCGTACGGATATAGCGACACGTTTGGCGAAATACATCGAAAGCCCTCAAGTGGATGTTAACATTGCGGCTTTCCGTTCTAAGAAAACCTACATTACCGGTGAGGTTTCAAACCCTGGCCAGCAAGCGATTACCAATATCCCTTTAACGTTACTCGATGCCGTGAACCGCTCTGGTGGTTTGTCTGAAAATGCCGACTGGCGCAATGTTTCATTAACGCGTAATGGCGTGGAAGAAAACATCTCGCTTTATGGTTTGATGCAACGTGGTGATTTAACCCAAAACCGCTTGCTGCAAGCCGGTGATATTATTCACGTGCCGCGTAACGACAACCAAAAAGTCTTCGTGATGGGTGAAGTGAATGACCCACAACTGCTGAAGATAGACCGTGTCGGCATGAGCCTAACCGAAGCACTCAGCACTGTTGGTGGCATTAACCAGCTCACTGCTGATGCAACCGGCGTGTTCGTTATTCGCACCTCAGATGACAAATCAGAACGCATGGCCGATATCTACCAATTGAACATGGAAGATGCGTCTGCGTTAGTGATTGGCACCGAGTTTGATTTGAAACCTTATGATATTGTGTACGTCACCGCCGCACCAATCAGCCGTTGGAACCGTGTGATTGGTCAGCTTGTACCAACCATTTCTGGCTTCAATGACCTGACGGAAGGTATGCTACGTGTCCATAACTGGTAATCAGTAAAGGTGAATAATCAGGTTGCATGTCATTTGGGCATGCAGCCAGTTTTTTTGTATTTAGAGATGGCTGTATTCAAAGGCGACTAGCTATTAAAGGCAGCCAGTAATTAAAGGTTGTCAGCTATTTAAGACGACTGACTATTCAAAACGGCCACTGATTCAATAGCAGTGGCCATTAAATGATAAAGTGTACTATGTTTAATAAAATCTTAGTGGTATGTGTAGGTAACATCTGCCGTTCTCCAACGGGAGAGCGCGTTCTTCAAAACCTGCTTCCAAACAAAGAAGTGGCTTCGGCTGGGATAGCCGCCGAGAAAAGCCGTTTAGTTGGCAAGCCAGCCGATGAAACGGCGATTTTAATTGCCGCAGAAAATGGCATTGATGTTGAAAACCATCACGCACAGCAAGTGACGCCACTGCTTTGTGCGCAGTATGACCTGATCTTAGTGATGGAGAAGGGCCACATGGAAGCGCTGACTCAAATATCACCCGAAGCACGGGGTAAAACCATGCTGTTTGGTCAGTGGATAGGTCAAAAAGACATTCCCGATCCACACCGTCAAAGCCGTGAAGCGTTCGAATACGCTTATCAGTTGATCGACGAAGCAGCACAAGCGTGGGCAAAGAAGCTTTAAATACAGCTCAAAGGTAAGACGCGTCTCTTTTCATTTCTTTTTCTTTCATTTCTTTTTCTTTCTTTTCTTTCATGGAAATAGGCACAGAAATAGCAATAGAAATAGAAATAGAAATAGAAATAGAAATAACAACAGAAATAGCAATAGTTTAGGAATTCGCAATCTGATGACAACACCACCATCTCAGCAATCACATACAGACAACTCTGATGAGATAGATTTAGGGAAACTGCTTGGCATCTTATTGGATGCGAAATGGTTAATTATATTCACGACCTTCGCCTTTGCGGTATTGGGTATCGCGTTTGCGCTGCTTTCAACGCCGATTTACAAAGCCGATGCGCTGATTCAAATTGAACAGAAAGGCTCTGGTGGCATTTCATCGATGGTCGGTGATATGGGGGATCTGTTCTCTCAGGAATCATCGACAACAACAGAAGTGGAGATCATCAAATCGCGTATGATCTTGGGCGAAACCGTTGATAAGTTTAACCTCACGACGGTGACATCACCGAGCTATGTACCGATTGTCGGTAAGGGGTTTGCCCGCTTAACCGGTGACATCAACCACATCGCAGTAAGCCGTTTTACCTTGCCAAATTATGCGAGCGATTACGGGCACACGATTCAGATTGTCGATGCCGAACAAGGCACTTACCAGCTGGTTCGTGACGATGAGCGCGTGATCTTGCAAGGCACAGTGGGTGAGCTGGCAACAGCAGACGATTACAGCGTGTTTGTGGCTGGCTTTGAATCCCATAACGGTTTTGAGTTTTCTATTGCTAAGCAAACTCGATTAGAAGCCATTGAATGGCTGAAATCGTCGTTGTCTCTGTCTGAGCAAGGCAAGCAAACCGGTATTTTGATGCTAAGTTTTGAGGGCGAAAATAAGCAACAGATCTCTGATATCCTCAATCACATTAGCCAGACCTACTTCTTACAAAACGTAAAGCGTAACTCAGCGGAAGCAGAAAAGAGCCTAGGGTTCCTAGAAAGCCACCTGCCAGACATTAAGTCGGAATTAACCACCTACGAAGACACGCTGAATAATTTTCGTCAAGAAAATGAATCGATTGACCTAGGTTTGGAAGCGCAATCGACCCTAAAGGTTATGGTTGAGCTTGAAGCGCAATTGAATGAATTGACCTTTAAAGAGAGCGACATTAGCCAGCGCTTTACGCCAGATCACCCAGCTTACAAATCGCTGCTTGATAAACGTAAAACGTTACTGGGTGAGAAAGAGCGTTTAAACCAGCAAGTACAGAAGCTACCGAAAACGCAGCGTGAAGTATTGCGTATGACGCGTGATGTAGAGGTAAACCAACAAATTTACATCCAACTGCTGAATAAAATTCAAGAGTTGAGCATTATCAAAGCGGGCACCGTGGGTAACGTTCGTATCCTAGATGACGCTCAAGCGTATGCTCAAGCAGTGAAACCGAAGAAGCCGTTGATTGTGGTGTTAGCCACGTTGCTGGGTGGCATGCTCAGTGTCGCGTTTGTGTTAGTAAAAGCAGCGTTCCACCGTGGTGTTGAAAGCCCAGATCAAATTGAACAGATTGGCCTGCCTGTTTACGCAGCGGTACCAAAATCTGATTTGCAGATAGATCTAACTAACCGCTTTAAATCGAAGAAGCAGCAAACCAAGGGAACTCAAGCACTGCTTGCAGAATCGAACCCTGCGGACCTTTCGATTGAAGCACTGCGTGGCCTGCGTACCAGCTTACACTTCGCGATGCTAGAAGCGAAAAACAACATCTTGATGATCTCTGGCCCTGCGCCAGGCATTGGTAAATCTTTTATCTCAACCAACTTTGCCGCAGTCGCAGCGAAAACAGGCCAAAAGGTATTGTTGATTGATGCCGATATGCGTAAAGGCTACCTACAAAAAAGCTTTGGTGTGAACTGGGATAATGGCCTTTCTGATGTATTAAGCAGCAAGCAAGAATTTGCTCAGTCCGTTAAAGCAACAGCGGTAGAGAACCTAGACGTTATTACGCGTGGCCAAGTGCCACCGAACCCATCGGAACTGCTGATGCACCCACGCTTTGCAGAGCTTATGGAGTGGGCATCAAAAGAGTATGATTTGGTGATTGTTGATACCCCGCCGATACTTGCGGTAACCGACCCAAGCATTGTGGGTGCCTTTGCGGGTACCACACTGATGGTTGCGCGTTTCGGCCAAAACACCATTAAAGAGATCGATGTGGCTCGTCACCGCTTCGAACAATCGGGCATCGAAGTGAAAGGCGTTATCTTCAACGCCATCGAGAAAAAAGCTTCAAGCTCATACGGTTACTACAACTACTCGTATTCAAGCGATAAGAAGTAGAAGCGGACACGGGACACGGGATGCGAGTGGCGAGTAACGAAAAGCGCGCTCTTCGCATCCCGTTTACTCGTCACTCGTATCTGTTTTTCAAGCTCTTCGCTCTTCGTTTCCGTCATTCCAGAAGTGAGGAACGAGGTATCTGGAATCTGCTCTTCAAGCTTTTCGCATCCCGAATCTTCTATTTCTTAACCACACCACCCGTTAAATACAAACCAATTGCCGCTAACACCGGATAGCCAAACGCCTCATTGGTCATTTCCCCCAACGGCTTCCAATCGTAGCCGTGCATACAACCCAAGATCACCATTACATGCAGTGCCACATAAGGGATGGTGAACAACAACACAATGTAGCGTTGGACTAACTTAAAAGGTTCATACGCTTTAAGCAGTGCCAGTTTGTGCTTCGCTTTTTCTTCATCAGTAAAAAACATCGCATCTCCTGTGTTGGTGAGTGCATCTAACCCTTTGTTAATGGAGGACTGGCTCCCGAATATTCTTCCGAACAATGTCATACTGCTCCTTGGTTTATTGATTGGTTTTGACTGTCTAACCTTATTTGCCTAACCCCTAGCTATCTAACCTTTAGTTGTCTTCCCTCCTTCGATACTCACCACTCGCGACTCCGTCATTCCAGAAGTGAGGAACGAGGTATCTGGAATCTGCTCTTCCCGCTCTTACTCTCTTAACTTCATCACCGGACACGCCTTATTCACGCCCCAATCTTTATGCCCCTTCACATTCTCATCTGAAATCAAGAACTGCTCTTGCAAGGCGGACACCAAACTAAACAGCGCCTTACGCTGTGCAAGTGTGAAGTTATCTTCTGGTTGCAGATCGGAATTACAGCCACCGACGATACAAACGCCAATATTGCCCTTGTTGTGCCCTTTCACATGCGCGCCGGTTTGCGACAGCGGCCTGCCAATGGCGACATCCCCATTGCGATGAATCACAAAGTGGTACCCCACATCGCGCCAGCCTCTCTCTTTATGCCATCGGCGAATCTCGGCGACGCCAATATCTTGGTCCGGCGGCGTGGCGCTGCAATGCACCGTAATAAAAGAGTATGGCGGGCAATGAGGTAAGCGGAGTAAAACCGAAACCAGGCTAAAGGAATAGGGCGCGAGCGAAAAACAAGGATCTAACGACGGGATAAACGTCAACTTGTCCGCTTGTTGTTTCGGTTTTGCCTGTTGTTGTGAAGAGTGTTGCTCTTCCGTGTCGACCTCCTCTTGCGAGTTAGCTTGCTCTTCCGTACAAGCCTGTTCTTCCGTATAAGCCTGCTCTGGCAAAGCAGACGCGTCTAATGGTTGCTGTGGAACTCGATCAGTTGCTGGTGGAGTGTTTGACAAAATAAATCCTCTTGTTGTTGTAACCAGGTGACGAAAAACGTTGATAACGCATCTTTTAAATCAGGGTGTAATGCGATCTGTTGTCGCAAACTCTCTCCGACGGCTTTTGCATAACCTGAGTGGTAACCGACATAACGTAAATACATCACGCAATAACCCAGTGGCTGACTACGCCGCGCTCGGCTGAGCATCCAGCAAATATCCTCATAGCTGGGGTCTTCAAAACGAGCACCTTCAAAGCCAGGCGCTTCGAAGGCTGGCTCATCACAAAACAGTGTTTGCTTATCACATACCCAGGGCTGCTCATCACAAAACAGTGTTTGCTTATCACATAACACTGGTTGCTCATCACATAACCACGGTCGGTGTGATTGATTGAGGGAGCGAGCATGGCACTCGATGCTCGCCATACCGGGTTGATACGCTGAAATAAAAAGAGAAACAATCGCCTTCATTCATCACCTTATTGCTGTATGGGGAGGGCAATGTACTTCGAGAATCTGGATTGGGGGTGGCGGTAATAACGTGAAAATGGAGGAACACAGAAAAGTGAGAGGTGCTTCGAAGGTTATCATCCTAATTAATACTCTTGTTGCATAACAGTGAGAACACATAGGAAAAACACTTCTTGTTACTTTTGATCTTGCCTCATCTTCGCCCCCAAAGTACCAAAAGGTGTTGTTAATGCTTTTTTATCAATGGTTATGCATATCTAAGCGATTTATAGCGAGAACCATGCAGATAGGCAGATCAATTAATAAGGAGCGTTATTCATGTGTGTTTCCCTCATTCTTTCTTTCATCCCATTAAAAACCGGTTCGCCAATCAGTAAGTTGGTGTTATTAAAATTGGCCGATAACGCAGACGCGCGTGGCGTGTGCTTTCCTTCCCTAAATTACTTAGCGCAATATTGTGAGGTGTCGGTAAGAACCGTTAAACGACACGTTAACGAGTTAGAAAGACAAGGGTTTGTGAAGCGGATAAAGCGGTTTGATGATTCAGGGCGTCAGCGCAGCAATCTGTATCAGCTACGCTTGCCCAATGGTTGCCACATTGAACAAAACGACCTAGATCAAACCGACTTACCGCCCGTTTTACCAAATTACGCCCCGAAAGCGAGTCATACTCAGAAAACAGGTCATACACAGAAAACCGAACATCCAGACACCCACCTAGGTGACACAGCGACCAACACGGAGAGTGATCACCTGTCACACATAATCTTTCATAAAGAACATAAAACAGGCATTCCTGTTGAAACCAACCCTGTCGTTGAAACAGAAAAGACACTTGAAGCCGTCCCATCTATTGAAGCAGAGCCGTCTCTTGAAGCTGAGCTGTCTCTTAAATCAGAGCGGTCTCTTGAAGCTGAACCACCTCTTGAAGTTGAGTCGCCTCTTGAAGCAGGCCGAACCGGTGAGAAAGCGCTTGCGACACCTCCTGCCAACGGTGCAAAACCAACAAGCCAACAGAACGAGGCCGTGATTCACCTGATCACCAAAGAAGGTAACGCGCCTATTTACCACGAGTTCTACAAAATCTTAGAACGCACCTACCCAAAGCTCGATGTGCTGCAAGAATTGCATGCCATGCAAACGTGGCTGTACATCAACCCCGACAAGCGCAAGCCTTTTGAGCACATTGGCCACTTTGTGAATGGTTGGCTAAGAAGAAGCGCCAAAGCCAAAACCCAAGCCCAAACCAAAGTCAACGCCCAAACCAAGACCAAGCAGGGGGCATCACCCGCCTTTAAACAAACAGGGACGAGTAAACCCGTCAGCGCTTCTGCATCCGCCAAATCTTCCAAGGCGGCCGAATCAAGAGCAACAGCGAACCCCAAACCGGTTACCAAGCCAGTGGAGTCACAGCAACCGACTCTGGTCGCTCAGGCCCTAGCGGACTACAAAGCCAAAAGCACCATTAACCCGTTTGAAGCGCGCATCAAGGCCCTAGTGCAAGCCAAATCAGATCACAAGCCAAAACAGATTAAAAGCTAAGGCAAACCAAAGCGAACACAGACAAAAAACGTCAAGAGACAAAAGTAGAATTAGGGAGAGGGCAACATGGACGATAACCGCCTAAAAAAACTAACAACGGAAGAAAAAGCCACCATTTTGGCAAAAGAGATAGCGCGAGTAGAAGGGCGGATTGGCGAGTTTTTGACTTTGCTGGTTAACCATTACCCACAAGGGCTAACACGCACAGAAATTAAAGAACTTTTGCTGGTAAACAACAACCCAAGCTTTGTCTCGTTATATCGAAACGGCAATATTTTCATTGATATAGAAAAGCGCTATTGCGAGACAGCACAAGAAAACCGTTACTTCATAGGCACCCAGTTCCTGCACGATGTACAATGCGTGCGGTGGGTCAACGCTTTGTAAAGTTCGAGTCACGCAGAGCAGTTTTCAAATTGGTTAATATGCACTTATTTTGCTAAAATATATCGCAAATTAGAAATCGTAAGCAAAACGCATAAAAGCGAACAACTTGTTACTATTGCCTTTAGGAGCCAAACCTAAGGGCGGTAGCGTACCCAAATGCGAGAGCGGCAAGTAAGTAGGCCGCAAGTGAGTCGTTAGCAAGTCAAAAGCGCTACAACTCACAAGCCACTGAAAGGCTGCTTTTGGCGGCCTATTGAGGCGGTTTTGAAAAAGTCAGCAAAATCTAGGTTTTATAAGGGATGGTTGAAAATAGACTGTCTCAAAATGAATAAAAAATGTCTCAGTGGCCTAATATTGACAGATAAATATTTGTGAAGTTAAGCCTCTAAAATTCTATACATATTCACGTTCGTGAGTTGTCCTAAACCGTATACTGAAAGAGAAAACTATGAAGATCCTCGTCACTGGTGGTGCTGGCTTTATCGGCTCTGCTGTCATTCGTCATATCATCAAGAACACATCTGACAGCGTGGTCAACGTTGATAAGCTCACTTACGCAGGTAATTTAGAATCTCTTATCGAAGTGGATTCGAGCGAACGTTACTCGTTTGAGCAAGTGGATATTTGCAATCGTTCAGAGCTTGACCGAGTGTTCGCAGAGCACAAACCAGATGCAGTCATGCACCTAGCGGCTGAATCTCATGTTGACCGTTCAATCACTGGCCCAGCGGCGTTTATTGAAACCAATATTGTTGGTACCTACACCCTACTTGAAGCAACTCGCGAGTATTGGAATACGCTTGAAGAAGGTGCAAAATCAGAGTTTCGTTTCCATCATATTTCGACTGATGAAGTGTATGGCGACCTTCCACATCCTGATGAAGTTCCAGAAGGCGCAGCGCTACCAATGTTCTTGGAAACAACCTCGTATGAGCCATCAAGCCCATACTCGGCATCAAAAGCATCGAGCGATCACCTAGTGCGTGCATGGCTGCGTACTTATGGTCTGCCAACTATGGTGACCAACTGCTCAAATAACTACGGCCCTTACCACTTTCCTGAAAAATTGATCCCATTAGTGATTCTTAATGCTTTAGAGGGTAAAGAGCTTCCTATCTACGGGAAAGGCGACCAAATCCGTGACTGGCTATTTGTCGAAGATCACGCTCGCGCACTCTACAAGGTAGTAACCGAAGGCAAAGTAGGTGAGACCTACAACATCGGTGGCCACAACGAGAAGAGAAACCTCGAAGTCGTCAATACGATTTGTGACATCCTAGATGCGCTAGTCCCGAAAGAGTCAGCGTATGCAGAGCAAATTACGTACGTTCAAGATCGCCCTGGTCACGATCGTCGTTACGCGATTGACTCAAGCAAAATGCAGCGAGAGCTAAATTGGACACCTGAAGAAACGTTTGAAACCGGCCTTCGTAAAACAGTGCAATGGTATTTAGATAACTCGATATGGTGCCAAAATGTGCAAGATGGTAGTTACCAACGTGAGCGTTTAGGTGTTGAGTCAACGGAAACTAAGGAAAGTGAATAATGAAAGGGATCGTTCTTGCTGGTGGCTCTGGCACACGTTTATACCCATTAACTCGTGGCGTATCTAAGCAGCTATTGCCGATTTACGATAAGCCGATGGTGTTTTACCCGATCTCGACATTAATGCTTGCGGGCATTAAAGATATTTTGATTATCACCACACCTGAAGATAATGCTGGATTTCAACGCCTACTAGGTGATGGCTCTGATTTTGGTATTAACCTTGAGTATGCGATTCAGCCAAGCCCAGATGGCTTAGCACAAGCGTTTATTATCGGTGAAGAGTTCATTGGTGATGACAGCGTGTGTTTGGTGCTGGGTGATAATATATTCTATGGTCAATCTTTTTCTAAAACACTACAAAGTGCTGCTTCAAAAGAGTCTGGCGCTACTGTTTTCGGTTATCAAGTCAAAGACCCAGAGCGTTTTGGTGTGGTTGAATTTGATAAAGACATGAAGGCCGTTTCAATTGAAGAAAAACCAGAAGTACCAAGGTCCAACTATGCAGTAACTGGCTTGTATTTCTATGATAACCGCGTGGTGGAAATGGCTAAGCAAGTGAAGCCATCTCATCGTGGAGAACTCGAAATTACCACACTCAATGAAATGTACCTCAATGATGGTTCTCTGAATGTGGAATTGTTAGGTCGTGGTTTCGCTTGGTTAGATACCGGTACGCATGAAAGTTTGCACGAAGCCTCTTCGTTTGTGCAAACGATTGAAAATGTTCAAGGCTTGAAAGTTGCTTGTTTAGAAGAAATCGCATGGCGTAACGGTTGGCTGAGCGATGAGCAAGTTCTAACTCTAGCTAAACCAATGACGAAGAACGAGTACGGCCAGTACTTGACTCGTTTAGTGACTGACGCTCAGAACAAGGCGATAAAATGATGCGAGTACTCATTACAGGTTACCATGGCCAAGTTGGTTCGAGTTTAACTGAGCAGTTAGCTAATAATGGAAATATTACAGTTCGATCTCTAGATAGAGAGCACCTTGATATCACTAACCAAGAGGCCGTAAATGCTGTAGTTGCTGAATTTCAACCTACTATCATTATTAATGCAGCAGCACATACCGCGGTTGATAAAGCCGAAGAGGAAGTCGACCTTTCTTACGCGATAAACCGTGATGGTCCTAAATACTTAGCGCAAGCCGCTCAGAGTGTTGGTGCTGCAATGCTGCATATCTCTACCGATTATGTATTTGAAGGCAATAAAGCGGGCGAGTATACAGAAACGGATACGACAAACCCACAAGGCGTATACGGTGAAAGTAAATTAGCTGGTGAGATTGCTGTCGCACAAGCATGTGAAAAACACATTATCCTTCGTACAGCATGGGTATTTGGTGAGAACGGCAATAACTTCGTGAAAACCATGCTGCGTTTAGGAGCAAATAGAGACGCATTAAGTATTGTTGGTGATCAGTTTGGCGGGCCGACTTATGCTGGTGATATCGCCAATACCTTGATCCACATAGCGAAGCGTATTGATCAAGGTGATGCTGTTGAGTACGGTGTTTACCATTACTCGGGGTTGCCTCACGTCAGTTGGTTTGACTTTGCTGATGCTATTTTTGATGTTGCCGTAGAGCAGGGAGTTCTTGCAAATAAGCCAAGCTTAACGAGTATCACCACCGACCAATACCCAACACCCGCGAAGCGCCCAAGCAATTCTCGTTTAAGTACCGAAAAAATCACGCTAGGTTTCTCGGCTAAAGCGAGTGATTGGAAGGCCGCGTTAAACAATATTCAAGCGTATACAGGCGAATAAAATGAAAGTCATTGATACTGAAATCCCTGATGTAAAAATTATTGAACCAAGTGTATTTGGTGATGAGCGAGGTTTCTTCATGGAAACTTGGCAACAAAAGAAATTCGAAGAACTAGTAACGGGAAAGCCGACTCAATTCGTACAAGATAATCATTCTAAGTCTAAAAAAGGCATTTTGCGAGGTTTGCATTATCAAACAGAAAACACCCAAGGTAAGTTAGTTCGCGTTGTATCTGGTGAAGTGTTTGATGTGGCCGTTGATATTCGAAAAGATTCACCAACGTTTGGTCAATGGGTGGGGGAGTACTTATCTGCTGAAAATAAACGTCAATTGTGGGTGCCAGAAGGGTTTGCTCATGGTTTTTATGTGACGAGTGATGAAGCGGAGTTTGTTTATAAGTGTACGGATTATTATAATCCTGCATTTGAGCAATCACTTAAGTGGAATGACTCTAGTTTGAATATCAAATGGCCAATTCATACTGATCAGCAACCACTATTATCAAAAAAAGATATGGAAGGTTTAAGCTTAGATAAGATTGCTACTATTTAGGTGAAGTGTTTTTAAGCAAAATAGCGGTGAGTAAATAATCGAATAGTGCAGTGAAATAAAACTAGTAAGGTATTTTGAATGCCTTACTTTATTGTTGTGCTAACGCACTTTCAAGCATGGTTTCTGGTGTGGTATTATAGCAAGGTTGTTTATGCGGTATTTTTTGGTATTTGCTCTTAGATTTAGCGGTTTGGCTCTCGGATTTATATTGAGTATAGTTCTAGCGCAGAATTACACAAAATTTGAATTAGGGCAGTATTTTATTTTTATTCACCTAGTTGCAATGGGTTCGATACTAATAAGATTTGGTAGTGATAATGCGTTGCTAAAATTATCACAGTACTTCAGTGTTTCTCAAAAGTACATAGCTCTTCGTATATCTTCAATTATTGCAATAAAAGTGTATGTAGCAATATTTATGTTGTTAAGTGCTGGGTATCTTCTTGGTGAAATAGATGGAAGAGTTGCAGTTCTAATTTCAATCACTTTGCTTCCTTTTAGTTTTATTAACTATTCATCGGAGTACCTAAAAGGCAATGATAATCAAAATAAAGGTGTACTATTACAAACAGTACTAATTCCTTTGATTACAATGATGTTAGTGCTGATTTATAGTTTTGATCTTATCTATATATATAGCTCTTCTATCCTAATTTGCTTTGTGATTTCAATGCTTCTTTTTAGCACTAAAGGGCAAGAAAAGCACTATAGTAGTGAGGTGATAACCGACTATCGCTCGTGCCTACAACCATTCTTTATTGTTGCAGTACTAAACTCTATCATTGCAACTATGGATTCCTTTATGATTGGTATATTTTCTTCGCTAGAAGAGGTTGCGACTTATAATATAGCAAATAAAGTTGCAATGATATCATCAGTGTTTTTAGTTATAGCCAATGGTATTATCGGTCCGATATTTTCTAATTTGTGGCAGGAAAATAAAATAGCAAGAATAAATGATATTTTTGTCAAGGTTACCATCGCTATGGCAATAGTGGCAGTATTTATATTTCTATTCTTCTTTTATTTTGGTGAGATTCTACTTATATATATTTACGGTCCAGAATACACTGGTAGCTATAAGCTTCTTGTTATACTTTCTTTTTCGCAGGCTATTATGTTAAGCACTGGTCCTGTTGCATACTTACTAATGATGACCGGATCATCTAATATTCACAGAAAATCGCTGATGATATCAGTGGTAATAAATATCGCGCTAAATTGCCTATTAATACCACACTTTGGTGCAGTTGGTGCTGCACTTGCGACTGCAATATCAATAACAATTAAAAATATATATAGCTTAGTATTAGCTAACAATAAGTTTAAATTTATTAGTAGTAGAGGATTGAAATGAGCGAATTGAACTTATTGATCATTTGGGAAAAGGGGCGTGACAAGGAAAAGATCATTCTTGATGATATGAATAAATCATTCAAGATATGTCAATGTATTGACATGAAATGGAGTGATAAACATTTTCATACGAATCTTTCAAGATTTTATGGTCAAAAACTACCAAGTGGTTCTCACAAACAGAAACATTGTGGAAGTGGTCGATTTTTGATAGTTACGTTCATTGATGAATCACCTGAATATGACTACAGAGATACATCTAGAGGGCCTGAATACGTAAATATTAATGTATTCGATAGAAAAGCACTATATAGGGAGTGGACAGGAGGTGGCCATAAGATTCATGCAACTAATGGAAAGCATGAAACGTCTCATGATTTAATGTTGCTATTAGGTAAATGTGCTAAACAGTATACTAACGATTACTCGGGAAAGTGTGAGATTGAAGCTATGTCTACCATATTTATGGACAGAGACTTGGAAGGTTCAAAAGGTTGGCGTGACTTTAAACATATGTTTTCTACAATTAACTCGTGTGCACAATATGTGGTAATGAGGAATTTTGATTCATTACCTAATGATTACAGAGTCAATGATCACGGAGATATTGATTTTTTGACAACAAACAAAGTTGATTTCGCATTCATTTTAAATGCAAAAAAAAGCAAGAGAATTTTCAGGTCAGCAGCATACGAAATATTAGTAAATGATGAATTTGTACCCTGTGATTTAAGAGAAATTGGAGATGGGTATTATGATAGAACTTGGCAAGAGAATATTCTAGATAATTCTGTAATGAATGGTGTTTTTAGTATTCCATCAAAAGAAGATTTTTTTCCTATGTTATCATATCATGCTTTAATACATAAAGTGAAGATTTCTGATGATTATCAAAACCATTTTAATCAAGAAAATATGACCATAAACTCTGTATTTGAATTCACGGAAAGCTTTATGAAGGAAAGGTCATATTTAATAACGATACCTAAAGATATAAGTGTATACCTAAATAGATCAAATGTTGATATGCTCAATGTTGATGTTGAAAAGTGCTCGACTATTGGATATATAGTCCGATTAATTAGGCAACTGGTCTTAGTTGATTTTAGGTTACGACTAGGAAAGTTAAAGCGAATGGTTATTTGATGAGAAATGTAATTTATAAAATATTAACTATATTGCAAATTGCAATCTTTTATCCTCAGCTAAAGAACTTTGGGTTTATTAACATACGATTGTTTAAATTTTCATCATGGCATCATGGGGTCGGTTACCTTACTGCTGATAACAAGCAAGGTGACAGAGTGTTTCTTAAAACATCAGGAACTTATAACGCAGCAGAATGTGAGTATTATTGTTTGACGGAATTATATAAACTTATTCCGTCGTTGATACCTGAACCAATTGAAATATTTCGTAAGTACTCTATGTCCATAGTTGCTATGGAAGCAATTGAGGGTGAAGAATTAACAAGTACGATTGTATCGCGAGAACAGTATAGGGTTTTCTGTGAGGAGGTGATTGATGCCTTGAATATGGCTGAAATCTGCCATAGAGATATACATGAAGGTAATTTGCTATTTTCAAAAAATAAAGGTTTAGTTCTGATCGATTTTGCATGGGCTATACACAAATACAACATAGAAAGAGATAAGCAACATGTAGCAAGCTTAAGAACGCTTGGTAATGAATATAAGCTAAGTAAATATACTTGGCAGGATAGTTTTTCACTTGAGAAAGTAGGTTCTAAATTATTTGATAATTCATTTAAAGTACTAAAGTACACTAAACCTTATGAATATAAGATATGATTTATTAAGAGATTACTTGCAGGATACATTTTATGCTAATAAATCCATTTGTTGTTTATGCTTTTTCATTTTTTTTAGTTATTTTGACCTACTCATTAGGTTGGTCATGGCTGCTACCTGAATTATCTACTGGATTATATGTTTTTCTATCTGTTAGCATATTCAATGCAGTTATATTGTACTGTATCACAAAAAATAAAACATATGCCTTAAGAGAAACGGAATATCAACCTCCTAACTTTAGTCGTGTTTCTAACTTTGTATTCTTTACATTACTAATCTTGCTATTGTTGAATTTTATATATGTAGGTGCTATTCCATTATTTGCCAAATTGTCTGGTTTTAATATAGATTACACTGATTTTGGTATCCCTGTTGTTTATGTAATATATGCAACTGCAGCAACAGTTTTCTCGACTGTTTTCTTCGATTTTTATTTAGTTACTGGGAAAAGAAAGTACTTGTTATTTGCTTTTGTTTTAGTTTTTTCGTTTATATTAATATTTAATCGAGGAGCAGTGATAATTTGTTTGGCTCAATTTTTTACGGTTTATTTATTAAGGAGAGGTTTAAGGCTAAAACAAATAATAATTACTTCAGTAATAGGTTTAGTTATACTTTTTTCTTTCGGTCTAGCTGGTAACTTACGTGAGAATCATGATAATGTTGCTATTGATAGTGTTACGTCTGATTTTATTTTGACATTGGGAGGGGCCAGTGATGAATTTATATCATCAGCTATACCAAAGGAATTCTTTTGGGGTTATCTTTATATAGCAACTCCGTTGGCAAACCTGCAAAATAATATAGATATGAAGAATGACTTTGATCAATACGATTCTGATAGTGTTATCTTCTATGTTTTAAATGAACTGTTGCCTGATACGATATCTAATCGAATAAATGATATCTATGGTGTAAGTAATGTTGATAATATGCGTATTGCCACTTCATTTACTGTTGGTACGTTATATGGCAAAAGCTATATGTATCTTGGTTGGCTTGGGATTATCGTAACTAATATAGTTTTTTTTATAATTTTATTTTTTTCTATACTTGTTACAACAAGACCATCATACACAGTCGCACCTTATGCAGTTGTTTGTGTTTTTGCACTATTCGCGATATTTACCAATGTAATTGCTTTTACAGGTATTTCCTTCCAATTATTTTGGGCTTTTCTCGTAAATTACTTTTTTAGAGTTAGATATAATACATAGTACTAGAGGTACATATTTTAATGAATAATGATTCTATTTTTGCAGTAATAGTAACATACAACCCAGAGGTTGCTAATTTAGAAAAGTTAGTTGGCTCACTTAAAGAAAGTAATGTTAAGTCTGTTATAGTTGATAACGGTAGTTTTTCTCGTTTCAGTTTACCGTGTGAAACATTATGGATGGAAGATAACCTCGGCATAGCAAAAGCCCAAAACGAAGGAATTAAATATTGTACTATTCATAATGCTGAGTACATTATTTTCTTTGATCAGGACTCAACAATTCCTGACTCTAATTTTATTAATCAGTTGACCCAACCCCTGATAAATGGGGATGCTAATATTACAGCGCCAATATTTGTAGATAAAGATAGAGGTTTTACTTATCCAATCGTAGAGATATTTGATAACGGTTGTAGGAAAAAACATTTCCCCTTAGAGACGCAATCGCCTTTTTGGGTAAATAATGTGATTTCATCTGGAACGACAGTTACCACTAAAGTTATGGAGCAAGTCGGAGGAATGAATGAAGATTTCTTTATTGATTATGTTGATACAGAGTGGTGTCTTCGTGCATATAACTTAGGACACAAAATTCTTGTAGTTCCACAGGCAAAAATGTTTCATTCAATAGGGGATAAGTCTCTTAAATTATGGAAGTTTTATGTACCTAAGCATAGTGCGTTTAGGCGTTATTATAGACTAAGAAATTCTTTCTTTTTGTTTAGATTGAGTCATGTTCCCAAAATAATGGCTCTTAGAGAGATTGTTTTTTCTATCGTTCATCAAAGTATTTTAATCGCAGCATCTCCGAATGAAAGGAAAGGATATGTTAAGTCGCTAATCAGAGGTGTTAAAGATGGGATTAAGCGAAGGTAAGTTGAGATAATGCAATGTTTTAATATTCATGTTAAATTTTAAAATGTGTCTAGGTAGAATGCTTGCTATGTGAACTTTTGAAAGAAGCATATTTAAAATTCTTGGGTTTACTGGTGAGCTTTAGTCGTAGGTTAGTATTTCCTTAGAGCTTTATAGGCTTATAGGTACAATCAAAGCAGATGACATTTTGATTAATTAAAAGTAAGCAAGGTTATTTTAATGTCGATTTATATTGCCGTGGTATCTCATGGACACTCAAATTTAATCAATGAACTAGGGTGTTTGGATAAATTGGTTAGAGACTTTAATATTATAGTAAAAAGTAATTTAGTAAACGATGATTTCCATCAACTAGCACAAGAAAGAAATTTCCATTGGATTAACAATAGAAGTCTTTACGGTTGTGGTTTTGGTGAAAACAATAATATTATTTTTGATTACTGTAAAAAAGAGCTAAACATGAAAGATGGTGATTACTTTGTTGTGCTTAACCCAGATGTAGTCATTGACTCAGATACAATCATCAATTTAGTTAAGGCTATGAGTCGTGGTAACATTAACTTATCTTCAATTAATTTGTACAAAGACTTTGATAATTTGATATATGACAATTCAATACGAAGGTTTCCATCCTTAAATCAGTTTGTTAAATCTTTCCTAGGATTTGGTAATAGCTCGATAATTGATAGAGATCAATTATCGAAAACAACTCAGGTTGATTGGGCTGCTGGTTCATTCCTTACCTTTAAGGTTGGTCACTATTCAAAGTTAAGTGGTTTTGATGAGAGATATTTCATGTATTGTGAAGATATTGATATTTGTTATCGTAGCTATTTAATGGGTGATAAACTAACTTATTTTCCTGAGTTTAAGGCGTGTCATTTAGCTAAGCACGCAAATAGGAAGTTGCTTTCTATGCACTTTTATTGGCATGTAAAAAGTGCAATGCGTTTCTTGCTTACTAAAGCAGGAATGACTAAGCCCAAATCTAGTTTAATTTAGACTGAATCAAGCAGGTGCCTGGATTTGAACGTAAGCGATTAATTAACCATACACACTAAGTTACCTCTACGTTTGACATAGGGGAAAATGCAGGACACCCATGTATTTGACAGGTTTCAAATCACCGACTACCCCAGGGCAAGATCATGAAAACCCCTTATGGAATAAGGGGTGACGAGTAGTCATATTTTCACTAATTAGATACTAAAGTCACAATAATCTCAATACATCTAAGATCGATTTGATGATCAGATTTAGGTGTGATCATATACTGTTTTTAACAGTAGATATTTAGCCATAATGAATGGATTAAGCCTTTTGGACCATATTTTAGTTATTCGAGACCTTCGCCAAGCTTGGAAAATAGAGCACACGCTAACCGACATTATCTTCTTAACAACTGCTGGTGCTGAAGGTTGGGAAGATTTTGGTGAAGATAATTTGCAATGGCTTAGACAATATGGTGATTTCAAACTGGGCATACCAGTACACGACACCAGTGCCCGAGTTATCAATCTTATTTCCGCTAAGCAGTTATAAGACTTTTAGCTTTAAACCTGCTTACTGAAGAAACTAGCTTCAAAGCAGGGATGAAAAGAAAGCAGAAAAAAGCGAACCGTAGCAACAGTTACCTTTCGTAAGTCCTTGCAGGACAAGGGGCTTCGTAATCTTGCTCTGGACGTTTTGGCTGTGGAAGCATCGATGGATACATCGAGGCGACAAATTACTGTTATCAAAACGTCTATCTCAAAAGCAACAAAGCCGAAATGGATAAAACAGCCTCTGAAAAGGTGTAGTGCATCCAAACTTGATGAATCGCGATGGCAGTTTTTTATTGCCTTCGCTTCATCGTTTTACTTAATTACCTTTATCTAATACTCCCAAAGAGCTTAAATCAATGTCTCTGTTTGATTACCTTATCGAACTCTCTATGTTCTTCTTTCTTTCCCTTGCGGTGTTGTATTGTATGCGTAAAGTCGGCTATGCCATTGGCTTAGTGGATAAACCGAATGCCAGAAAGCATCATGAGGGGGTGGTTCCTCTGGTCGGCGGCATATCGCTTTGTATTACCTTGTTGTACTTCTTTTACCTGAATTCGGCCGAGCTCAATAACGCAGGGGTGATAGGGTCATGCTTAGCGGTTCTGGTATTGATTGGTGTGGCAGATGACCGCTTCGATATCAGCTTTAAATTGCGCATGGGCGTGCAAGCTGTCTTAACGCTGATCGTGATGCATTATACCGGGCTAACGCTTTCTCATGTGGGTAATGCGTTTGGGTTTGGTGTTTGGGACTTTCCGGTTGTTATCGACTATGTGGTGACCATATTTGCTGTGATCGGTGCCATTAACGCCTTTAACATGGTGGATGGTATTGATGGGCTCTTGGGTGGGTTAAGCATCGTGGTTTTTACCTCGTTAGGCGTGGTGTTCTATACCCATGGGCTTGAGTTTTATACCTTCTTTATGGCCGTGATGGTGGTTATCTTACTGCCCTTTGTGCTGTTTAATTTAGGGTATTTTGGCAAACTGCGTAAAGTGTTTATGGGGGATGCCGGTAGCATGATGATCGGCTTTCTTGTGATCTGGATTTTAATCCGAGGAACACAGCCTGAACACGGCCAATATACGATTCGTCCGGTGACGGCGTTGTGGTTAATTGCGGTGCCTTTGATTGATATGATGGCCATTATGATCCGTCGTATTCGTAAAGGGCATTCTCCGTTCCAACCGGACCGAGAGCATTTCCATCACATTATGCAACGCATTGGTTTTACACCACGTGAATCCCTCGTTGTGATTTGTTCGGTACAGTTGATTTATTCTACCCTGGGTTTATTAGGTGAATACTTCCAAGTGCCAGAATACATTATGTTCTACACCATTACGCTGTGCTTCTTGTTCCACACTTACGCCATGACACACTCTTTTAAAATGGCGAAAATAGTAAGAAACTGGAAGAAGCTAGAAAGCTAGAAAGCTAGAATTTAGAAGCGAGAAAGCGAGAAACAAGACCAGCGAGTCGTTCGGTAAAATGGCGTAGCGCAAAATACGCTCAATTTAGAAAGGGCCCAACCTCACTGTGAGGTTGGGCCCTTTTTTGTTTATCTTGTGAGTTCAGGTTTCAGCTTTTGAAAGGAAAGTGAAAGTATAGGGCACTCATGTATTGGCATGTATTTGACTGCCACTTTAAATCTCAAGCTTTGCTGGATTATTTAGCTCTAGTGACAGCTTGTTTAGCTCGTGATGCCTTGTTTTGGTTCGTGAGAGCTTGTTTAGCTCGTGACGCCCTGTTTTGGTTCGTAACAGCTTGTTTTAGCTCATGACAGCCAGTTTTAGCTCATAACAGCTTTAATCAATGGTTTCCTGGTTCTCTTTGTGTAAAATGAGGGAAGAAGCAGGGTTTACTTTTTGAACATTTAAAACTAATTACTCTTTAACTAATGACTCTCTAACTCGTTGGCTTAACTATGAAAATTGCTATTGCTGGAACAGGCTATGTTGGTCTGTCTAATGCGATGCTGCTTGCTCAGCATCATGAAGTCGTTGCGGTTGATATCGTCGCTGAAAAAGTAGAGATGCTGAATAACCAGCAGTCGCCGATTGTGGACACCGAAATCAGCGATTTTCTGACCAATAAGTCGCTGAACTTCACTGCAACACTCGATAAAGAGTTCGCCTATCAAGACGCTGATTATGTCGTTATTGCCACGCCAACGGACTACGATGTAGAAACCAACTACTTTAATACTTCTTCAGTAGAAGCCGTTATTAAAGAGGTGATGGCGATCAACCCCAATGCGGTGATGGTGATCAAGTCGACCGTCCCTGTGGGCTATACCGCACGTATTAAAGACGAGTTGGGCTGTGAAAATCTGTTGTTCTCACCAGAGTTCCTGCGTGAAGGTCGCGCGCTGTACGACAACCTGCACCCATCACGTATTATCGTTGGTGAGAAAAGTGAGCGTGCTAAAGTGTTTGCCCATCTTCTTGTTGAAGGCGCAATGAAACAAGATATTGAAGTCTTGTTTACCGATTCAACCGAAGCGGAAGCGGTTAAGCTGTTTTCGAATACTTACCTAGCAATGCGCGTGGCCTACTTTAATGAGCTCGACTCTTACGCGGAATCTCATGGTTTAGATGCGCGTCAAATCATTGAAGGTGTTGGCTTAGACCCACGTATCGGTTCGCACTATAATAACCCGTCATTTGGTTACGGTGGCTACTGCTTACCAAAAGATACCAAGCAACTGCGAGCAAACTACGCGGATGTGCCTAACAGCATCATCGGCGCGATTGTTGAGGCTAATACTACCCGCAAAGACTTCGTGGCTGATTCGATCATCAAGCGTAACCCACAACGCGTGGGTATTTATCGTTTGATCATGAAATCAGGTTCCGACAATTTCCGAGCCTCGTCCATCCAAGGCATCATGAAGCGCTTGAAAGCCAAAGGCATTGAAGTCGTCGTGTATGAGCCAGTGTTAGAAGAAACAGAGTTCTTCCACTCACCAGTGATCAAAGATCTGGCCAAGTTTAAAGATATGTCAGATGTGATTGTGTCTAACCGTATGGTGGAAGAGCTGCAAGATGTCGTAGATAAGGTCTATACCCGAGATTTATTTGGTTCGGATTAACGGAATAATATGAACGCCGGTGAGTTCAAGCACGTCACAGGCATTGATTTTGTGATTTTGAGTACAGGCCTGACTTTGAATGCAGGTATAGATTCTGAATACCAAGCGCCAGTGAACCCTGAATCCACCTTCAAACTGTCGATTTAACGGCTGAAGCGCGCGCCGATTTAACGGTTAAAGCGTGCGCTGATTTTTAAAGTATGCGCCGGTTTTGTTGTGGCTGAGCTTGAAAATAAGGATATTTGTAACTTGGAGAGCGCAAATAATGCATTACGACGTATTTAATGGGGATGCGGATGGCATCATTGCACTGCTGCAACTGCGATTCGCTGAGCCAAAGGTTTCCACACTGATTACCGGTGTGAAACGTGATATCAAACTGTTAAAGCAAGTCAATATCGATACTGCCAAATCGGTGACGGCACTGGATATCTCGATGGAGAAAAACCGGCCAGAGCTTGAAGCATTGCTTGCCAATAATGTCGCGGTGTTTTATTGCGACCACCATCGCAGTGGCGATATTCCTCAGTCAGATCACCTAGATGTACTCATTAATGTCGACGCGGAAGTGTGCACCAGTTTATTGATTAACGAGCGCCTTGGTGGACAATACGCGAAGTGGGCTGTGGCTGCCGCCTTTGGTGATAACCTGTTTGCTTCCGCAGAAAAACTGGCACAAGAGATTGGCTTGACCGAATCAGAGACCGAGTTCTTAAAAGAGTTGGGGACATTGATTAACTATAACGGTTATGGTGCCACGCTCGATGACTTGCACATTGAGCCTGATCAGCTGTATTTACAACTGACGGCCTATGAAGACCCACTGTTGCTATTGGATGACGAACATTCGCCATACCATGTACTCAAACAAGGTTACCAGCGTGACCGTAATCATGTGCTGAGCATTGCGCCCATTCACTTGGATAGCCAATGTAAAGTGTTTGAGCTGCCTTGTGAAGCGTGGGCAAGACGCATTAGTGGCGTGTTTGGCAATGAACTGGCCAACCAAAGCCCAGGGCTGGCACATGCAGTATTCACCCTTAACGTAAGCGAGCAAGATTACACGGTTAGCGTACGCGCACCACTGAACCATCGCGTGGGTGCGGATGATATCTGCTCATCATTCGCAACGGGTGGTGGCCGTAAAGCGGCGGCAGGCATCAATGAACTGGCACTGGCCGATAAGCAGAGGTTTATCGAGGTGTTGAGTGAGTATTGGTGTTGATCTGGGTTTGTGACTGTGTGTGATTTCTCAAGTGTTTGTGGAGGGTGCCTTACGTTTAAATGAGAGGCTTAAACGTAAAGAGATGAGACGCTTAGATGTAAATAGATGAGAAGCTTAGTCGTAAATAGATGAAAGACTTAGAAACAAAGTGACATTTTTTCACATCCGATCCACCTACCGGCGCGGTTTCTTGATCTTCCACTACAGTTTTGACTATAAACTGTAGTAAAATTACGCTAATTTGTTTTTATACCGATTTATTTTGAATTGAACGAGGTCAGTCCTATGTCAGCTAAGAAGCCAATGGCTCTAGTGATCCTTGACGGTTACGGTTACCGTGAAGACAACCAAGACAACGCTATCGCGAACGCTAATACTCCAGTTTTAGACGGTCTTATTGCTAACCAACCTAATACGCTAATCTCGGCTTCTGGCTTAGATGTAGGCCTACCAGACGGTCAAATGGGTAACTCAGAAGTGGGTCACACCAACATCGGTGCGGGTCGCGTGGTATACCAAGATCTTACTCGTATCACTAAATCAATCGCAGACGGTGAATTCGGCCAAACTGAAACGCTCGTTAACGCTATCGATAAAGCGGTAAAAGCTGAGAAAGCGGTTCACATCATGGGCCTTATGTCGCCAGGTGGCGTTCACTCTCACGAAGATCACATCTACGCAGCCGTTGAAATGGCAGCAGAGCGTGGCGCAGAGAAAATCTACCTACACGCATTCCTAGACGGCCGTGATACGCCGCCACGTAGCGCACAAAACACATTGGCTCGCTTCCAAGAGTTGTTCGCGAAACTGGGTAAAGGCCGTGTGGCTTCGCTTATTGGTCGCTACTACGCAATGGACCGTGATAACAACTGGGATCGCGTTCAAGAGTCTTACGACCTCCTTACTCAAGCAAAAGCAGAGTTCACATTCGATACTGCTGTTGCTGGCCTAGAAGCGGCTTACGCTCGTGACGAAAACGATGAGTTCGTGAAAGCGACGGAAATCAAAGCGGAAGGTGAAGAGTCTGCTGCTATCGTGGATGGCGATGCGGTTATCTTCATGAACTACCGTGCTGACCGTGCTCGTGAAATTACACGTGCATTCGTGCCTGATTTCGATGGTTTTGCTCGTAACGTATTCCCAGCGATCGATTTCGTGATGCTGACTCAATACGCTGCAGACATTCCGCTGCTATGTGCATTCCCACCGGCATCTCTAGAGAACACTTACGGTGAGTGGCTATCTAAAGCAGGTAAAACTCAGCTACGTATCTCTGAAACAGAGAAGTACGCACACGTTACTTTCTTCTTCAACGGCGGTAAAGAAGACGAGTTTGAAGGCGAAGAGCGTCAACTTGTTGCGTCTCCAAAAGTAGCAACGTACGACCTACAGCCAGAAATGAGCGCACCAGAGCTGACTGAAAAACTGGTTGCAGCAATCAAAGGCGGCAAATACGACGCTATCGTGTGTAACTACCCGAACTGTGACATGGTTGGCCACACTGGCGTTTACGATGCAGCGGTTAAGGCAAGTGAAGCGCTAGACGAGTGCATCGGCAAAGTTGTTGAAGCTATCAAAGAAGTGGACGGCCAACTGCTTATCACTGCTGACCACGGTAACGCGGAAATGATGGTAAACCCAGAAACGGGTGGCATCCACACGGCACACACTAACCTACCTGTTCCACTTATCTACGTGGGCGGCAAAGACGTTGAGTTCAAAGAAGGCGGTAAACTGTCTGACTTGGCACCAACGATGCTTTCTCTAACAGGTATGGAAATCCCAGCTGAAATGTCAGGTGACGTTTTAGTTAAGTAGTCAGCAGTTAAGTAGTCAGTAGCTAAATGGTTTTTTAGCTCAACGGTTCACGTTGAGCTTTAACGATTTTGAAAGCCCGCACTTCAAAGTGCGGGTTTTTTTATAGAAGTGAGGAACCCACACCGTCATTCCAGAACGGAGGGACGAGGTATCTGGAATCTAAAGCACACTGAAGCAACACTCTAAAAGACAGATTCTGAATCACGCTCGTGCCTCGCTGTTCAGAATGACGACTTGAGTAACGTTAATACTCCAAAGCTCTTCGCATCCCGCTACTCGTATCTATGGCATATGCTTTTCGCATCCCGCACCTGCTTTACCCCTAACACGAAGCGCAAAACAATACCCTGAAACCCCGCCGACAATGTTCCCCAAAGCTAAGCCAATAAACAGCCCCTCAATGCCATCGAGTTGGCTGCCGACCCATGCAAAGGGCAGGGTAAACACAAACAAGCGCATGAAGCTCCATTGAAAGGCTTTAAGCGGTTGATGCATGGCATTCATGCCGCTGATCAACATCATCACGATCCCTTGAAAGCCATAGCTAAATGGCACCACCAATAAGTAGTGCCACAAAATATCTCGCACCGACTGTTCTTGAGAGAATAGGGCAGCCAAAGGGATGCTTAATGGCACCATCATTAGGAAGATTAACCCTTGAAACATCACGGAAAAGCGCATGCTCAAAAACAGCGCTTTGAAGCTTCGTTGTGGGTTGCTCGCACCAAAGTTTTGCGCCATGAATGGAGTCAATGCCGAGGTGAGCGACATCAACACAATCAGCAAAATGGATTCAATGCGTTGCGCTGCGCCATACGCGGCCACGGCTTCGGTGCCTTGCTTAGCCAGCATCATCATAATGATGGCTCCGGCTAATGGGTTGAGCGCGTTGGATAGGGCGGCAGGCGTGCCAATGGTCAGTATTTGCTGCCAATCGCCAATGATGTTTTTAAGCTTAGGTAACGCGAGCAGTTTTTCGCGTTTAATCAACACATACAATGAGCCACACAGAGCGCCCAGCCAACTGAAGCCACTGGCAATCGCTGCGCCTTGTATTCCGAGTTCGGGGAAGGGGCCGTAACCAAAAATAAGCAGCGGATCGAGCACGCCGTTGATAAGCCCTGCCAACATCATAATCTTCGCTGGGGTCTTGGTATCGCCACTGGCACGAATGGCACTATTGCCCGCCATCGGGATCACTAATAACGGAATGGTAAGATACCAGATCACCATGTATTGAGAGATCAGCGGCAGCAGTTCGGGCTCTGCGCCCAGCAAGGTAAATAAAGGATCTAGAGTGACCAGGCCCACAGCAGAAGCGCAACATACCAGAAGCAGTGCCAGCAGCAATCCGTGGGCGGTAAATCGAGCGGCATTGTGCGCGTTGCCTTGGCCAAGCAAGCGACCAATACAAGTCGAAAGACCAATGCCGATGCCCATGGTGATGCAGTTGACTGCAAAGGTGATCGGAAAGGTGAAGCTCACCGCTGCCAGCGCGGGTGTACCCAGCAGCGAGATAAAGAAGGTATCGACCAGATTAAACATCAAGATCGCCACCATACCGAAGATGGTCGGTATGGTCATAGTACGCAATGTACTCTCTATAGGGGCGGTTAATAGCCCGTGCTTATCTTGCATGTACAACGCCGATCGAAACGAAAAGAGTAGGATAAACAGATATGGTAGGGAAGAAAAGCTAAAGGCAGATGAGAGATTCGAGTAAGCGAGTATCGAAGAGCTAGACCCTGTAAATAATAATTCTGTGTATCTGCTCTACCAAGATCACAATTTTTTCACCCCCCCCTTGGGATTCATCACATTGTCCCCAACATATTGTTTGACCCACGCTAATCGTGGCAACTATCAAAATTTAAATGGAAATTATCAGGAGATACGACCGATGAATATCCGTCCTCTACACGACCGAGTTATCGTTGAGCGCCAAGAAGTTGAATCTAAATCTGCTGGTGGCATCGTTCTAACTGGTTCAGCCGCTGAAAAATCAACTCGCGGTACAATTGTCGCTGTTGGCAAAGGCCGCATTCTAGAAAATGGTTCAGTGCAACCATTGGACGTTAAAGTTGGCGACACGGTTATCTTTGCTGAAGGCTACGGCACGAAAACAGAAAAGATCGATGGCAAAGAAGTTCTGATCATGTCTGAAAATGACATCATGGCGATCGTTGAGTAATCTATTTTTCATTTAACTCTCAGTAAAAGTTATCAAGCCAGTATTAGATGATTCATATCGTCATTCCAGAAATGAGGAACGAGTTATCTGGAATCTAAACCGAGTGCGATTTGAGTAGATTCTGAATCACGTTCGTCCCTTACTGTTCAGAATAACGCTATAACGCTGAGACAGACGCCCCGAAACAAAGAATTTAAAGGAAATAAAGATGGCTGCTAAAGACGTTAAATTTGGTAACGACGCACGTATTAAAATGCTAGAAGGTGTAAACGTTCTGGCTGACGCTGTAAAAGTAACGCTAGGTCCTAAAGGTCGTAACGTTGTTCTAGACAAATCATTTGGCGCACCAACGATCACTAAAGATGGTGTTTCAGTTGCACGTGAAATCGAACTTGAAGATAAGTTCCAAAACATGGGCGCACAAATGGTTAAAGAAGTGGCTTCGCAAGCGAATGACGCGGCGGGCGACGGTACAACTACCGCTACAGTTCTAGCTCAAGCTATCATCACTGAAGGCCTAAAAGCGGTTGCTGCTGGCATGAACCCAATGGATCTTAAGCGCGGCATCGACAAAGCGGTTATCGCTGCAGTTGAAGAGCTAAAAGGCCTGTCTGTTCCATGTGCCGATACCAAAGCTATCGCACAAGTAGGTACTATCTCTGCAAACTCTGACGCAACCGTAGGTAACATCATTGCTGAAGCGATGGAAAAAGTAGGTCGTGATGGCGTTATCACCGTTGAAGAAGGTCAGGCTCTACAAGACGAGCTAGACGTAGTTGAAGGTATGCAGTTTGATCGCGGCTACCTATCTCCTTACTTCATCAACAACCAAGAAGCGGGTTCTGTTGATCTAGAAAGCCCATTCATCCTTCTTATCGACAAGAAAGTGTCAAACATCCGTGAACTTCTTCCGACTCTAGAAGCGGTTGCTAAGGCATCTCGTCCACTTCTTATCATCGCTGAAGATGTAGAAGGCGAAGCGCTTGCAACACTCGTTGTGAACAACATGCGCGGCATCGTGAAAGTAGCGGCGGTTAAAGCGCCTGGTTTCGGTGACCGTCGTAAAGCAATGCTGCAAGATATCGCTATCCTAACGGGCGGTACGGTTATCTCTGAAGAGATCGGTCTAGACCTTGAAAAAGTAACGCTAGAAGACCTAGGTCAAGCTAAGCGTGTGACTATCACTAAAGAAAACTCAACCATCATCGATGGCGCGGGCGAAGAAATGATGATCCAAGGTCGTGTTTCTCAAATCCGTCAACAAATCGAAGATGCAACGTCTGACTACGACAAAGAGAAGCTTCAAGAGCGCGTAGCTAAGCTAGCTGGCGGTGTTGCAGTAATCAAAGTTGGCGCAGCAACTGAAGTTGAGATGAAAGAGAAGAAAGACCGCGTTGAAGATGCACTTCACGCAACTCGCGCAGCGGTTGAAGAAGGTGTGGTTGCAGGTGGTGGTGTGGCACTTATCCGCGCGGCATCTAAAGTGGCTAACATTGAAGGCGACAACGAAGAGCAAAACGTTGGTATCCGCGTTGCACTACGTGCAATGGAAGCGCCTATCCGTCAAATCACGAAGAACGCAGGTGATGAAGAGTCTGTGGTTGCTAACAACGTTCGCGCTGGCGAAGGTAACTACGGTTACAACGCGGCGACTGGCGAATACGGCGACATGATTGCGATGGGTATCCTAGATCCAACTAAGGTGACTCGCAGCGCACTTCAGTTCGCAGCATCAGTTGCGGGTCTTATGATCACAACAGAAGCGATGGTGACAGACAAGCCTCAAGAAGCAGCTCCTGCAATGCCTGATATGGGCGGCATGGGCGGTATGGGTGGCATGGGCGGTATGATGTGATCATCCCCCTGACTTAATCCTATAAAGTCTGAAAAGCCCCGTAAACGTTGTGTTTACGGGGCTTTTTTCGTTTTTACGCGACTTTTTCGTTCTTACGTGATTAATACCAATCTAAATAAGTATCTGGACATTCTTGCTAGTTAAAATCGCTGATAGCATCGTTATAGATTTTGTAGGTAGGCCAACTAGCTAGCTAGCTGCAATCTATGCCTTGCTCTAAGCGATTTTTCCTGCGCAATTATCTGATCACCTACTTATCCAGATTGGTATAAGGCGTGTTGATACTATTGTCGCTTAGTTGCTTAGTTGCTTAGTTGCTTAGTTGCTTGGTCGCTTACTTGCTTAGTTGGTTACTTAGCCGCTTGGCATCAAGTGGAGTACTTAGATCACCCAACGGGTGGTGAGTCGTCACTGATGACAAATCCAACCAAGCCCATAATCAACGTTAAGTGTACAGACCCATAGCCAACGTTAAGTTTACAGCCCCATTGGCCACTGCAATACGTACACCCAAACAAGTAATAGAGTCGTCCACACCAATAAAAAGGCGAGGCTAAAAGGCACCATTAATGACATCAAGGTACCGAGTTTTGCCTCTTTATCATAATCTTGCGCCGCCGCTAAAATTAACCCGAGATAGCCAAAGAGCGGGCTAATAATGTTGGTGACCGAGTCGCCGATCCGAAACGCCGCTTGTGTCACTTCGAGTGGGATGCCCACATAGAACAATGAGGGGATCAAAACGGGTGCCATCATGCTCCATTGAACAATCGGCGAGCCCATAAAAATATTCAAAAAGGCACACAGAATCACGACCAGTAAAAGAATGATGGCTGGGTGCAGTTGTGCTTCTGCGACGAGGCTACTCATCGACATAGCTAACACACCAGACAACTGGCTGAGTTTGAATAGGTAGATCATCTGCGATGCAACAAAGATGATCAGCAAAAACAACCCGAGTTGGCTTAGGCTTTTCTGACAAGCATTCAGCAGGTCTCGTTCACACTTGAAACTGCCAGACAGATAACCATAAGTTAATCCACTTAAACCAAAGGTGACGGCAATAATGATCGGCAGACCACGCATCACTTCGCTGCGCCCTAAAGATTGCCCCTCGTGTGGTGCTAACCAGCCGTTGGGTAGGGCGGTTGAAAGTACAATAAAAGCGGCGACTAAGGCAAAGACGGACGCTGCAGCCCACATTGCTTTATCGTGATTAATGGCTTTGTCGTGATTAGCTGTTGTGTCGTGATTAGCTGTTGTGTCGTGATTAATTGCTTGGTCGTGATGAGTTATTGTGTCGTGATTCGCCGCTTGGTCGTTAGCAATCGCATCGCAGTTCGTGAGCTTTTGCTCAGGCGCTGCGCAATGACGGGCTAATCGACTTTGGCGTTTTTCAACGATATTAATTGAAACAAACGAGCCGACTAACACAAGAGCGAATACGCTGGCGCTCATAAAGAAGTAGTTCGCCAGAGGGCTGACAACAATATTTGGGTCAATCAGTTGAGCGGCTGAGGTGGTGATACCGGCAATAACGACGTCATAAGTGGTTAAGAATAGTGTTGCGTGTGTGCCACCTGCGACACCAGCAAATGCCGTGGCAAGGCCTGCTAATGGTGGGCGATTGGCTGCTTGATACGCGCGACACGCCAACGGGATAAGTACAATGTAGCCCACAGAGCCGACGACATTCGATAATATCCCCAGCATCATGATGCTCATGGTCAGCTGCCACTTTCCGGTTTTGCTAACTAACCGTTGAACGGAGTAACTGATGAGGCCGGAAGAGTCCGCTAAACCAATACCAATGGTGGCAATAATGACGATGCCTAAGGGGGGGAAGCTGATGAACTCTTTGACGCTGCCACCGAGCCAAGTTCTTATCGCCTCTAAAGACAACAGGTTGTTGACGTGCTCAATGTTTCCACCCGGCAGTGTATAAGAGACTTGGGCGTTGGAGACGAAGAATGAGATGACTATGATTATCAGCGACAACCATAGAAACAAAAAGACGGGATGGGGAAGTTTATTTCCCCATCGCTCTAATTTATCAAAAAAGGTATTTGGCATTAGGTTAGAAAGCGTAGTTTAAGCCAGCGTAATACGTTCTACCCTGAATGACCTCGGTGTAGGTTTCTGGGCTTGATACATCTTCATCCATCAAGTTATTGATGCCGAGCTTCAGATCCAGTGCCTCTATTATGGTATGACGCATGCCAATATCAAATGTTGTGTACGGATCGGAGACATCATTGTTGCCGAGTTCACCACGCACTTCACTGCGGTAATGGGCTCTTGCAAACAGGTCGGTATCGTACGTTACGTACCAGTTGGCTTTCACGGATGCTTCATGTTCAGAGGTTCCAACAAGTCGCTCACCGCTTGTGTCGTCGGTTGCGTCGAGGTAAGTGTACGAAACATCAAATCCAACATGTTCGAATTGGTGCTCTGCGTACAGTTCTAATCCTTTGAGTGTCGCTTTATCAACGTTCACAAACGTATAGTAGCCGCCGTTACCATTGGCTCTTTCCACTTGCTGAATAATATCGTCAACACGGTTATAGAATACGGTCGCATTGGCAGACGTTGCTTTATTAGCATAGTAAGCGCCAATCTCACTGAAGGTGCCCGTTTCTGCTTTGAGATCTTGGTTACCATAGACGTTACAAGCGGCGGGTCTATCTGGACAAGCAGGACCGCTGGCTGGTGCAGTGTAAGACGGCGAGATCTGTGCCATGGTTGGTGCTTTAAATGCGGTTCCGGCGCCGGCTTTTAAGTTCCAGTTGTTGGTTAAACCTTGGGTGATGTATCCACGGTATGTGAATTCGCTGTCAAATAGGGAGTCGTGATCAAAACGGCCACCGAGTGTCAGCATGGTGGAATCGGCAACGGCTAAGTTGGTTTCAACATAAGCAGCAGCGCTGGTTCGGTCGGTAGAACCGCCTGTGATCCCAACGTTTGAGATTTCGGCATTGCGGCCTTCTGCGCCTGCTGTCACGGTGTGATCACCAATAAAGAACACAGCTTGTACATCACCGCCATAGTTTTGTTCGGTAATGTCTGAACTCGGGATGTCGTATTTAACATCAAAGTCACTGTAGTAGAGATGAGCATCCACACTCACAAGATACGATTGGTAATCATACCCTAAGGTGTAACTCTGAAGCTGACGTTCTTGTTCATACGAACGACCGCGATACATTGCGGTACCCGATTGGTCTTCATTTGATAGTTGCACTTCTAAGTCAATCGAGTGTTGGTCGTTCAGCGCATAATCAAAAGAGTTCACTAAATTGTAATTTTTTTGCGCACGACGTTTTGTGAAGTTCGGCTGATCGGAATAAAAAGATTCCTCGGTGTCTAAATAGTTACCATAAACGGTATAGCTCAATGCATCGGTAATCGGGGTTGAGAAATACAGGCCATAAATTTGCCCGTTACCGCCTTTGTCCGCTTGGTTGTATTGCCCTTCAACGCTGATCGCACCTTCTGCGGTACCACTGTGCTGGCGAGTGATGACATTGACTACGCCACCCATGGTATCAGCACCATATAGCGTGGACATCGGGCCGCGAATCACTTCGATATTATCGACAGCGACACTTGGCGTTAAGCTCAATGCGTTGTCACTACCACGCCAAAGTGCTTCTCTGGTATAAGAGCGGCGGCTGTTCAATAATACTTGCGTGTAGTCACTACTTAAACCACGAATTCGGACACCACGAGAGCCATTTGCTTGCGTAGATACGTTCACGCCTGGTGCGTCAACGATTAAGTCACCCACGTCTCCGGTCATCTGATATTTACTCTGTTCTTGAGCATCGATCACCGTCAGAGTTGCAGGGGCTTCGAGTAGGCTGGTGCTCTGGCCTGCGTTTGCGGTGACAACCACGGTTTCATCAATGGTCGATTCTGCCATAGCAAAAGAAGCAGGCATAAAGGTCAGGCTGAATAGGCACGGTACCGCATGGCTTGATTTGATTTTTAACATGTAGTGACTTAATGGTTTTAGGTTAGGGTACAGAATGTAATAAAAATAAATCTCATTTACAATACTACTCATGATAAAGTTGATGTGAATCATATCTCATTGAAATGAATAATATATTTAGTGAATGGGTTGTTGCTAATGATATTTTTGGCTGATTTTGTATGACGTCGGTTGCTGGGACTCTTGAACTAGGGTGTTTTTATAGAGCAGATACGGGATACGAGTAAGCGAGATACGATTGCTCTTTCCAATTAAGCATCTTATATTCAATGGGATGGTTATGGCATGGGTTTAGCATGGATAGCGGTTAATGATATATAATCAATTCTTGATGGAAAATAACGAAATCAAGTTAACAATAAGTCAGTGGAGACTTCCCAATGAAAAAATTACTTTCAGTACTTGCTGTTTCAGCAGCCGTTATGGCACCTGCAGCATTTGCTTCTTCGCCTGTTATGTTCTCAACGCTTAATGGCTACAATGCGCCGGATTCAGATTCGGTGGGCGGTTTACGCTTAGCGGTACTTCATGGGCAGGTTAACGACCTTACTGGTGTCGATCTTGCTTTTGTGGGCATGTCAGAAACGCAAACCACAACGGGTGTTAACCTTGGTATCTTTGGTGCATCGAAAGTGAACCAAGAGATGACAGGTGCTTCACTGGGTTTCTTTAACTGGAATACGGGCAAAACAACGGGTGTCAACTTCGGTGTTATGAACATCACCAATGATGTGAAAGGCGCGAACGTGAGCTTCATTAACTACTCTGAAGGCAACACCTTGGTTGATTTTGGTGCGGCAAACCTGTCAGAAGTATCAACCGTTCAGCTGGGTATCTTCAATAAAACCAGCAAGATCGAAGGCGTACAGCTTGGTTTGCTCAACTGTGCTGACAACGGCTTCTTACCGTGCTTCCCATTTATCAACTTTGCGACCAAGTAAGTCTCTTCGATCGGGTTACGCGATGGGTGAGCTAAATTTTTTATTCCCTTCTGCACCTGGTAACCGTTCAATATTGATAGCGATTGATAAGTATCGTTATTGATAAATAAAGCTGTGGGCAAATTAAGCCGTAGATAACCTTAGACCGCTCTCGGTAAACACAGCCGTTGGTAAACTTAGACTACTCTCGGTAAACAGTGCTCTTGGTAAATACAGGAATTAACGCCTAAACCTTCGTTTTAGGCGTTACTTTTTTCTATCGTCACTCTTCCTTTGTGCTGATCAAGCCAACTCGTTTACGAATTTGAATCGTCTATTCAATGTGCAGGTCGAGCAGCGTTTTACTGCTGCGTCCGCCAATTTCACGGGTTAACTTAGGCACAAGGTAACCCGATACCTCACAGACCAACCCTTGGAAATGACGCTTCGCCTCTTGATCCGAAATAGAGAAGTGCGCCGCTCCCTGAACCTTATCAAGTACATGCATGTAGTAAGGTAATACGCCTGCATCGAACAGCTTTTCACTCAAGGCTTTCAACGCAGGGATACTGTTGTTAACCCCTTTAAGCATCACGCCTTGGTTGAGCAGTGTCACACCACTTTGCTTCAGCTTTTGGAAGGCCTGCTTAAGTTCCAAGTTAATCTCATTGGCATGATTAATATGGCTGACCATCACCACATTGAGGCGGCTGGTGGTGAATAATTGGCACAACTCATCGGTAATTCGAGCAGGGATCACCACAGGTAAACGGCTGTGAATACGCACCGTTTTAATATGGGGAATGCTTGTAATGGCTTGGATTAACCATTCGAGTTCGCTGTCTTTTGCCATTAAAGGGTCGCCACCCGACAAGATCATCTCGTTGATCTCTGGGTGCTCGGCGACGTAGTCGAGGCTGGTTTGCCATGTCGACTTAGAGCCCTTATTGTCTTGATAAGGGAAGTGACGACGAAAACAGTAGCGGCAGTTCACCGCGCAGCCACCTTTTACGATCATCAGTGCGCGGTTTTTGTATTTGTGCAGTAACCCGGGAATCGCGTTATCTTGCTCTTCCAATGGGTCGGCAGAATAGCCCGGATGCACCTCAAGCTCTTCGCTTAACGGTAAAACCTGACGCAGTAATGGGTCGTTCGGGTTGCCTTTTTCCATTCGCTCGACAAAGCTTAATGGTACCCGAAGTGGGAACTGTTCACGCGCCGTAAAACCTTTTTGCCACGGTGCTGGGTCTATTTCCAATGCTTCAAGGAGTTTTGTCGGGTTAGAGATCGCATTCGATAGCTGTTTGAGCCAGTTTTGCTCAACAGATTCGACTTTTCGGGTTATGATATGCGGCATTGAAATCAACTCAAAGATGTGTAAGAGGAAATCATGGCGTCAGTAAGCACCAATGAATTCAAAGGCGGTTTAAAATTCATGATGGATAACGAGCCTTGCTCAATTATCGACAATGAATACGTTAAGCCAGGCAAAGGCCAAGCGTTTAACCGTGTTAAACTTCGTAAACTGCTGTCAGGCAAAGTGTTAGAGAAAACATTCAAGTCAGGCGATACAGTAGAACTAGCGGACGTTCTTGACGTTGAACTAGGCTACCTATACTCAGATGGCGAATTTTTCCACTTCATGAACAACGAAACGTTTGAGCAGATCGCAGCGGATGCAAAAGCTGTTGGCGATACCGCTAAATGGTTAGTTGAAAATGACGTTTGTACTCTAACGTTGTGGAATGATAACCCTATCACCGTGACTCCGCCAAACTTTGTTGAGATCGCAGTGACTGAGACGGATCCAGGCCTAAAAGGCGACACTCAAGGCACGGGTGGTAAACCTGCAACTCTAGCGACAGGCGCGGTTGTTCGCGTACCTCTATTCATCGCTATCGGTGAAGTAGTAAGAGTTGATACCCGTACTGGCGAATACGTTGGTCGTGTAAAATAATCGCTTTGTGCTAGCGTTTTAAGCCTAAGCCTAAGCCTAAGCCTAATGCTTTAAGCTTATTCGAAACGTTTATTCGAACAGCTTAAACAGGTGATGAGTCTTTAGGGCTTGTTTAACCGAAAAAAAACCACTGATTGAATTCAATCAGTGGTTTTTTTGTTTCAGTTATCATCGATATTAAAGCTAGAACCGATATTAAAGCTAGAACCGAGATAACTGAGATTAAAGTTAATCGAGATTAACGCTGGTTAAGCTCAAGCAGTTTTGCACCCACGCCCTGAGAGTAAGCACGATCGTAGTACTCGTCCCAGTTGATTGACCAGTACATCACACCACCGAAGTTCTCGTAGTGATACTCTGGAACCACGCTGTCACAGTGGGTGCCTAGAACTAAGCAGTCCAGTGCTTTGTTGGTATTTTCAATCGTTGCTTGACCACTGCCCGCCGCTTTCGCGCCAGATGGCAGACCGATAGAGACTTGGCTATCTGGCAGACCTTCAAAGAATGGGCCGTTGCCGTAAGCCGTTTCAAAGCCTTCAACAAGCATCTTCTGTGCGGCTACCATCATATCAACACTGCCTTCCGGTGCGGTTGACCCGTATGGGTGCTCTAGGCCACCATTGTTGTACAGCTGAACGTGCAGCAGGTCTAACATGTCGCGCGTATCGTTGATCAAGGGTAGGTAAGCACCCCAAACCGTACCATTCGCCATGCTCACGTAGCCACCTTGAACGTATGGGTGCTCTGGTGCCATGGTTAGGTAAAGATCACGACCGAGCTTGTCTTGGATTTGACGTAATGCAATCGGTAGACGAGTTTGGATTTCAGAACCGTTGACTAGGCCAGAACCACTTTCGTAATCGACATCTAGCCCATCAAAGCCCCATTCGATAACGATATCTGTTAGGCTATCGACAAAGGCTTGTTGTGAAGCGTCATCATTAAGAATGATGGTCCCTTCAGCACCACCCAGTGATAGAACGATTTTCTTACCGTTAGCTTGCAGCTGTTTGATGTCTTGCTTGAAGCGACTTTCATCGATAGCGGCACATCCAGCATCACCCGAAAATAGGTTAAATTCGTTGTGACCCGGCTTAGAGATCGTGGTGTCAGCAAACGCAATATCGATCACATCCCATTCGTTTGGAATGTCGCTAAGGTTCATCGGACAAGTTGAACCGTTCACAAAGTTGTGCCAGTAACCCACCAGTTTATGTGGATTTTCTTCCTCTAACTGTACACTCACAGGAATCGAGCTTGATAGCTCTTGCTCACCGCTGTCGTCGGTCACTTTCGCTTGGATCTGGTAGTCACCGGCTGCTTCTGTGGTCCATGCTGCGCTAAATGGTGCTTCTGTTGCTGTTGCAACCACAAGGCCGTTGATTAGGAACTCAACCTTCTCGATGTCGGCGCTGAATGATTTCACATCCGCTTCTAAGCCAACGGTCGCACCAACGCTAAAGCGAGAGCCAGCAGCGGGTTTGGTTAAATCGACAACCAAGGCTTGATCGGTTACCGACACTTGTTGGCTTGCCGTACCTGTATCGCCTTCATTGTCGGTTGCGATCGCGCTGAGTGTGATGCTGCCAGTATCAAATGGGGTCCATTCAATTTGGTAGTTATCACCGTCTGCAACACCATCACCGATCAATTGGTCATTCGCAAAAAATTGCACGCTATCGATGCCAAAGTCACCTTCAACCGTGTTGACGACGATATCGGTCGGCGTACCAACTAGCAATGTTTCACCGTTACCTGGCGAGGTGAAGCTAAGTTCTGGCGCAGCACCACAGTCGCCTTCATGTTGCCATGCACTTTGCCATTCAGTACCTATACCCGGCTCGTATGCCCATGCGGCACTCGAACACCAGCCTGGGATCTGACAGCTGTATTGGTTGTCTTGGTTAACCACGATGTCACCGAGTGCGTAAGTGTCACCTTCATTGTAGTTGGGTAAGGTTTTGCAGCTGCCACCAGGGGCACTGCCGTTCACTGTGAAGCTTACTGCTTGGGTGCGAGCGCTTTGCTCATTATGGTCGAATGCTTGTGCATAAACCGCATGTGAACCTGCTGTTGCCGTCCATTGGTATTGGTAAGGTTGGCTGTTGTCGCTACCGATAAGCGCATCGTTTAGGTAGAAATCAACGCGCTCGATGCTGCTGCTTTCGCTGCTTGCATCGGCAGTAATCGCAACAATATCACCCTCATTGAAGCTTTCACCGTTGCCTGGTGATGTGAGCGAGACTTCTGGTGGCAGATCGGCTTCTGAATCAATCACACTGATCGTGACCTGGCTCTGCTCGGTCATCTGATCGGTGTTGGTGGCTTTGATTGTGATGACCTTGCTGCCTTCTTGCGTCGGCGTCCACTCTAGAGAGAATGGTGCTTCTTCAATTGAGCCAACCGATTGGTCATCAACAAGGAATTCGACGCGGCTGATTTCTGAATTTTTGCTCTCAACATTGGCGGCAAGTAAAAGGGGTTGCCCAAGCGCAAATTGACCGCCATTGGTTGGAGAGGTAATCGTGATAACCGGTGGCTGTGGTTCTACATTGTCGTCGTCACAAGCACCCAATAGTGACCATTCTTGCCACTCACCTGAGTTTGCATCGGGGGCGGAGCCTTGTGACCACCAGTTTGCTTGATAAGCGCTGTTTTGATGCTCGACAGTTGCACCGCCGTTGTATGCGGTGCTTGCATTCCACGCGCCTAGATCCGCACAGTCATAGCCACTTGCCATTGCACTGGCAGACAGCATACTGGTGATCAGCAGGGTTAATTGGTTTTTTTTCAAGATGTTGCTTCCTTTTAAAGGGTCGACATTGAATTGGTGTCCTATTTTTATTAAACAAGAAATAAGTCTGAGTACCAACTCGAACTCTGTGATCTTGACCCAAGTAATATTTTTATTATTGTCGGTTAACTCGCATAATATTCTGAATAGTCGTTTATCTATATCCAAATTGTATCTTTATGTGTGGTTTGATAGCGTGAGATTGATGATTTGATGGTGCGAGCTTGATGGTTGTATGCTGCTGGTGTCGGTGTTAATTTGAATGAAAAAAGAATGAAAGAGGCAATCAGTAACGGTAGAGGCGATCGTTGATCTGGCGTCATTCAAAAAACAAAAAACAAAAAACAAAAAAGCAGAACAAGATAATCCTGCTCTGCTTTTCGTCTTTTCACTCTTAAGCTCTTCGAGATTCGTTTACCCGAATCTCGCCTCTGCTCTGAACTCTTAAATCATATAAACAAAGATTATGGACAGTGCGCTGATGAGGCCGGCGAAGAAATAGCAAGCCACTTTACCTGCCACGCCAACGTGCAATTTCAGATCGTGCATCCCGTGGTGTAGGCGGTGCATCGCGTGCCACATCGGCAGCGCTAAAGTACCAATCACGAATAGCCCACCAATGGTGCTGGTGGCGAACTCAGAGACGCGCTCGTAACTCATGGCATCGCCACCGATGATGCCCATCGGCACCAAAATACCAAGCACCAAAATGGTGATGGGAGTGATCATCGCAAACCAAGTACCGCCAGCGCCAAATAGTCCCCACCAGATAGGCTCGTCAGAGCGTTTAGGGTTGTGGTTTACAGGGGAAGTGCTTTTTACTGACCGATCGCTTTTTACTGACTGATCGCGGTTAACTGACTGATCGCGGTTAACTGACTTTTCGTTGTAATTTGTGTTCATAACGGCAACTCCTTACACCACAATAAGAACGACTAAAGAGATAAAAGCGACCGCTGCCCACTGGCTCAATACGATGATCTTTTTATCCAGCAGTTGACCTTTAAAGCGGATTGGCACCACTTGCGGCATCATATTGAAGAAGGTGTGAGCGTGCAGTAGGCTGCCGAGCAGCGCGACGATATTAATCGCGACCACGAGAGGGGTGGCCATAAAATCTAACCAAGCCGCCCACGATTCTGGTCCTTTGACGAGTGCGCCCAA
This sequence comes from uncultured Vibrio sp., assembly GCF_947488985.1. Taxonomy (GTDB): domain Bacteria; phylum Pseudomonadota; class Gammaproteobacteria; order Enterobacterales; family Vibrionaceae; genus Vibrio. The sequence continues at coordinate 86,844 of NZ_CANLBV010000002.1, forward strand.
ACCGAAGGTGAGGAACACAGTAAACAAGATCAAAGGCAGCACGGTCGCTTCGCGCAGCATATAGAAGCGGTAGAACGGATGCTTGCTCCACCAAGTACGTTTCACTTCACGTACATAAGGCTTACGATTGCTCATGTTATACCTCCTTGTTTGTTTTTGCTGCAGAGCCATTGCTCACTGAAGATCCGTCCGGCTTGAACATAGAGATCACAAAGTCCAGAGAAGACTCAACCTTGCCTTGGTTCACTGCCGCCGCTGGATCGACTTTCTTCGGACATACGTCAGAACAGTAACCAACGAAGGTACAGCCCCAAGCGCCGTTTTCACCGTTGATAAGCTTCATGCGTTCCGCTTTACCGTTGTCACGGCTATCTAGGTTGTAGCGGTGAGCAAGAGTGAGTGCCGCAGGGCCGATGAACTCAGGGTTCAAACCGAATTGAGGACACGCGGCGTAACACAAACCACAGTTGATACAACCAGCGAACTGTTTGTACTTCGCCATCTGCTCAGGCGTTTGGATGTTGGTGCCGTCTTCTGGTTTACGATCGTTGCCAATGATGTAAGGTTTGATGGCTTCAAGGCGTTCGATGAACGGCGTCATGTCGACAATCAAATCTTTCTCAATCGGGAAGTTAGCCAGTGGCTCGATGGTCAGCCCGTTCGGGTAGTCACGTAGGAAGCTCTTACACGCCAGTTTTGGCACACCATCAACCATGATCCCACACGAGCCACAGATCGCCATACGACAAGACCAACGGTAAGACAGATCTTTGTCTTGGTGATCTTTGATGTAACCAATCGCATCAAGCACCGACATGGTTTCATCGAAAGGGATTTCGAACGTCTGCATGTAAGGCTGTGTATCTTGCTCTGGATCGTAGCGAAGAATGTCTATTTTTTGGATACGATTCTTGGACATTATGCTTGCTCCTCTTCGCTCTTATTAGCATTCTCTTGTGCGGCTTTTTCAGCGGCGGCCGCTTTTTCAGCCGCTTCTCCGTACAGTCGCGCTTTTGGTTGAGATTTGGTGATCTTAACGCCGCTGTAGTCGATGGTTGGGGCTGCATCTTGGTTGTAGAACGAGAGCGAGTGTTTCAGGAAGTTGACGTCATCGCGCTCGGTGCAGTTGTCGTCTAGACGCTGGTGTGCACCGCGAGACTCTTTACGTAGGATCGCGGAATGCACCATGGCTTCTGCCACTTCAAGGCCGTAACCGACTTCGATAGCGTAAAGCAGGTCAGTGTTGAACACTTTGCCTTTGTCTTTAATGCTGATCTTCTTGTAGCGCGCTTTCAGTTCAGAGATTTTGTCGATGGTTTGCTGCATCAAGTCTTGTTGACGGTAGATACCACAACCCGCTTCCATGGTGTGACCCATTTCAGTACGGATATCCGCCCAGTTTTCATCGCCTTCTTGGTTCATCAATGCTGCGATGCGATCTTCCACGGCTTGTACTTGCTTAGCGATCGACTCTTCGTCCCAGCCTTTGAATTCCGCGGCGCGTTTCACCGCTTCTTCACCAGCAACGCGGCCAAACACCACGAACTCAGCCAGTGAGTTTGAACCTAGGCGGTTAGCTCCGTGTAGGCCCACTGACGCACATTCACCGACCGCGAATAGGCCTTTAATGCGAGTCTCACAGCGGCCGTTGGTTTCAATACCGCCCATGGTGTAGTGCACGGTCGGGCGAATTGGGATCGGCTCTTTCGCTGGGTCGACGTTAACGTAGGCTTTGGCCAGTTCACAGATAAACGGCAGACGCTCTTGCAGGTACTCTTCACCCAAGTGGCGAAGGTCTAGGTGGACGACATCACCCAGTGGATGTTCGATGGTGTTGCCTTTCTGCTGCTCGTGCCAGAAGGCTTGGGACACTTTGTCACGCGGCCCCAGTTCCATGTATTTGTTCTTCGGCTCGCCCACGGGGGTTTCTGGGCCCATGCCGTAATCTTGCAGGTAACGGTAGCCGTTCTTGTTTACGATAATACCGCCTTCACCACGACAACCTTCGGTCATCAGGATACCCGTGCCCGGTAGGCCGGTTGGGTGGTATTGAACGAATTCCATGTCACGCAGTGGCACACCGTGGCGATACGCCATTGCCATACCGTCGCCCGTTACGATGCCGCCGTTGGTATTGCAGTGGTAAACACGGCCTGCGCCACCCGTTGCGAGAACAACCGATTTCGCTTTAATGGTAACAAGCTCACCTTCAGACATATGAATCGCGATAAGGCCTTGTACTTCACCATCTTCACTGCCTTCGTTATTTTCTACGAGCAGGTCCACCACAAAGTACTCATCAAAGCGTTTGATTTGATCGTACTTCATCGAAGTCTGGAACAGAGTATGCAGCATGTGGAAACCGGTTTTATCGGCAGCGAACCAGGTTCTCTCTACCTTCATACCACCGAAGCGGCGTACGTTGACTTCACCGTTTTCTTTGCGACTCCATGGGCAGCCCCATTGTTCCATTTGGATCATTTCGCGAGTCGCGTTTTCAACAAAGTATTCAACAACATCCTGTTCACATAGCCAGTCGCCACCGCCAACCGTATCGTTGAAGTGGTTATCTAGGCTATCTTCGTCTTTGATGACTGCTGCTGAGCCGCCTTCTGCCGCTACCGTATGCGAACGCATTGGGTAAACTTTAGAAATCAGTGCGACTTCCAATTCAGGATTCGCTTCAGCCGCAGCAATTGCTGTACGAAGACCAGCGCCGCCTGCGCCGATGACTGCGATATCTGTGGTGATTGTCTTCACAGTTATTCTCCAGTGAGATGCGGAGTATTCCGCTCGTTATTGTAAAAAGCCTAGGTGGGTTGCATGACATGTCATCACGCGTGGATCGTTCCTAAGCCTTAAGTAGTAGGCTCAGTGTATGAGAGGGGGTTATTGGAAAAGTTGATGCATTTAGGTTTTTGGCTCAGTAATGCATGTGGAGTCATAGAATTTCTAGGTTATGTGACTGCAATCACGACAATCACAGATTGAGATTTATGCCCTGTTAAGGCGTGTTTTAACTGTTTGTTGAGTATGATTTTTGTTATCAATAGGTGTTACTGAGTAATAACCATAATTGCCTTGTAGACCGTTATTTCGTGGTTTCAGCACGGCAATGATTTAGCTTGGGTTAAGCCAAAGATAGAAGCTTACAAAAGCCGTGAAAAGTGGTAATTTTCGTCGCCTAGAATTCAGTAATTTGGAACTCAATAATGCACTCTACATGGCAACCCGCTGCCACCATTAATCAGCTAAAGCAACGTGCTGATATTCTTACTCAAATCCGCCACTTTTTTGCAGAGCGCGACGTGATGGAAGTGGATACGCCAGCCATGAGTCACGCCACGGTGACGGATGTGCATTTGCATACTTTCAAAACGGAGTTCGTCGGCCCGGGGTACGCGCACGGTCAGCCATTGTTCTTTATGACCAGCCCTGAGTTTCACATGAAACGCTTGTTGGCGGCCGGAAGTGGCTGTATTTACCAAATTTGTAAGTCTTTCCGTAATGAAGAAAATGGCCGTTATCACAACCCAGAATTCACCATGTTGGAGTGGTATCGAGTCGGCTTTGATCACCATGATCTGATGGATGAAATGGATCAGCTATTGCAGCACATCTTAAAATCCGCCGCCGCCGAGCGCATGACTTACCAACAAGCCTTTATGGATGTGTTGGGGGTGTGCCCACTTGAAGATTCGATGGCGACGCTAAAACAAGCCGCTGCCAAGCTTGGGCTGAGTGATATTGCCGAGCCAGAGCAAGATCGCGACACCTTATTGCAACTGTTATTTAGTGTTGGTGTCGAAGTGAAAATTGGCCAGCAGGTGCCCGCGTTTGTGTATGACTTCCCGGCTTCACAAGCGGCACTGGCGAAGATCAACGCCAATGACTCGCGAGTCGCTGATCGCTTTGAGGTGTACTTCAAAGGGATTGAGCTGGCAAACGGCTTTCATGAATTGGATAAACCGCAAGAGCAGTTGCAGCGTTTTGAAGACGATAATGCCAAGCGTATCGAGATGGGGTTAGCGCCTCAACCGATTGATCATCATCTGATTGAGGCATTAACATCGGGCTTGCCAGATTGTGCGGGGGTTGCGTTAGGGATCGATAGGTTGATCATGTTGGCGTTAGGCTATGACCACATTGATGATGTGACGGCTTTCCCGTTCCCACGCTCTTAGTTTCTTGGTCTTGGTTTATTGATCTTGGTTTCTTGGTTTCTTGGTGTTAATTTCTTGGTGTCAGTACTAAGTAACCAGAATACCAGTACCGATCACGGCAACAATGGCACCGGCCCAAGCGTAGGCGTTTGGTCTCTGCTTGGTGTAAAACCATAGGATTGGTAATAACATTATGGGTGAGGTTGACGATAATAGAGCGACCATGCCGACATTGCCTTCCTGTAATGCATATAAGATCAGCGTCATGCCTACGGCCATCGCTAAAAATCCGTTTAACGCCGTAATCGCCAATATCTGACCATTTATCGGTTTGATTGAGCGAGAAAGTTTAGCACCCGTTAACCGAAACAGTGAGTGGGCCACAAAGGCGGTGATCATTCGAATCGCTGAAGCGGCGATCGGGTCAATGTTGGTTTGCATCACTGGCTTGGCGATGATGCCACCCAGTGCTTGGCATATTGCGGCAGTGATTCCCAGAACCACGCCAATCCATACCGTGCCTTTGATGGTTTCAAGTTGGTTGTTGGCTTGCCCACGACGACCAAAAAATATGGCGGTTAATACGCCACTGAATACCAAAGCCGAGCCCATAAGCTCGCTAGAGGTCATGCTTTCGCTAAACAGGAAGTAGCCGAGAATGGCCGAGAACACCGCGTGACAAGAGAACAGTAAACCCGCTTGGCGCGGCCCCATGCGATTTAAACAGGCAAATAGGGCGGTATCACCAATGAAGATACCAATCAGACCTGACAGTACCATTGGTGTGATGAGGTCCGTTTCGACACTCGACCATCCGCCGGTAAACCAAGCCATGCTCGATAGCATGATCGCGGTGCAGCCCATTCGCCAACGGCTATAGGCGAAAGAACCTAAGTGGTGTGCTGGTTTGACGGATATTAGGCTTGAGATCGCCCAAAGAAACGCGGCCACTAATGCCAGCCATTCGAATCCCATGTCAGTATCATCCTCGTACAGGGAAAAAACAGCTGCTCAATATGCATCAAACCCAGCCGAGAACAAAGCGATTATTCATAAAAGCGGCGCTTGATTCTCGGTGATGGGTTTGTCTCTTAAACGTAGAAGGTTTTGTCTCTTAAAACGTTGAAGGGCTAAGCCTTAAAAGAAGAGAGGCTAGACCTTAAAGCGTTCTACATCTCGGCGCATCGACTCTGCCGCGCTGCTCATTTCATTGTAGCTATTACGGCTGCTTTCTGCTTGTTGCGCCAGATTGTCAGAGGCATCTTTAATCCCTTGGGTATTACGACTGATGTCTTCGCTTACCGCACGTTGCTCTTCTGCTGCGCTCGCGATTTGCAGTGCCATGTCGTTGATTTCCGTGATCGCTTGGGTGATTTTTAGCAAGCTGCCATCGGCTTGCTCGGCGAAGCCAACGCTGTTTTCTGCCAATTGTGTACTGGTCGCCATGCTTTCTACGGCGTGCGCAGTATTCTTCTGTAGCGTATCAATCATCCCTCGGATCTCTTCCGTCGAGCCGTGGGTTCTTTGGCTGAGCACTCGAACTTCATCGGCAACAACCGCAAAACCACGCCCTTGCTCACCAGCGCGCGCTGCTTCAATCGCCGCATTCAATGCCAATAGGTTGGTTTGCGCGGCAATGCCTTGAATCGTCGATAGGATCTGGTTGATGCTTTGCGCGTTATTCTCTAATTCACGAATCACATTGGCCGCGTCTTCAACTTGTGTCGCTAAGCTAATAATGGCGTTGCGGTTTTGTTGAATCACTTCTTGGCCTTCATGACAAGCGGTGGAGGACGCTTGAGAGGCGGAGGCTGTCAGTTCAGCGTGACTAGCCACTTCGGCAGCGGTGGCCGACATTTCATGGACCGCGGTCGCAATCTGATTGATGTCGTTTTGCTGATTCTCAATATGAATCGAAGATTGCGTCGTCAGTTGATAGGTTTTTTCTGTATGATTGTTCAGTTCATGGCTGTGCTCGATCACATCCTTGAACATGCCTTGCATTTGGTTTAAGAACTGATTCACTCGCTCGGCCAGTTTGCCAACCTCATCCATACGAGCGATATCAATACGCTGAGTGAGATCGCCTTTACCTTGTGCAAGCTGAGTTAGCGAGTCAGATAAGGTTTGTAAAGGTGAAAGCAAGCGGTTGATGACCATGGTGCTGATCACTGAAATGATGATGTACAAAATCAAAGAGGTAAGCGTAATAAATTGAATCGAGTCAGTGACGGCAGAAAAGGCCATCTCTTTGTCGAGCGTAATACCCAGCGACCAATTTGTGTTCGGGACGTTGGCCATATAGACCAGTTTATCGCCTTGACCAGGCCATGCGATCGTGGTGATCGTTTGGTTTTGCAGCAGTTGCGAGACCTTGTTGGCTGTTAGCTCAGGGTTCAAGCTGGTCAGCGGTTGCTGGCTTAAGGCTTCATCGTTGTACGCCACGATATTGTTATTACCATCGACTAAAAATGCAAAACCATCGTTATCGAGATGTACATTGAGGACAGTATCAATAATGCTGGTGACGGTTAAGTCTGCAGCAAGCACGCCCTGTCGTTCACCATAGAAGGCTTTGGCAAAGCTGATGACAATACTGCCATCAATATCTTGATAAGGTTCGGTAATGATCAGCTCAGATGTCGCACTGGCATCGGTATACCAAGGACGGGTGCGCGGGTCATAGTCTGCTGGCACACTTTCCGTTTTGTCGCCGTAAGCGAAAACGCCATCACTGTATCCAGCGTAAACCGATAGAAAGTGTCCCGCACGTTTGGTCACCAATAACTCGCGATCCGAGTTCTGGTTTTTTGATATGGTTGATTCATTGGCCAGCATCATATCACTGTGAGTGGACAGCCAATCGGCAATATAGTGGGTGGTGCTTGCGCTCACGCTTCTCATTTCTTGCTTGATCGCGGCGTTGGTTTCTTTATCAAGCTGGTGGACCGATATCCAAGCTTGAGCGCCACTGACTACGGCGATAATAACCGTAATCGCGACCTGAATTTTAAACTTAATGGTGTGCCTCAAGGAATATTCCCCTTATTGAATAAAGGCCGATGTCAGTCACGATCGATAAGCGGTCATAAAGGGTGTCGAAACACTTGAGAACGGAGCCGGTTTTTCGACAAGCAGTGGATCTAAAATCGAAAAGATCGACGCGTTAACAAGTCTTCCAATAAACTGGGGTGACAGACTAATGACTAGGGCGTGTAATGACAGTGACGTATTAGGCGATAAATTGATGGGTTGCTGATAGCAATATATTACCACCATCTTAGTCATAGTTTTATTAAATCATATTTAATGGGAAGCATTTTTATTTTATGCAATAGAAACAATCAAATAGCAAGGAGTGGTAATCAAAAGTCTTGCCAGGTAAGGGGTAAATAAGCCTGGTTTCCAGGCTTATGAGTATTTATGCGCGAACGTCATGGCAACGAATGCGTGCCTAATGGTATGGCATCAGGTCAGAATGTACAGCGCGAGGTAGACCAGCAGCAGGCCAATAATCCCTAAGATCACCCCCATTTTCGCCATGTCTTTGCTTTCGATAAGCCCGGTTGAGTAGGCCAATGAGTTAGGGGGGGTTGATACTGGCAGGATCATACCGAGCGATGCCGAGAAGGCGACCACAACCAGTAAGCCTTGCAAACCGCCAATGGCGACCAAGCTTTCCATCGATGCGCCAATCGCAGCGGCTATTGGCATCAATAAGTTAGCGGTCGCGGTGTTGGACATGAAGTTCGCCATCAGCCAGCAGACAATCGATAGCGTCAGGACCACCGCTGTTGGCGAGAGAGATTGGTAGTCAATCGCGTGTGCGAGTGCAGCCGCTAAACCTGTTTTATCTAGGCCAATACCAATCGCGATCCCCCCGGCGACCAACCACAACACATCCCAGTTAATCAGCTTGAGTTCTTCCTTGCCCATGATGCCCGTTAGGGTAAAGGCAGCAAGAGGGATAATCGACACGACATAGGTGTTCATGCCATGCAGTTTGGTGGTCATCCACAATAGAATGGTGGCCGCAAAGGTGGCGTAAACGACGATCGCTCGCCAACTCTTTTGGAACTGCCCATCGAGCTTAAGCGCTAGGTTTTGCTGCTTGGAAGGGAAGATTTTCTGAAGAAGGAACCAAGCAATGGTCAGTTGGATGATCACAAAGGGTAAGCCCATCATCATCCAACTGAGAAAGTCGATGCTGTGTTCACCCGTCAGGTATTGCAGGGCGATGGCATTGGGTGGCGTGCCGATGGGGGTGGCGATGCCTCCCGTGTTGGCCGCAATCGGTATACATAAGACTAACGCCTTGATCCCGATATCGCCTTTGGGTGCTGACGCCACAATTGGGCCAAGCAGTGCGAGCATCATCACCGTTGTGGCGGTGTTGGACATAAACATTGAGAACACGGCGGTGATCAGCATTAAGCCCAGCATAATAAAGCGTGGCTGCGTACCAAATGGCTTTAATAGAACGCGCGCTAGGTTGTTGTCGAGTTCGTACTTAGACGCAGAGATGGCGAGAGCAAAGCCACCCATGAATAGAATGATGATCGGCGACGAAAAGGCAGCGAAAATGTCGGTATAGTGGATTAACTCTCCAAGATCGTGACCTGTGGGAGGCTGCCTAAAAAAGTGCAAGCCTTTGTCGGAGATCATCACCAATTCAAGGGTGATGATCAGGATAGAGGTCGCGAATACCGGCACGGGCTCTAGCACCCACAGCAGTGCGGCTAATAAGAATATCGCCAACAAGCGGTGCTGAATCAGCGTCAGATCATCGATGGGGATCGAATCTATCGGCATTAGGAGCACGCCTAGTGGGATTGCAAAACAGATCAACAGCTTGATGAGAACGCCAATATTAAGCCTAGGCATATGAGAAAGACCCTATGAAAAAAATCTTCAAATAGAGTAATTTATCTGGCGTTTTACTGCTTGGAGGCGAGCGGTAAAATTGGAAACTCGCTTCAGGTTTCGGCCACTGTTTTGTCTTTCGTCAATATTTGCTCCAGTGATCGGGCTTTGGTGGTGTGTGAGTTAGAGAGTTTTGTGGATTCGAGTTAGAGATGTGTGTGAGTTAGAGTTAGAAATGCGTGTGAGTTAGAGTTAGAGAGATATGTGGGTTAGGTTAGAGAGAGCATCAAAAAGGCGAGCTGAACCGCTCGCCTTTCTATGTTTACGTTTTGAGATATTTACGTTTTGATATATCAACGCTTGAGATATCTATGCCTTGAAATAGCTACGTCTTGAAATAGCTACGTCTTGAAACAGAAACAGAGTCGACTGCGAATTTACTCTGAATCAGCTTGTGCTTCCGTTTCTGCTTCCGCCTTCGCTTCTGCAGACGCAAGGTGCGCGTAAGGGGTGCCAAGAACCGTTTTCTCACCATTTCGCATGGTTTCGTCAAACTTGATTGCATCTTTAGCGAACAGGTTGATAACGGTTGAACCAAGCTTAAAACGGCCCATCTCTTCGCCTTTCTTCAAGATGATTGCTTTGTCACCTTGTGCAGGGTAATCCCATTTGTAAATGGTGTTACCGCGTGGTGGCGTGATGGTGCCAGCCCATACTTGCTCAATGCTACCCACAATTGTCGCACCAACCAGTACTTGAGCCATAGGACCCAACTCAGTATCAAAGATACACACTACACGCTCGTTACGTGCAAATAGATTGGGAACATTCTCTGCCGTTAGCGGGTTTACTGAGAAAAGATCACCCGGAACGTAGATCATCTGGCGCAGTGTGCCATCGCATGGCATGTGTACGCGGTGGTAATCGCTTGGCGATAAGTAAAGTGTCGCGAATTCGCCGTCTTTAAACTCATCGGCTAGGCTTGCATCACCACCCAATAGCTCACGCGCTGAGTAGCTGTGACCTTTCGCTTGAATAAGTTGACCGTCAGTGATCGGGCCAAATTGGCTGACGCGCGCATCGGCTGGGTGAACAATAACCGACTCGCCTTCAGCGATAGGGCGCATGCCTTCTTTTAATTCACGTACGAAGAATTCATTAAATGTTTTAAAGTGTTTTGGATCGCTATGCAGCGCTTCATCCATGTTCACTTTGTATTGCTTGATGAACCAGTTGATGATCGCTGTCGTTAAGCCGCCCGCTTTAGCCGCCGCCAGTTTGCCGACCAGACGAGTCAGTCCATGTTGTGGAATACAGTACTGCAACCCAACTTTAATCTTATCCATTGTATTCATTTTCCAATGCTGTTTGTTGTTGAGGCAAATGGCTTTTCGCTATCAAGATTGACCGCTTTGAACGCCGACAGCTTGCTATGCCGATTGCCCCAAATAAAAATTGTTTTCAATGCCAATCAGTTGATGGCGCTTAGGGCGCGAGATGTTACTTAAAATCACGCGCCCTGTCAGTAAAGGCACATATTTGCTGACAAAAATGCGACTAAAGATCCGCTTTCTTATTGCGAGAATACTGGCGGTTGTCTTTGTTGCCCGCCATGCTCTCGATAATTCTATGATAGTTATCAAATCGCAACTTGCTAATTTTGCCCGCCTCTACCGCTTCACGCAGGATACAACCCGGATCATCGTTATGTTTACAGTCTCGGAACTTACAGCCACCCAGGTAAGGTTTAAACTCGATAAAGGCTTCTGTTATTTCGTCAGGTTCTAGGTGCCACAAGCCAAACTCACGCACGCCTGGCGAGTCAATTAGGTCACCACCGGAAGGGAAGTGATACAAACGTGCCGCGGTTGTGGTGTGCTGACCAAGCCCAGAGTTCTCAGAGACTTCGCCTTCTTCGATGTCGAGTGTTGGCATCAGCGCATTTACTAGGCTGGATTTACCCACACCGGATTGACCAACAAAGATGTTGATGCGGTCTTTAAGTTCAGCCTCTAGCTCTTTGATGCCGTAGCCCGACTCTTTACTGACGAACATCACTTTGTAGCCGATCTTCTCGTACTCTTTGAGTGTTTCACGGTATTCAGCTATCTGCGCTTCGCTCAGTAAATCCACCTTGTTGAGTACAACAAGCGGTGCAATATTCACGGTTTCAGACGCGATCAAGTAACGGTCGATAATATTAAGTGATAGCTCTGGTAGCACAGCTGAGACGATAACCATTTGGTCAACGTTAGCCGCAACCGGTTTTAGACCGTCGTAGTAATCAGGGCGAGTCAGCATTGACGTTCTCGGTTCAACCGCTTCAACAACCCCTGAAATACCCGCCATCGACTCTAGGCCTGCGCGCCAAGTCACTCGGTCACCAGAAACTAAGGTCTCGATACTACGGCGTAGATTACAACGATGAACTTCGTTCGTTTCAAGATCTTCGATATCAGCATGCTGGCCAAAGCGCGTGATCACTAATCCACTCTTTGTTCCACCCAGCATATTCTCATCCCACTGGATTGAATCTTCTTTCTTGAGTCGCTTGTTCTGGTTGCTACGTACGCGACGCACTTGACCTTTGGTTAATTTCTTTTTTTTAGCCACAATTTTTCACTTAACACATCTAACTTGATGATTGGGAACTCAAACACAATCTTACTGGTGCCAGACCAACGTCATGGACCTAAAGCTAGTTTGAGTATAGTTAATTGGGTATAGTACCTCTTTTACACATAAACAAATAGGCGACGCCTTATGTCCTTTAGCGATCAGAATCTTATTTGGGTTGATCTAGAGATGACGGGACTTGATCCTGAAACTCATAAAATCATTGAAATTGCGACTATCGTGACAGATAGTGAGCTTAACATTTTGGCTGAAGGGCCTGTCTTAGCTATCCATCAACCTCAGAGTGAATTGGATAAGATGGATGAGTGGTGCACAACGACTCACACTGGCAGTGGTCTAGTGAAGCGAATTCAAGAGAGCACGGTTTCAGAGCAAGATGCGATTCAGCAAACGATTGAGTTTCTTGAAAAGTGGGTACCAAAAGGTAAGTCACCGATTTGTGGCAACAGCATTGGTCAAGATCGCCGCTTCCTCTACAAGCACATGCCAGAGTTGGAAGAGTACTTCCACTACCGTTATGTTGACGTAAGCACGCTAAAGGAACTGACTCGCCGTTGGAAACCTGAAGTATTAGATGGGTTTTCTAAGTCGGGTTGTCATCTTGCATTAGACGATATTCGAGAGTCGATCGCTGAGCTGCAGTACTACCGAAAAACGATTATTAATATCTAGTCGTATGAAATGTTCACGTTTACCTAACTTTTCAGTGACATAAGAGCCGTTTTTTTTGCAAATTTGTGTGCTTTTACAGCAGTTGAACAAAAAAATCCTTAATTTTGCATTTAAGGACTTGCATCACAAAAAAATGCTCTTATAATTCGCAGCCCTGAACGACGAAAGACGTTTTCAGATTGCGATACTAGCTCAGTTGGTAGAGCGCAACCTTGCCAAGGTTGAGGTCATCGGTTCGAACCCGATGTATCGCTCCAGTTTGTAGGTTATGGCGAAAGCGGTAATCGAAAGGTGAAAGACCTTTTATTATGCGATACTAGCTCAGTTGGTAGAGCGCAACCTTGCCAAGGTTGAGGTCATCGGTTCGAACCCGATGTATCGCTCC
>NZ_CANLBV010000003.1 GCF_947488985.1 uncultured Vibrio sp.
GTGAAGTACACCTAAACCCAGAAAGAGAAGCTGCTTAATAAGTAAGCAAATGATGACAACTACCTTGAAAAACGCCGGTTGTAAGACCCGAACTGATGGCCTGCGTATTTCATTGCGATAGGGAAAAATTGCTCAGGTTCAACCTGACCAGATAACGTATCAAGCAACTCCTCAGCGGCATTATCGAAAGGTGGTAAGCCAAGATCGCTGGCAAGGTTATGGTTCCATGCAAGCCATTGGACATTGTTTAGAGGCGTCGCTTGAACTGGGGTATAGAAGGGCTGAGGCAGTGTCGCAAATCGATTGTTAAATGAAATTGAATCCCAAACAGACATGAGAGGCACACGGTAGAGAAAAGATAACCTAAGATTATCACAACTTTATAACAACTTCAGACGCACGATGCAAAAGGCTTGTTAATAGCGGGTAACTTGGTGACACGACGAAGAGAAAGGTCTACGGGAAGCAGATGGATACGAAAAAAAGTGTAAACGAGAGAAAGCGGTGTCTAAGATAAAAACAAAACAGAAACTCAGAAAAGGTTAAGTGGCTAGACTGATGAGCAGAGCCACATTTAAAATCGGAAGAGTTCTAACTTTGAAAACGTTTTAACAAATGTATTCATAATAAAAACTAAAAATCGAGCCATAAAGCTGACTACATTAGAGCAAGAATACCCACAAGAGAAAGGGTAGAGAAAATCCAAGTACGACTAATAACGCCAAAATTACTGTGTTGAATCATTTCTTGATGCTGCATATATCTCTCCTAGAGAATGTGATGGTGTCACTATAATATATCGGCTTTTCGCCAAAATCAGCAAGCACATTAATGTTAACCTTTTATGACAACACCAAGAAATTTCCGCAACACTTAGCTATTGATAGCTCTATAATTTACGATCGACTGGTTGTAGAAAGCAGCGCTCCTGCCCCAATAAAAACACCGCCAGTGACACGGTTAAACACCTTGGCGCGACCTTTCGCAAACAACCAATTTGACGACTTCACGCCCAAGTAGCCGTACACCAGCAACCAAGAAAGTTCCATCACAGCAAACGTCATGGCAAACACCATAAACTGTGGCAACAGGGCTATCGACGGGTCAATGAACTGTGGAAAAAGTGCGGTAAAAAACAGGATAGCTTTGGGGTTGCTCGCGCCAACAATAAAGCCACTTAGGTAATGCGCAGCCGCGCTTTCTTTGGCAGGTTTACCCGCTGTATTTTGATTCGGTAACTGAGCATAATCTTGTTGATTAGAACGCAGAGATTTCCAGCCAAGGTAGATAAGATACGCAGCGCCAGTCCATTTTATGACACTAAACACCACTTCCGATGAAGCAATGATCACCCCTAAACCGGTGAACGATAACGTTAAGATTCCGGTGATCGCAGTTAAGCTGCCCAGCGCAGTAAATATTGATAATTTAAAACCCGATTGCACACCTTTGGTCATGCACAACAACGAACTTGGGCCGGGTGATGCCGTTAAGATCAGCACCGCCAATAAATAGTAAATCCATATATCAAAGCTCATCGAGAATTCTCCTTAACTCACGAAAATGATTAAACATTAAGCACCAATATGTAGTATCTATGACGATTAATCAATACAATCTTGAACAAAGCTTTTTTAGGCGAAATGGAAATGCCCTTTAACGTAGGCAATAAAAAACGCCATGCATTGCTGCATGGCGTTTAAATACAAACGTTTTAAATCGAATGTCTAACCCAGTTTCAAGCTCTAAGCTATAAGTCCTAAGTCCTAAGCTATACGCGACAAGGCTAAAAGTGCAAGCTAGTCTTTGTAAATAGAGAACTCATCAGCGCAAGCAAGAAGCTGCTCGCGAGTGATCATAAATACACCGTGACCACCGTTTGAGAATTCAATCCAAGTGAATGGGATCTCTGGGTACTGATCCATCATATGAACCATTGAGTTGCCTACTTCACAGATCAAAATACCATCATCGGTCAAGTAATCTGGTGCGTTAGCCAAGATGCGGCGAACCAATTTCAGACCGTCAGAGCCTGCAGCAAGGCCAAGTTCTGGCTCATGAGTAAACTCTTCTGGCAAGCTGTCCATATCTTCTTCGTCCACGTAAGGTGGGTTAGATACAATCAGATTGTAACTCTCTTTTGGCAAATCACGGAAAAGATCAGAGCGGATTGGGAACACCTGTTGCTCCATACCGTGATCTTGAACGTTCTGCTCTGCCACTTGCAATGCATCCGTCGAGATATCAATCGCATCAACTTCAGCATCAGGGAAAGCATGAGCACAGGCGATAGCAATACAGCCACTGCCAGTACAAAGATCCATGATACGTGTAGGCTCTTCTGTTAACCATGGTTGGAATTGCGCTTCGATCAACTCACCAATTGGCGAGCGAGGCACAAGAACACGTTCATCAACAAAGAACTCAAGCCCACAGAACCATGCTTTGTTGGTTAGGTATGCCGTTGGTGTGCGCTCATTGATACGCTTAATCACGCGCTCAACAATACGCAAGCGTTCACTGCTGGTTAAACGAGAGTTCATCACATGTGACGGAACATCAATTGGCAGATAAAGAGTTGGTAAAATAAGTTGTACCGCCTCATCCCACGCATTATCAGTGCCGTGACCATAAAATAGGCCCGCTGCGTTGAAGCGGCTAACAGTCCAACGAATCACGTCTTGAAGCGTGTGTAGTTCTGATACCGCTTCTTCTACAAAAATCTTATCCAAAATTATCTCCGAAAAGCGCTACAATACTGCCAATTCCGTTTCAAATTAGAATTGATAACCTGATGAGCAAAAAAGACACCGATTTCGATGACGATTTCGCCTTATTCAGCGATGCAGTAAAGGGCGTTAAAAAGTTGCGACAGGATACCATAGTCCAGCCGCCAAAAAGAAATACCAAACAAAAAGAAATTACTCGCACAGCAAGACAAGCCAGTGATAGCGAGTTTTATTTTTCAGATGAGTTCATTCCACATCTGAGTGAAGACGGTCCAACACGCTATGCGCGTGATGATGTCTCTAAGTATGAAGTCAAGCGACTGCGTCGTGGGGTTTACGTACCAGACGTGTACCTGGATATGCATGGTATGACCCAGCAAGAAGCCAAACGTGAGCTTGGCGCGATGATCGCACACTGTGTCAAAGAAAGCGTTGCGTGTGCTAGCGTTCAGCACGGCATCGGCAAACACATTCTAAAACAGAAAGTGCCGCTGTGGTTAGCACAACACCCAGACGTGATGGCCTTCCATCAAGCGCCTTTAGAGTTCGGCGGTGACGGTGCCTTGTTAGTGCTGCTTTCCATTCCTGAGAAGTAACACGGGGACTGACTACCCCACATCAAAAACAACAAAGGCCATCTCAATTATATTGAGATGGCCTTTGAGCTTATTTGCAAAGGCATGAGATTATCTAAGCAAGATCACGAGCGTTAGCTCGCCTATGGATTAATGTTCCAAAGTAACTCACCTTTTTGTGTTTCAAGGTCAAAGTCGATACACGCTAGTCCAGAAGTCGGGAACATCGGCGGGGCAATGCCTGTCGCAAACTCCGCAGTTAAATAGCCAACCAGCGGTAAATGAGACACAAATAAAATACTCTCCAGTTGCTCGACTTCAGCCATTGCTAAGGTCAAGTCGAACACATCGTCGGACATGCCATAAGGCGTGATGTCATCACAGCTTTCGACTTGCTTTCCAGAAAACGCCTGTGAGATCTCTAACCACGTTTCTTGTGCCCTTAAATATGGGCTCACAAGCACTTTATCGAATTGATGAATCCCTTGCTCATTGGCGGCTTGAGCCACCGCAAGAGAAGCCATTTTTCCGCGTTTGGTTAACGCTCGTTCTGCATCCGAGTTAGCAAAATGCTCTGCTTCTCCATGACGCATAATAAATATTTTCATGTTCAATCCTGTTTACGTAGCATGTCAAAGGTCGATATAGCCAATATCTCTGCGATACGCCACTTAGGTTTGGCTTCCAACTTTAAGAAACCGCAATCAATATTAATAATTATATCAAGTCACTTGCCAAAGACTTCGACTTTCTTAACAATCCTATTAAAAGAAAATAAATTACTGATAAAAATCGATAAAAGTGATTTAGACATCGCCAAAAAGCCCTTTATATCCCAAAATATGATCACAAGGTTTGCACGTCGAACCATCGGGTACATAATTTATAAACCCCCTTCTCTGGAGATGCCCCGTGCACTTAAGCCCAAATGATGAACATCAATACCGCTACCTAACCTTAAATAATGGGTTACGCGTACTGTTAGTTCAGGACGAAAATGCTCAAAAAGCAGCGGCTGCATTAGCCGTCAATGTCGGGCATTTTGATGATCCAGAAGACCGAGAAGGTTTAGCTCACTACCTAGAGCATATGCTATTTTTGGGCACTGAAAAATATCCAAAGATCGGGGGATTTCAAAGTTTCATCAGCCAGCATGGTGGAAGCAACAACGCTTGGACAGGCACCGAGCATACCTGTTTCTTTTTTGACGTCGAATTGAATGCCTTTGAAACAGCACTCGATCGCTTCAGCCAATTTTTCACCGCTCCCCTATTCAATGAAGAAGCATTAGATAAAGAGCGCCAAGCCGTTGATTCAGAATACAAAATGAAACTCAACGACGATTCGCGACGTTTGTACCAAGTGACCAAAGAGCTGGTCAATCACAACCACCCATTTTCGAAGTTTTCAGTGGGTAATCTCGAGACATTGGGTGACAGGAACGGAGCCACGATTCGACAAGAAATTTTATCCTTCCATCAACAGCAATACTCTGCTGATCTTATGACGGCAGTGCTTTCAGGCAACCAATCTTTAGATGAGATGCAAGCTTGGGTAGAACAGCTCTTTGATGCCATTCCCAACCATGACCTGCAAGGCAAAAAAGTAACGATGCCTATCGCGGGTGCATTGAGTACTGGCGTGCAAGTCCACGTTGAGCCAATAAAAGAAGTGCGAAAACTTATCTTAACCTTCCCAATGCCTAGCATGGATGAGCATTACGGCATTAAGCCACTGTCATTCTTTGCGCATCTTTTAGGGTACGAAGGTGTTGGCAGCTTGATGATGCAGCTCAAAGAGAAAGGCTGGATCACCTCGCTCTCCGCTGGCGGTGGCGCAAGCGGCAGTAACTACCGTGATTTTACGGTCAGTTGCTCATTAACCATCGCAGGTTTAACCAACACCGATCACATTATCCAAGCGGTGTTCCAGTACATCAAACTCATCGAGCAACAAGGTATTGAAGAGTGGCGCTACCTAGAAAAACGGGCGGTTTTAGAATCGGCGTTCCGTTTTCAAGAACCCGCAAGGCCGCTTGATGTGGTCAGCCATCTGGTGATCAACATGCAGCACTACCAAGAGCAAGACGTAGTGTATGGCGACTATAAAATGTCGCATTTCGATGAAGCACTGCAACGATCTTTGCTGCCCTATTTCGCCGTCAGTAATATGAGGGCGACCATCATTGCCCAAGGGTTTGAATATGACAAGCAAGCCAAGTGGTACTTTACACCCTACTCAGTTACCCCTTTTACGCCTGAGCAAACGCAATCGTTCCAATGTATTAATCCCGGTTGGCAGTTTGAACTGCCCGATAAAAACCCCTTTATATGCTATCACTTAGAGCCAGCACAGCTCGAAGATGATGCCGAGCAGCCACAGCTGTTACAAGAATTAGATGGCTTTAAGTTATGGCACCTACAGGACCATCAATTTAGAGTGCCAAAAGGTGTAGTGTACATCGCCATCGATAGCCCACACTCAGTAGCCAGCCCTAGAAACATTGTCAAAACACGCTTATGTGTCGAAATGTTTTTAGAATCGCTCGAACAAGAGACTTATCAGGCTGAAATTGCGGGTATGGGCTACAACATGTATACCCACCAAGGCGGCGTAACACTAACGCTTTCAGGGTTCAGCGAGAAACAGCCACAGCTACTCAATATGATCCTTGAACGCTTTCAAGCGCGTGATTTTAATCTATCACGCTTCGAAACGATCAAGCAGCAATTGCTAAGAAGCTGGAACAATGCCTCGCAAGATCGTCCTATTTCACAGCTGTTTAATGCGATGACGGGGATATTACAGCCAAATAACCCTCCCTATGCCGTGCTCATTGAGGCGTTGGAGACCATAGAAGTCGATGAATTGCCCTCATTTGTTCAATCGATATTGGCTGAGCTTCATGTTGAGATGTTTGTGTACGGTGACTGGAAAAAAGTCGATGCTCACAAGATGGCTGAAACGTTAAAAGATGCCCTTCGTGTTCAAGATCAAGCCTATGAAGAGTCACTTCGTCCGTTAATTATGCTGGGTGAAAATGGCAGCTTCCAGCGTGAGGTAAAATGCAACCAAGATGATTCTGCTATCGTGGTCTACTACCAATGTCCGGATGTATCGACGAAAAGCGTGGCGCTTTACTCCCTCGCCAATCACCTGATGTCGGCCACTTTCTTCCACGAAATACGTACTAAGCAACAGTTAGGTTATATGGTGGGTACAGGGAATATGCCGCTTAACCGCCACCCGGGGGTCGTCCTTTACGTGCAATCTCCCAACGCGGCACCAGCAGACTTACTGGCCTCAATCGATGAGTTCCTCAATGCCTTTTACATGGTGTTGTTAGAGCTTAACGATTACCAGTGGCACAGCAGTAAACGCGGCCTGTGGAATCAGATCTCAACGCCAGATACCACCTTGCGCGGGCGTGCTCAGCGTTTATGGGTTGCAATAGGCAATAAGGATGTTGAATTTAACCAAAGAGAGCATGTGTTAGAGGAGCTCAAAGGGCTCACTCGCTCTGATATGATGCGCTTTGTGGTCAACCAACTCAAACCACGTACTGCCAATCGCCTGATTATGCATGCTCAAGGCAATACACATGATGAAGCGAAGAAGCTATCAGCAGGTATCGAGATTGGCTCGATTGATGAATTTCAGTTGCGCCCGAAAGACTGCGAGCTAGGCTGATAAAGCTGCAATAAAAAAGGTTGATGTGAAAGCATCAACCTTTTTATTGAATGCAGCACAATAGCTTACTTTTATCTCTCGATCGTCATTTCCGAGAAGGGGAATGGAACGACTGAATCGGGAATCTCCCTCCTTTCGCCAGTTCCCATAAAAAATATAGCCCGCATCAATTGCCTGATACGAGCTTCGAAATCAGTAAGCCAGAGAGTTACTTATAAAAAGACTCGCCCAAGCCAGCACGTGTCAGTAGGCCATCACATGGCGCAAAACGATCACCGTACTTCTTCGCAAAGTCGTTCATCATCTCAACCAATGACTTAATGCCGATTTGATCCATATAACGGAACGGACCACCTAAAAATGGCGGGAAACCGATACCGAAAATCGCGCCGATATCACCATCACGAGGGCTGCGAATAATACCGTCGTCGAGACAACGAACCGCTTCATTCAACATAGGTAACACACAGCGCATCGCGATATCGTTATCGCTCAATTTAGGCTCAGGTTGCAGCTTAAGCAGTTTGTAAACTGACTTATCGACTTCCTTCTTCTTCCCTTTGTAAGTGTAGAAACCTTTACCACTCTTACGACCTTTACGATTGTCGTTCAAAAGGATGTCAAACACATCCGGACCTTGGAAACGAACGCCTAATTCATTGACCAGAATCGGAATGATCTTAGCACCGATATCCACCCCCACCTCATCTAGCAAGGTAATTGGGCCAACCGGGAAACCAAAATCTAGCAGTGCACTATCCAGTTTTTCAATCGGCTCATTCGCTAGTAGCAGATGTGCCGCTTCATTCATATATGGAGCAAGAATACGGTTTACATAGAAACCCGCCGTATCTTTAACCACAATCGGCGTTTTGCCTTGCTTCTTCGCTAATGCAACCACCGTCGAGATCGTCTCTTCTGAGGTTGTTTCATGAGGGATAACCTCAACTAGCGGCATTTTCTCTGCTGGGCTGAAGTAGTGAAGACCAACCACATTTTCTGGGCGCTGTGCCTTCTCTGCAATCTTATGGATTGGCAGTGATGAAGTATTCGTCGCGAAGATAGTCTCTGGCTTGGCGTTGGCTTCAATATCGGTAACCATCGACTGCTTAAGATCGAGATCTTCAAAGACAGCTTCAATCACCACATCGGTATGATTAAAACTGGTAAAGTCGATACCACCAGAAAGTTGAAGCATCTTACTTTCTAGGCCAGCACGGCTCAGAATACGACGCTTACGCTGCTTATCGAATAACTTGTAGTTGTAGTTAAGCGCGTTCAACACACCTTCATTGGATACGTCTTTAATTCGCACTGGTACCTTTGCTTTAGCTACACTGACATGGCTGATACCTGCGCCCATAAGGCCACCGCCAAGCACACCAACGCGCTTAACCGCTTTCGGTTCTGCATCTGCACCGTGTTCTTTCTTCATTTCAGTGGTTGCAAAGAAGATAGAACGAAGTGCTTTTGACTCAGAAGTCATTACTAACTCAGAGAAACGCTTCGCTTCGTACTGAAGACCTTTTTCAAAGCCGTTTTCTAGACCGTAGCGAATCACATCCAGAATCGCGTCAGCTGCTGGGTAGTTACCACGAGTTTTCTGATTGGTCTTCTTGGCAGCTTGTTCAAAAATCACTTTACGACCAACGCTGTTGCGAGAGATAAGTTTCTCTTTAGTAGATGCTTGGCTCTTAGAAGCAAGACGCTTACCTTTTTTGCTGCCAGTATTCTTCTCAACATAGCTTTTCGCTACTTCAAGCAAAATCGTATCTGGGACACAAGCATCTACAACACCAAGCGATTTCGCTTTCTTAGCGCGCAGCTGCTTACCAGTAAGAATCAGGTCGAGAGATGGCAGCAAACCAATTAAACGAGGCAGACGTTGTGTACCACCAGAACCTGGTAGTAAACCTAGCTGAACTTCAGGCAAACCAAGGCGCGTCTTATCTGAATCGCTACATACGCGGTAATCACATGCTAGAGCAAGCTCTAAACCACCACCTAAACATGGACCATGAATGGCTGCGACCACTGGGAAAGGTAAGTCTGACAGCGCTTGGAACATCTCCTGCCCTTGTCGTGCTAGAGATTGTGCTTCATCAGCAGTTTTACACGCATCCAGCATTCGAACGTCTGCACCCGCGATAAAGTTATCTGGCTTAAGAGAGTGAACAATTAGGCCTTTAACGCGGCTTTGTTTTTCTTTTAGCTGTTCAAAGATCGCTTTCATTTCTTCAGCAAAAGCCGCTTGTAGCGTGTTCATTTTCTCGCCCGGTACATCAATCGCTAGCCAAGCAATGTCTTGGTCATCGATGTTAAGAGAGAATGCGGTCGCTTTCTTTTTCGGTGCTTCAGTCACTGGAGTTGGCTCCGCGTTAGTGACTATCTCTTTTTCTGTTGTTGCATCAAGAGTCGTAGACATTATTCTACCTCCAAGATCATTGCTGCACCTAAACCACCAGCCGCACAAGCGGTGTTCAGTGCCAAGCCGCCACCGCGACGTTTTAATTCACGTAATGTTTGAGTCATCATGCGCGCGCCCGTCGCTGCGAACGGGTGCCCATAAGCAATTGAGCTACCTAGCACGTTAAACTTATCCATATCAATCTCCCCGATCGCTTTATCTCGGCCAAGATTTTTCTGAGCAAACTCATCGCTGGCAAACATTTTTACATTCGCCAACACTTGAGCGGCAAAGGCTTCATGCATCTCGATAAGGGTTAGGTCGGACAGTTCTAAACCGGTATTTTTCAAAACTTGCGAGGTCGCGTACGTCGGGCCCATCAACATATCGGTTTCAACACCAATGGCGGAGAATGCGTAGCCACGAATATAGCCAAGCACCTCTAAGCCTAGCTCTTCGGCCTTGCCTTCGCGCATCAACATTATCGCTGCACCGCCATCGGTCAACGGCGTTGCATTGGCTGCCGTGACGCTGCCGTATTTTCTATCAAATGCTGGGCGTAATTTCGCGTAGCCTTCAACCGTTGAGTCATGGCGAATGTTATTGTCTTCAGCTAAGTACTTTTTATAAGGCGCAGGGAATGCCGTCATCACTTCGTCTTTTATTTTGCCCTCTTTCCATGCTTGAGAAGCCAGAGAGTGAGAACGGTGGGCCAGTGCATCTTGATCTTCACGCGTAATACCGTGGGTCTTGGCCATCTGCTCGGCCGTTTGCCCCATAGATAAACCCGTCGAGTATTCAGCAACGGCTGGCGGTACTGGCATCAAGTCCTTCACTGAAAGCGTTTTAAGAATCTTGAGTTTTTGACCCATGGTTTTGGTTTTGCTCAACGCTAATAGGTTTGCCGCTAACTTTTTCGAAACACCAATCGGCAATACCGAAGAAGAATCCGCACCGCCGGCAATACCCACATCAATCGTGCCAGCCATAATGCTCTCTGTTACGTTGACAGCCGCTTGAAAACTGGTCGCGCACGCTCGCGTCACACTGTAGGCATCGGTATTGATGTCCATGCCAGTGCCTAACACAATCTCACGTGCAATGTTCGGCGCTTCCGACATTTGCACAACTTGGCCGAACACAACTTGTTCAATCAGCGCAGGATCGACATCCGTTCTTGCAAGCATTTCACTGACAACCATTTTGCCTAGGTCAACCGCAGGCACTTGACTAAATTCGGTGCTCTGACGAGCGAATGGGGTTCGTAATCCAGCAACAACGGCCACACGTTCTCCAGAACGCGTTTTGACTTCCTGTTTGCCCATGGTTTCTCCTTAAAGTTAAGAGGTCTGACCTGAAGTATTGTAAATGAATTGTTAATTAAATCAAACGGGTGTTTAAATAAACGTGATACGCGTTGCTTACCGCAGGCAATAGAAATGGTTATTCAGCGAAACCTTTTGGAGGGAACAAGTGATAGTTAGAAGCTATCCTCTAAGAGCTTAGACGCTAAAAAATTAGACCATAATAACTTAGACTATAAAGAACTATGCCTATAACAAGCCATGGTTATAACAAACTATAGCTATAACAAACTATAGCTATAACAAACCAAAGCTATAACAAACGACAGCTATAACAAACGACAGCTATAACAAGCTATGACCGAAAAATTGGTCGCTAAACCAGAGTATTGCTGTGGCGTGAACGGGGATGTTTTGTTACGGCAAAAAGCTTGTGGCAAAAAAAAACCACACAAAACTGTGTGGTCGGAATATATAAAGCAATTAACGTAACGCCAATTGAAAATAATCAGTTTCCTGATTAGGAGAAAGTAAAGTCAGCCTTCAAAAGGAAGTGCCGTCTTGCTCAACATGCTAGCCACGAATGACTAACTAGACGACAGGGTGTACTATAACTTGTTCGAAGGGTTAAATTTTGAAGTAGATCAATTTTAATGTGATTTTACGATTTCCTGCCTATCGTTGGCCCGAATAACAAAACCGAAGATCACAACAAAACACAACGTATAGAAAACCATTATACGCAGAGCAATATGGAGGCTCGTGTGTCAATAATTGAAATGTTTGGAAAGAAAAAAGCCAAGCGTCCGGTCAACTCTGATATGGACAAACAAAGAAAATATGAAGCACTTGTACGCGCCTATCATCGTGACCTGTTTCGCTATGCCTATTGGTTATGCAAAGACAAAACCATTGCCGAAGATTTAGTGCAGGAAACTTGCCTTCGAGCATGGAAGTCACTCGATAGCCTTCAAGATGAAAAAGCCGCTAAATCTTGGCTGATCACGATCTTGAGACGCGAGAATGCTCGGCGTTTTGAACGCAAACAGTTTGACCTGGTTGATATCGACGATCATGGTAACGATGCCAGTATCAGTGATGATCCGCACCATCAACACCAATGGTTACAAAACCAGATCATGAAACTTGAAATCGATTACCGTGAACCTCTCTTCCTACAAGTGATTGGTGGTTTTAGTGGTGATGAAATCGCTGATATTCTCGATCTTAACAAGAATACGGTGATGACCCGTTTATTCAGAGCTCGAAATCAGTTGAAAGAGATGTTGGACACAGAAGAGGCAGAGAGGGGGCAACATAATGGATGATTTGGAATTTCGTCGCCGTGTATTGTCGGAACCTAAACAGCGTACGCAAGACATTATAGATGCGGCAACAAACAGTGAAGCCAACCGTCATTTCTTAGACGATGTACTCTCGCTCGATAAACAGATCCACTCAGCGATGAATGTGGATGTGCCAGATGATCTGGCTGATCGTATTCTATTCAATCAGACCTCTAACGAAGAGAGCAAAACCATCAAACCGACGTTTGCTCGGCGTGCCATGGCTATGGCGGCTTCAGTGGCGTTCGTCGCAGGCTTACTGGTCGGGCAAATCAACTGGGGAAATGCGTTGGTATCGCCAGCACAAGCCAGCTTAGCTGACACCGCAATGCAGCACGTTGTTGATGAAAAGAGTTTTGTCAGTGCTTTAGATGAGAAAGTGACCGCTCAGCAGATCAATGCCAAAATGATTCCGTTTGCCTTCCAGTTTGATCAACCATTCCCTTACCATGTGTATTACTTAAATCACTGTGGTTTTGGGCAATCCAATGCTGTGCATATGGTATTCCAAGGCGAGAAAGGCAAGGTCACGCTATTTTTAACGGGCATTGCAACGGATAAACCCGTTCATTTTGATGAACAAGGGATGTCTGGCTCAGTCACTCCCCTTGATCATAGCAGCCTAATCTTAGTCGGTGAAAAAGATGAGAATGTGTCTAAAATCGCCGAAAAACTAACAAAAATGATTAAACCCATGGGCTAATTCGCTCTAAAAATTCCGTGACAACAAGCCCAGCAAGTATACTGTTGATATTGCTGGGCTTAATTTATAAATCCACCAGAAAACCATTCATCACATCAATATCACTAGAGTCAAAACTCTAAAAAAGAGCATTTAGCACCATTTTCCTGCCAGATAGACGTCATTTCCATAATTTTCCACTCAAAATCACCAATGGTCGGATTTGTATATCGTATACTTCCGACTAGGATCAGCCCCCATTGAGCAGTGGCTCAAATATATTGCCCATCTAGAGGCGAATATGACAAAAAAGGAAAAAGCAACTATGAACAATTCGCGTCTGTTTAAAAAATCTCTTCTCGCAGTCACTATAGCTTCTGCTTCTCTTGCTTCTACACAAGCAGCAGCAGCAGGCTTCCAACTTAACTCACAATCAGCAACTGGTCTTGGACGAGCAGCTGCTGGTGATGCAGTAATCGCAGATAATGCGTCAGTAATGGCTCGTAATGCTGCAGCAATGTCTCTATTTGACTCATCTGAATTTTCAGTTGGTGTAAACTACATTGATACTGATATTTCAGTTTCAGATATCGAGTATGCTGGCAGCTCTGTTGACGATGCAAGCAACGGTAGCGGCACACCCGTTCCAAACATTTATTACGTTCACCGTTTAAATGATAAATGGGCATTTGGTGCAGGCATCTATTCAAACTTTGGTACTACTAACAATTTCGATGATGACTTTGGCGGTTCAACACCTATTGGCTTGACGGCTAAACAATTTGGTGGAACGACTGAAGTTAAGAGCATAAACTATGCATTAGCAGCGTCATACCGTATCAATGATCAATGGTCTGTGGGTGCAGGTTTAGATATTATTCAAGGCAGTGGCAAACTAATCCGAGAGACTGGTTCAGAAATTGCATTTCCAGGAGTCGTTCCCAAGAAAGGCCTAGATGTCGATGCTGACGGTATCGGTTTTGGTTGGAATGTGGGTGCGGTATTCGAGCTAGACGAACGTAACCGTTTTGGACTGTCTTACCACTACAGTCCAGAAATTGAAGCGGAAGGCGATATGATCTACTTGGATCAAGATATTAGTGACCAAAAACTTCTAATGCCTTTACCTAGCATGGCTGAATTTTCTGGTTACCACGAGATCAAAGATACCAAATTTGCAGTTCACTACTCTGTTCAATGGATCGGTTGGAGTGTATTTGATGAGCTGAACACCTCTGGTGGGACAACACTTAACAACTACGAATGGCAAGATGGCTGGCATTATGCCATTGGTGGTACATATTTCCTAGACGATTCGTGGACACTACGTGCCGGTTATATGTACGATACAGCGGCGCAAAATGAGAAAAAATCTATTTCTGTACCAGATTCAGACCGTCAATGGTTCTCTGCTGGTGTGAGCTATGCATTCGAGAAACACCACACTATTGACTTCGGTTTCACTTACCTAATGGGTAAAGATGCTGATGTTACGGAAATCGATCCATTAGGAAGTGCACTAACAGCAACAACTAGAGCAGACGCTTTCTTAGCTGGTCTTCAATATAGCTACAGCTTCTAATATAAGCTAAGTGATAAATCCCAAAGGGTCGCATTATGCGACCCTTTTTTATGGTTCATCGCGGCTTTCCGGGGAAAGCCGCGATGAACCTTTTAATTACCTCTGTTCTTCAGCAGTACCCAGCGTGAGCGCTTGACCCATTGTCTCGCTTTTTTATCTTGCTTGAGTTTGTTGGCTTTGTCGACTCTGACTCTATCCATCACTTCACGACCGAATTTAGCGACAACATGGAACAAGTCGTAAACGATTTTTGCGTTCGGGCAGTGCGCTTGAACTTCAAGGTCAAAGCCGTATTCATGTCCATCGCGACCGCCTCGATATTATTGCCATGCTTACTTAACTGCTCGAAGAACGGTCGTATGTCCTTGCGGCTACGCCCTAACCTTATCCAAATGACTTGGTGAATCTTAGCATCAGCGATGACAGTGGCATACCGATGTCCTTTAAAGATGGCGAACTCATCCATGACGAGTTGTCTTAGTCCCACCCATTTCACTGGCGGTACCACTTGTCTAAGTCGGCGTTTATCTATCTCTTTAATGGTGTGCCAATGAACGCTAGTTAGCTGAGAAATATGTTTAATGGGAAGAAGGGGTAAAAGTTGTTCTATATAGCTTTTTAGGCGCTTCGTTATACGAACATAAGGCTCTAACCAAGATAGCGACTCTGTTTTTATACCGCAGTTACGACACTTAATCCTTCGTGTTTGAACGGAAAGTTCAACAGGAACACCGAGTAACATGGCCTCCTTCACATGGAGCCATTGATACTCATGGATGGCTTCGGCTTCAAGACCACAAAGGCATTTAGCCTCAGAGTTAGGTTTAAGAGTCAGGGTAATAAGTGATGCTGTCTGGTGAGACTTTACTATTTGAAAGCCTTCCCAGAATGAAGATAGGAAAGTATGATTCGGCATGAAAACGGTAGTTTTTGTTTTTAGTTCCCGTTAATCCGCGATGAACCTGAAAAAAGCTCGATGTTCTACTGACATCGAGCTCCTTACATAAAAATCCTACATTAAACTCCCGGCATCGAGCCTGGTCTATCGGTGATTCACTGTCGTTAGTAGTCTTCTAAATAGCCATCAATGAAGTCTTCTTCTTCAAGGTCGACCTCTTCAGGCTCGATCTCAGCTTTGAAGTCACGACGCTGAATATACACATCACGAGTCAAGGCGTATGGGTCAGGCGAGTCATCCAACAAAGCTTCTTGCGAGACTAACTGAGCACGCGTCTCCATCCCTTCAAATGCCCACTTTCCAGCACTAGCCCAGAAGTTCAAAAACGACAGTGGGACATACATACCATCGACGGTTTCCGTCAATTCACGCGTGGTCAGCGGCCCATACCCCGGCACCACAAAGTAAGGGCCATTCCCTACCCCATAGTGGCCAATTGCATCAGAAAACGACTTGTCATCGTATTTGGTGATGCCCGCTTCGGTCGCGATATCAAGCAAGCCCAGTAAGCCAAAGGTTGAGTTAATCCAAAATCGATTGAAGTGGTCGAGCGCTTTATTGCCGTTGCCCATAATGAGGTTGTTCAGCATACTAGAGGGCTCATCTAGGTTGGATAGAAAGTTGGAGATGCCCGTGCGAATAGGAACTGGCGTATAGTCAACATAGGCAAGAGAAACCGGACGAACCAGATAAGGATCTAGGTATTCATAATTGAGATCCCACATTGCCCGGTTAAAGCCCTCAAAGGGATCATTGGGGTGCCCTTCCTCGGCATATTCATAACTTGCTTGGTTCTCTTCGTTGCCGTCCTCTTCGGGCACGCTGGAACAGCCCATGCCAAAGCTTGCAATGAAAAGTAAACTTGAGAGTCTTAAAACACTAACAGCCATATCACCTTGTCCATAAGGATTTGACATCATAAAAAAGGCCAGCAATCGCTGGCCTCAATTGTTTGCGTAAGTTTATACCGTTTATTGCTAAACAGGAATAGCTAACGCCTATGCAAGGTGATGATTATTATCAATATTGCTTATTGATATTAATGGTCACTGGAGAACCTAATTTAACCACTTCACTCTCGCCGTACCAATCTCCACCGCGAGTTGACACGTTGCCATCAGTATCAAGTCTAGCTCTTACCATCAAAGTCTCAAGGCTAGACAGCTCTTGTCCCTCTAGCATGCTGTTGCCATCATCGAGCACAACCGTACGAGGGAAAGTGCCTAATGGGTAGCGAGCCGCTGCAACAGGCATTGGTGAACCATCGGCTCTGTGCACTGAAACAACCAGCACAGACTTAGGATCCGCATTAACATCCGCTGCAAGTTCAAGTGTTACTGCAACACTCTTACTTTGATCAGCCCCCATGACATTACCCATTTTCTGCTGCGCACTTTCAATACTGCGTGACAACATTTCATAACGACTGTCTTGTGGTCCAATCATCTGTTGCATGACCCTCCAGTACTTAACGGCACCCGCGTAATCTTGACGCTCGAAGGCATCAAACGCTAGCAAAGAGAATACACGCAGATCAACGTAATCGTTTTGAATCAAACGGCTTAAGATCAAGCGAGCTTGGTTCTGTTCTGTCTCGTCAGGTGACAGCATAAGCGCTTGAGCAAAGCCTAACTGCACATCTTCATTATTCGGCTCAAGTTTGAAGGCTCTTTCCATCGAGTCGATTGCTGTTTGCGCATCACGGTTTGCTAAAGCAATACGACCAAGCAGCAACCAGCCCGTTGAATCTTCTGGGTGATAGTGAAGACGGGTACGCAGTGCTAACGTTAGATCTTCAAGTTCATCATCCGTTAGTGAAGCCCCTTCCTCAGACATCAGCTTTTTAGATAGCTCAGGCAGATTAGCACTGACTTCCTGCCAGTGTTGAACTTTATCTAACGCACCAAACTTAAAGTACATTCCGTAGCTCACAACCAGAACCAGAATCACCGATGGCACAACCACGCCCATTGTAGAAATGTGCGTCTTCTTGGTCTCTTGCTGCGTAGGAATATCGTCAAGCAAAGATTGCTTCAAATCTGCGATCAACTCTTGCTGGTTATCAACAAGGCCTTCTTCAGTTTCAACCTCAAGCTCTGTCAGACGATCTTTATAGAACGCTTTATTCAACTCATCACGAAGCGCTTCGTCATTGTTTACCTTCTTATTAATAAAAGGCAAAACAACAAGTAGAATCGCTGCTAACGAAAGGACAATTGTAGAAATCCAAAATAGAGTCATTACTTCTTATCTCCGTCGTTCTCTTCGTCGAGTAACGCTTGTAAACGTGCTTCTTTGTCTGCATCCCAGTCTTTACCTGACTCTACAACGTTTGATTTAGACTTTCTGCTTCGTAAAATGATCAGGCCAAAACCCAGCACAATAACCGCGAACGGA
Organism: uncultured Vibrio sp.; assembly: GCF_947488985.1. Classification (GTDB taxonomy): domain Bacteria; phylum Pseudomonadota; class Gammaproteobacteria; order Enterobacterales; family Vibrionaceae; genus Vibrio. The sequence goes on from NZ_CANLBV010000003.1 coordinate 17,671, forward strand.
CCGACCCATAGGACCGCAGTCGCTAAGGTCAGTGGTGGGTTATACGTTACAAAGTTACCGTAGCGAGCAATCATGTAATCGATAATTTCTTGCTCGGACTTGCCTTCTTTTGTCATCTCATATGCCTTTTGACGAAGATCGACAGCCAGTTCCGAGTTTGAATCACCGATAGTATTGTTCTGACATTTCGGGCAACGGAGGGTATTGCTCAAATATTTAAATTGCTGCTCTTGTTCAACCGTATCAAACTCATGAAGCTCGATAGGGACCGCGTTCACTGTCGCAGAAAGGGCGAATGCAGCAAAGAGAGTCACTAATGCCTTTTTAATCATTTCGCTTCCTCCAACAGGGCTTGATACATAGGCTCGAGCGTCGATGCCCAATTGGTCGGGTTAACATCACCAACATGTCGGTAACGCACTACCCCTTGAGCATCAATTAAGAAGGTCTCAGGCGCGCCATACACACCAAGATCTAGCCCTAACATACCGTTGCCGTCAAACAGGCTGATGAGATAAGGATTGCCAAGTTCGTTTAACCAACCCACGGCTTTGTTACGTTCATCTTTATAATTCAGACCAATAATCTTAACGCCTTGATCGGAAAGCTTGTTTAGGTATGAGTGCTCGGCATAACAGGTCGGACACCAAGTCGCCCACACGTTCAAAAGCAGCGGTTCACCTCTAAAGATCGCTTGATCATGAAGCTTACCCGGTTGCTCTAAATCTTCTAAACGAAACTCAGGAACTGTTTTACCAATTAGTACCGACTCAAGTTTAGTAGGATCATCGCCCGACTGGTTTCTTACCAATTGAGTTGCAAATACCCCCGCAAGAATCATGAAAGCGAGCAGCGGAATAAATAAAATCTTCTTGTTCATTAGGCCTCCTGCTCTTCAACCGATTTTTTTGTTGGCTTGCGGAAACGGTAGCGACGGTCACTGATAGCGATAGCACCACCAATTGACATGATCAAAGAGCCCGCCCAGATCCAACGTACAAATGGTTTGTAGTAGATACGTACCGCCCAAGATATGTTGTCGTCTAAACGCTCACCCATGGCAATGTAAAGGTCGCGCGTTACGCCGCGATCAATCGCCGCTTCTGTCATCATAGACTTCGCTGTGGTGTAGAAACGTTTTTCGGCGTGAAGCGTGTTGATGTATTGACCTTCTTTAGTAATTTCAAAGTCAGCAATATAACCATCGTAGTTCGGACCATCTTTGTCACGTACGCCAGTAAACTCGAAGCTGTACTCTTCAAGTTGGTAGCTTTCACCCGGAGCTAAACGTACATCACGTTCAATGCTGTAGTTTTGCACCATCGCAATACCAATCACGGTTACCGCTAAACCGATGTGACCGCACATCATGGCCCAGTGGCTACGAGGAAGCTTAGTGAGACCTTTGAGGAAGGTATGACGGTGAGTCGCACGTTCATGCAGCTCAAAGCCGTGCATGAAGATGATCCAGAATGCCATGACCCAACCAGCAAACGCAGTACCACTGAAGCGGTCAGCCAGCAGTGTCACCATCAGAGCACTTAGACCAAGCGAAAATACGCCTGAAATCAGCATGGGTTTCACTAGCTTAGATAGGTTGTCGCGTTTCCAACGGATCAGAGGACCGATACCAAGCAGGAACGAGAACGGAATCATCAACCAGAAGAACAGCATGTCAAAGAATGGCGCACCGATAGAGACCGAGCCCAAGCCTAACTGTTTGTGAACGAGTGGTAATAGCGTACCTACTAACACCACCACTAGAGCAGCCATCAATAAGATGTTGTTGCCAAGCAGTGCGTTTTCACGAGACACCAGATCAAAGTTACCACGCACACGAACCGCTGCGCCTTTCACCGCAAATAGTAGCAGTGAGCCACCGATAACGAAGACAAGGAAACCAAGAATGAACATACCGCGAGCCGGATCCGACGCAAATGCGTGAACAGACACTAAGATACCCGAACGAACTAGGAACGTACCCAATAAGCTGAGTGAGAATGCAGAAATAGCCAGCAATACTGTCCAAGCTTTAAATGTGCCGCGCTTTTCGGTTACCGCCAGTGAGTGCATTAACGCAGTACCAGCCAGCCAAGGCATGAATGAAGCGTTTTCTACTGGATCCCAGAACCACCAGCCACCCCAGCCAAGTTCGTAGTAAGCCCACCATGAACCTAGTGCGATACCAACGGTTAGGAATAACCAAGCTGCGATAGTCCAAGGACGTGACCAACGAGCCCAAGCCGTATCTAAACGACCACTCATTAGAGATGCAATAGCGAAAGAGAACGCAACAGAGAAGCCAACATAACCCATGTAAAGCATTGGTGGGTGAATAATCAAACCCGGATCTTGCAATAATGGGTTTAAATCGCGTCCATCAACCGGGAAGAAAGGCAGAGTGCGTAAAAATGGGTTAGACGTTACGATAATAAATAATAGGAAGCCGACAGTAATCAAGCCCATAATCGCCAGTACGCGAGCCACAGACTCTTGAGGCATACCACGACTAAACGTCGCGACGGCAACGGTCCAACCCGCTTGGATAAGCACCCACAACAGCAATGAGCCTTCGTGTGCGCCCCAAACCGCCGTAATTCGGTAATACCAAGGAAGCTGACTGTTCGAGTTACTTGCTACGTATTGAATCGTAAAATCATTTGTGTAAAACGCATAACACAGAATAAAGAACGAAATCGCTAAGAACCCGAACATCCCCCACGACAACGGTCGTGCACTGTTCATCAGTAATGTGTTATTTCGAGCGGCTCCATACAGTGGGAGCACGCTCAATAGCAGTGCTAACCCCAAGGACAGGATCATCGCAAAATGGCCGATTTCGGCTATCATTGAGCATTTCCTTCTTTTTGTTCAGTCGTGTATTGCAAAGGCTCATGGGTTTTCTCCATTGCTTCCGCAAGTTCAGTCGGCATGTACTCTTCGTCATGCTTTGCCAACACTTCAAACGCTTCGATTGTCGTTGCATCTTTAAGGACACCTTGAGCAACAATACCTTGGCCTTCACGGAAAAGATCAGGAAGAATGCCATCGTATAAAATTGTTACTTTAGGGCCAACATCGGCTAAATCGAAGCTAACACGCAATGACTCAGTGTCGCGGCTTACAGAACCGACAACCACCATGCCACCAATACGTAAACGTTGACCGACTTCAGGTTTGTAACCATCTTTGCCGTTGACCAACTCAGTGGGTGTGTAGAACAGATCCATGTTCTGGTTAAGTGCATAGACCATTAATCCAACAGTCGCACTGATACCAATAAAAATGGCTAAAACAATACCTAGCCTCTTTTTACGCCTTGGGTTCATAGAGTGTTCTCCATATTTTTAGCTGCATCGATACGAGCTTGACGATCTATCTTTGCTTGTACTTCATTTAGTAATTGCTTACCACGTCTAACGCTTACCACCAGTAATACCAACATCGCGAGGAATGTGATTCCAAATGCACTCCATACGTATGGCGCGTAGCCACCCATGGCAAAGAAATCACTCAGAGATTCAAAATACATAATTACCTACCCTACTATGCTTTTTCGGTCGCAAGCTTGCGAACCCATGGACGGTGACTCTCTTTGCTAATGATTTCATTTCTGAAACGCACCATGGTCACAGCGCCAAAGAAAAAGGCAAAGCCGAAGATGTTAAGAAGAAGCGGCCAAAGCATGTCATTTGATATAGAAGGTTTGTCGAATTTGGTGATAGTGGCACCTTGATGAAGCGTGTTCCACCATTCAACAGAAAAATGAATGATCGGAAGATTAATGACACCGACAATCGCCAAAATACCCGCCGCTTTTGCTGCGGTTTTTTGATCGTCAAACGCATGGTGCAGGGCAATCACACCCAAATATAGGAATAGAAGGATCAGTTCTGAGGTTAAGCGCGCATCCCACACCCACCAAGCCCCCCACATTGGCTTGCCCCAAACCGCGCCCGTTAACAGCGCAATAAAGGTAAATACAGCGCCAATGGGAGCCATGGCTAGTGCTGCCATATCAGAAAGCCTAACTTGCCATACCAAACCAATAAAGGCCGCAATCGCCATCGACATATAAACGCCCATTGACCAAATGGCAGACGGAACATGGATGTATATAATTCTAAAGCTATCCCCCTGTTGATAGTCAGAAGGCGCAAATGCTAGCCCCCATACCGTACCCACAGATAAGCACAACAACGCTAGAATAGAAAACCATGGCAGAAGTTTACCAGCAAGCTGATAAGAGGTTTCTGCTTTGGCGTAGGGATGGAGCCATTTCCACATGTTTATAATCTCACTCTTACTTCATATGACTTAAAGCTACCATACCAATCGTAGTAAATAACGGGTTCCTCTAGCTGCTTAAAACGCTCGATAACTGCGTTAGAATTTTTGATTGTAGAATCACTACTTATCGAAAAATTCTGCCTTGTTCTCAAGCTTATTTCCTGAGCTATTTCTGAACACTTACTGTGATTGGTATTACAGCTATAATTATTATAATTTAATTGTCTGATATCTCTTTCAATGACTCTATGAGTTTGAAAGTTCTCATTGGTTCACTCTGAATCGATAAAATCTGCTGAACGGTTAGTTCACACTCACTCTCAGTGCTGCGCTAATGGCAAATGGGGTCAGCGTCATTGCCCCCATTAACATTGCCCCTAGTACGGCTAATTGTCCGTTATACGCAACGCCTAGTGCTGCCGCATCAATCGCGGATGTCGCAAAAATAAGAATTGGGATATACAACGGCAAGATAAGTAGGCTCAACAGTACACCACCTTTTTGTAGCCCAACCGTTAAAGCCACGCCAATCGCACCAATAAAGCTTAATGCAGGCGTACCAATCAATAACGTTAACACCACCGATAACCAAGTATCGAAATTCAAGGATAGCAGTACCGCCAACAGCGGGCTGATCAAAATTAATGGTAACCCGGTCAACAACCAGTGCGCTATGACTTTGGACAAGACCACCAACTGCAATGGAATGGGCATCAACATCATCTGTTCAAGGGCGCCATCTTGAAAATCATCACGGAATAATCGCTCTAATGAGAGCAACGCAGCCAGCAAAGCCGCGACCCAAACAATACCCGCAGCAATACGGGCAAGTAGATTAGGCTCAGGACCGATACTTAATGGAAAGAGGGTAATTACAATGATAAAAAACCACAAAGGGTTAAATATATCGGCTTGACGACGAAATGCGATCAACAGCTCACGTTGAATGATCGTGGTCATTGAAGAGATCATACTACTCACCCAATTTAATTTTTCTTAGTTTCGGGCTGTCAGCAAACATGTCTTGATGTGTGGTTAATAACACTATGCCACCATTATCTGCATGCTGAGAAAAAAGGGACTCAAGAACTTTCACACCCTGCTTGTCAATAGCAGTCAGTGGTTCATCCAAAATCCATAACATTTGCTTACTTAACCAAAGACGTGCAAGTGCCACTCGACGTTGTTGCCCTGCGGACAGCTGCCCTGTTGGTACGTCTTCTCGTCCAGCGAGACCGACTTGAGCCATAGCCTGGTAAAGCGCTTCCTTGGTGGTTCCACCACTATGAATCGACTGATAGAAGCTGAGGTTTTCATAGGCACTCAGCTCGCGTTTCACGCCAGTTTGGTGCCCAAGAAACAGTAGGTTCTGATGATAGACGTCTCGACTCGACTCAATCGGCTCACCTTGCCATGAGATAGAACCTTCATCACGATCGCCCAAGCCAGTAATGATTCTGAGGAGAGTGGTTTTCCCAGTACCATTTCGACCTTCAACTTGTACCAACTCACCGGGTTTAAGTTGAAAAGACAAGGATTCAAATAGAACCCTGTCGTCACGAATAGCTGTTAAATTAGAGACGTCTAGCATAGATAAATTTAGTCGAGAAATTAGGGACGTATAGTAGCACACGAAGATAGCAACAAAACAGGAGTAGGCGTTTTCGATACAACAAACTCAGTAAGAAATGATTACGGCTGCATCACAAATTACACATGTTTATATATTCCTTAACCATTCGCTGTCGATACTAGGGCGTGTTGATCATTCGAGCTGATTTTTGCAGCGAGTTGCTGAGTATTTATACAAGGCAGAGGCGTCGATGTGTAGCTAGCCTACATGAGAAGCCGATAACGTAGTAGAAAAAAGACTGAAAACAACGCAGAGTTATTCGGTAAGTTGTTATTTCACAATCAAAAAGCCATAACAAAGTTATCGATTTTTTAACAAGTTTGCGTGCCCAACTCTTGACTATGGTTGCTGCAAGTTTCATTTAGCAATGAAATCCACGTAATAAAAAAGAAGCCGAAGCTTCTTTTTGAACCGTAGACGATCAACCGATGAACGTTAATCTGTTGTAAGGGCAAAATCTAGCGGCGTCGAGTGGGAGCTCTTCGCTCGTGAGCATCAGATGGTTCATCAAAAGAAGAAGGGTTGCTTCTCAGTGGAGGAATCTTCTCTTTGCCAGCCAGTTTATTCTGCAGAGACATCATCAATTCCGCTTCCGCTTTAGGTAGCTCGCACTCTTCGATCAGCTCGTTAATCCCAGCGCCAAGCTGAACCATTTTGGTGGCACGCGTGTATAAGCGTCCATCGTTATCCGCATGCTCCAACTCAACAATACGCTCATTAAGATGTTTAATCAGATCTTGCTGTTCAGTCACTTTTTGCCCGAGGCCAATCACAACAGAACGGACTTCAAGTAACTGCTTGCTCGACTTCTGCAACTCTTTGTCCAAGTTACGAACTTGTAAGCGAGATTGATCCAACTGCTTTTGGATTGCACTCTTTACTTTGCTCAGCAGCAAAATAATAAATAATGTAAAAACCCCGACTCCGACAATCAAAGCAATGGGGCTAATAGGAAGCACTTCAAACATTACAGGTGAGCCATCTCATCCCATTCGTCTTCGCTTAGCAATTTATTTAAATCGACTAAGATAAGCAGCTTGCCATCACGGTTGCTGACACCTTGAATGAACTTAGCACTTTCATCCGTGCCAACACTTGGTGTCGTGTCGATTTCAGAAGAACGTAAGTACACCACTTCAGCCACGCTATCAACTAAGATACCGATCACTTGGCGTTCAGATTCAATCACAATGATCCGGGTATTATCTGTGATTTCACCTTGCATCAAACCAAAGCGAGAACGCGTGTCGATAACCGTCACTACATTGCCACGTAAGTTGATAATACCTAGCACGTAATCTGGCGCACCCGGTACCGGAGCAATTTCACTGTAACGCAATACTTCACGTACCTGCATCACATTGATGCCGTAAGTTTCTTCTTCTAACTGGAACGTTACCCATTGAAGTACTTCATCATTGGTTTGTTCTTTTCTTACTTCAACTTCACTCATTTGAGACATATTTAACCCTCTTGCCGTCGATATCGACCACTGTTATTAACTCGATACGTTCTGATTAATTCGATACTTTATAGCCAGTTAATGCTTTGTAGCTAACTTAATGCTTTTACATCTAGTCCTGCATTTAGCATGACGATCAATGCTTCGACATGAATCAAAGCGCACATTTTTTCTTTTACCATACCGGCGAGCCAAGGGCGTTTCCCTGCCATTTCTCGCCAACGTACTTTCTCTGTATTGAGCAGCTCAGTGCCTTTCAGTTCAGTGCACGCAAGCCCCCACAAGCTTTCGCCAAGCATCACTATATACTGATAATTGTCTTTGTATTCGTCACCTGATAGCTTCTCTGACATCACCCATTTAGCAGTGTCGACCACATCTAACTGGCTATCTCGGTTGGTTTGCAAGCCTAAATACCACCCAGGCTTACCAACAATGTGATTGACGGCTTCAAGGCGATGGATCCCGCCCAACTCATCAAGGGGTACCGCAAAGGTCACACCGTTCACATCGAAATACAATACTTGAAAATCTTCGCTCCGAGCCGTGTTTTCCCAAGACGCAAACTGATCACCACCACCCGGCTGGGTGTCCGGCTCTGCTTCCGCCCCTGATTCAATCTCAAGCGCTTTACTTCTCGTCGCTTCAATTAGCGACTGCTCAATAAAGTCTTCAACGTAAGGCGCTTCCGTTTGCTGTGCGTGATCTTGTGACTCTACAGTCATCGATAAATCGGTTTCGGGAAGATTCCAATCTTGAATTTCTGGCTCAACCAACGCTTGAACAGACTCAACGGCAGCATCAAACATCTGCATGTCAGCTTGCTGAGCAATTTTCTGCGTGTTCTGATCCATCAGCTCATCAAGGTCGAGCTCATCAACGATATTAGTCGCTTCTAAGCGACTCAACAGCTTTTGGACACCCTCAAGATTTGGCGCTTCAAATTCGGCAACGGGTAGCTCAGAATACGTCGAATAGATGGCACTTTCTGGCTCTGGCTCTGGCTCTGGCTCTGCAGTACAAAATAACTCATCACTAAATTCGTCAACAAAAAACTCAACCACTTCTAAGCTGTCGTCACCCAACAATGCGGTAAAGTAATCATCCAGTGCCTGTTCACTGGATAGGCTGGATCCCGCGATCGTCAACTCTTCATTCGCGCTCATTTATCACCAACCTCTCTAGATAAATTAGCAGCTGCTTGTAAGCAAATACACCACGGCTGCTCGATGCAAAGTGAGAGGCAGGTAAACGCTTTAAACTGGCGTCTCTAAACTTGGTATCAATAGGCACTGCCGATGTCCAAACTTGTTTCGGGTAGTCATCTTTAAGCTGGGTCAGTGTTTGTAGTGATGCCTTGGTTCGCTTGTCGTACATGGTTGGGACAATCGTCACCTTAAACGGTGTTTTGCGTGATTTTTGCATAATGGCCAAAGTGCGAATCATTCGCTCTAAGCCCTTCATTGCCAAAAACTCAGTCTGCACAGGAATCAAGATACGATCGCTCGCCGCCAGTGCGTTGACCATCATCACACCCAAGATCGGCGGACAATCGATAAGCACATAGTCATAGTCGTCTTTCAACGCAGCTAACGCACGCTTCAAAATCAACCCCATGCCACTTCGATTTCCCATCACACGGTCTAACGTTGCCAATGACATGTGGGCAGGAATGATATCGATGCCTTCAACTTGCGTTTTTAACGTCAGCGGCCTGACTGTCTGCTCGGTAAACTGGCGTAGCTGAAACAGATCAAACAGACTTGATTCAACGGTATCTGAGTCGTAACCCAGATAAGTCGTCAGTGAGGCATGTGGGTCTGTATCAACCAACAACACGCGGTGCCCTTTCAAGCTAAGTAGACCTGCTAAGGTCACGGTGGTGGTGGTTTTTCCAACACCACCTTTTTGATTTGCAACACTCCAAACAATCATTCGATTTACCTAAGCTAACCCAACTTCAACCAAAATCCTTTCCGCAATACGCTCTAAGGGTAGGTCTTCAGTAGAAATGCCAGCTTTTGCGACCGCTTGAGGCATACCATATACAACGCAGCTCTCTTCGTCTTGTGCCCAAATCGTCGAGCCCGCGGCCTTTAACATGCGCGCACCTTCTCGGCCATCTGCGCCCATACCCGTCAGTATCATAGACAGGACTTTATCGCCGTAGATCTTCGCAGCAGAGCCGAAGGTGACATCCACACACGGCTTGTAGTTCATTCGGTCACCGCCATCGATGATTCTTAACCGTGCCGACCCTGCGCGGCCATCAACCATCATCTGTTTACCACCTGGAGCAAGATAAGCCACTCCCGGTTTCAATACATCACCGTCTTGCGCTTCGCGAACTTCGATCTTACACAAGGTGTTCAATCGACTAGCAAACGCAGCGGTGAAGGTAGCTGGCATATGTTGAACTAACACAATCGGCTGTGGGTAATGGGCAGGGATGCGCGTCAAAATTTTCTGGAGCGCCACCGGGCCACCGGTCGAGGCGCCAATAGCAGTAAGTTGATACTTCTTACCTGAAGCTCTGAATTTCGCCTTTGATGTCGCACTAGGCTTGGTCGCTGTCGATGGTGCAGTTGCAGTTGCAGTTGCAGTTGCCGATCTTACACCAACGACCGGTTGGCGTAACGATGCTGAACTGGTTGTCGCAGCCGATGCTGTAGCTCTTGGCGAAACGGGAGTTCGGCGCATGAAGACACGCTTTGCAGCTATCTGAATCACGCGCTGTTGAAGCAATGCAACGGCATCGTCACGATTACGTGCAATATCTTCAAACTTCTTCGGTAGAAAGTCTAACGCTCCGGCATCCAATGCATCTAACGTTGCTCTCGCGCCATCATGCGTAAGTGATGAAAACATTAAAATAGGCGTTGGAGACGCTGCCATAATTTCACGGACGGCGGTAATACCATCCATAACAGGCATTTCGATGTCCATCGTGATCACGTCAGGTCTAAGCTGTTTCGCTTTTTCTACCGCTTCTTTACCGTTGACGGCTACATCGATGACTTCTAGGCGAGCCTCCGAGTTGATGATTTCGCTAACTCGACGACGAAAAAAGCTCGAATCATCAACGACTAATACTTTAATCGCCATATTTATCCTTAAATTAAATTCTTGACGCAGCTGCGTACTGCTTCAACAGATCCGGCACATCTAGAATCAATGCAATGTGTCCATCACTTGTAATTGTCGCCCCTGCCATTCCTGGCGTGCCCTGCAGCAGTTTATCAAGCGGCTTGATCACGACTTCCTCTTGACCAATAAGCGTATCGACAACAAAACCCACGCGTTGGCTACCCAGTTGTACAATCACAACATGACCGTGCCCTTTGCGTTGCTCCACACCACCAGCAGTAGGTGCAAGCCAGTTTTGCAAGTAGAACAGTGGGATTGATTTATCACGAACAATAATCGTCAACTGACCATCAACGACGTTAGTGCGGCTTAAATCTAGGTGGAAGATCTCGTTGACAGAAGCCAAAGGTAAGGCAAATGGGTAACCCGCAACACCAACCATCAAGGTTGGCAGAATCGCTAGCGTTAGTGGAACCTTGATGGTGATCTTGGTGCCTTTACCCATCTCTGAATCGATATCGATTGAACCATTGAGGGTGTTGATTGCAGTTTTCACCACGTCCATTCCGACCCCTCGCCCAGAAATATCTGAGATTTGCTCTTTACTTGAGAAGCCAGGCGCAAAAATTAGGTTAAAGCATTCTTTATTTGATAGACGAGACGCGGCATCTTCATCCATCAGGCCGCGTTTAACCGCGATAGCGCGAAGTTTGTCTGGGTCCATACCACCACCGTCATCAACGATAGCCAGTTCAATATGGTCACCCTCTTGAGAAGCCGACAGAATCACTTTACCGGTTCTTGATTTGCCCTCTGCAACGCGGTCTTCCGGCATTTCAATGCCATGATCAACCGAGTTTCTCACCAAGTGAATCAGCGGATCAGCCAGTGCTTCAACCAAGTTTTTATCCAGATCCGTTTCTTCGCCACGCATTTCAAGAACGATGTCTTTTTTCAAGCTACGAGCAAGATCACGAACCACTCGTGGGAAGCGACCAAATACTTTCTTGATCGGCTGCATACGAGTCTTCATTACTGCACCTTGTAGGTCTGCAGTGACGACATCTAGGTTAGATACCGCTTTCGACATCTCTTCGTCGCTGCTGTTTAAACCAAGACTGACAAGTCGGTTACGTACCAATACCAATTCGCCGACCATGTTCATGATGGTATCCAGTGTTGATGTATCAACGCGAACGGTCGCTTCAGCTTGCTGCTTCTTAGCCGGCGCTTTAACTTCAGCTTTTGCTGGAACGCTCAGTTTCGGTTCGGCTTGAACGGCAACTGGCGCGGCAGCCTGTGGCTTAGGCATGGCTTGCGGCACAACAGGCTCAGGCTTCACTTGCGCAGGTTTGGTGGCTACATCTAGCTCTTCGGCCGATGGGCCATTGCCAGAGCCATGTAACTGATCCAATAACTTTTCGAACTCTTCGTCGGTCATGAGATCATCACCTTCAGACGTCGCCGAAACGGTTGCAGCAGGAGGTGTTGGCGGAGCTGGAGGCGTTGAACTCGCGGCCGTCGGGCTATTACCCGCTCCATGAAGTTCATCTAATAATTTTTCAAATTCATCGTCAGTGATGTCACCACTGTCAACGATAGACTGAGGTGCAATGGATGCTGGCGGTAGTGTTGAAATTGGTGGTAGTGTTGAAATTGGTGGTATTGAAGCTGGTGAAGTTGGGGTAGAAGGCGCTGTCGGTGAACCGCCCTTACCATGCAGTTCATCCAGTAGACGTTCAAATTCATCTTCAGAGATATCATCAACAGAAGACGCGCTAAGAATAGAATTTTCGACAATCAGTTCAGGGGCCGCTGGTGCTTCAATAATAGACTCAGTGATAACGGGTGATGGAGCTGCCACTGGCACATCCGCAGACTCTGGTTTGCAGAGGCGGTGAAGCTCATCCAATAAAGCTTGGTCAGCGGGTACTAAAGGCACCTGGTCTTGCACTGCTTGAAACTGTACATTCACGGTATCTAAAGCCTGGAGCATGGTGTCCATCAAACCGGATGTTACGCTGCGTTGGCCGTTTCGTAGAATATCGAATACATTCTCTGCACCATGACAAGTATCCACCAGCTCGGTCAATGCTAGAAAACCAGCACCACCTTTAACTGTATGGAAACCACGGAAAATAGCATTTAATAGGTCTTTGTCTTCAGGGTTATTCTCAAGCTCTACCAACTGTTCTGATAGCAGCTCCAAGATCTCCCCTGCCTCGACTAAAAAGTCCTGAAGAATATCTTCGTCTAAATCGTAGCTCATACGTTACCTTTAAAATCCAAGACTGGATAACAAATCGTCGACTTCATCTTGAGATGCAACCGCATCTTCACGCTGTTGTGGGTTCATAATGGGCCCTTCAGGCGCAATCGATGCTTTCTCCCGCTCTGGAGTGGGCTTTATCTGATTCGCACCAAATACTGTGAGAATCTCGACTAAGCGCCCTTCCACTTCATTAACCAAGGTAATAACTTTGCTGATGATCTGCCCAGTTAAATCTTGGAAATCCTGAGCCATCAAAATTTCAGTCAGTTGCCCACGCAGTTCGGTGCTATCACCCTCTACCTGAACCAGTAATCCATCAATGCGGTGACATAAAGCTTTAAATTGTATCAGCTCAATGCGGCCATGCATCAGTTCATTCCATTGAGGCCTTACTTGAAGTAAACACTCGTGTAGGTTGTCTGCTATTGGCATACAGAGATCGACAGCGTCCATCGTCTTGTTTGCTGCAACTTCCGTTTTATCAATGACATACTGAAGGCGATCCCTAGCATCGGGGATTTCATCATTTGCGATCACGCGAATGCGCTCGTCAAAATTGAATTGTGTCAGAGAGTCATGGAGGTCGCGAGTCAGACTGCCTATTTCTTGAAGCACTGGGTTGTCTTGAAGATTAAAGTTATCTTCATAAATGCTTCTGACAAGAGAATCAGCGTCTTGCTGCTCATCATTTTCAAGCAGCTCTACTAATTTTTTTGCTTGTTCTAATGAAATCATCCTGAATGTGGCCTTACTCCGCAGGTTTTTGTGGCGTTTCAACGTTAAAGAGAAACTGGAACTAAACGTTGGTGCCTCCCTAGAAGCGCCTAAAACCGATTATTATTAATGTTTATAAGCGCTCAAAAATCTTATCAAGTTTCTCTTTCAGAGTTGCGGCAGTGAAAGGCTTTACAATGTAACCATTCACACCAGATTGCGCAGCTTCGATGATCTGCTCACGTTTCGCTTCAGCTGTGATCATTAGCACTGGAAGGTGCTTCAGTTCCGCGTTTGCACGAATGTGCTTGAGTAGATCGATACCTTGCATGCCAGGCATGTTCCAGTCGGTTACCACGAAATCAAATTCGCCTTTTTTCAGCATAGGTAATGCGGTCAAGCCATCGTCTGCTTCTTGAGTGTTGTTGAAACCTAAATCACGAAGTAGGTTTTTAACAATTCGGCGCATCGTTGAAAAATCATCAACAATGAGAATTTTCATGTTTTTGTTCAAATTAGCCTCCACTGAATAAAATCAGTGTTGTTAGTCGTTCTGTGTCCAAGCACTTAACTTAGTGCGTAAACGCTGCATAGATTGGCTCAGTATTTGACTGACGCGAGATTCACTAACGCCTAATACTTCCCCAATCTCTTTTAAATTGAGTTCTTCGTCATAATAAAGCGAAAGCACAAGGCCTTCTCTTTCCGGAAGCTGTTTTATCGAATCGATCAAAGCTTGTCGGAAATACTCATCAGCGACCCCTTGAAAAGGCGTGTTATCGTGAGAGTCTTCATTCGGAGAGATTGCGTCATCTGAAACGCCTAAATCTTCGATCCCGACCAGTCTTGAGCAATTAATATCCGTTAAAGCACTGTGATACTGTTCTAAACTGAGGTCCATGTGCTTTGCCACTTCGGCATCACTTGGGTCTCGGTTGAGAATACTCTCTAATTCCGCAATTGCACCACTGATTTCTCGATTGTTTTTATGAACCGATCTTGGTACCCAATCTCCGCGACGAATGTCATCCAACATCGCACCCCGAATTCGAATACCAGCGTAGGTTTCAAAGCTTGCGCCTTTGGTGCCATCGTAATTGCGCTGTGCTTCAATCAAACCAATCATGCCAGCTTGAATTAAGTCATCAACTAATACATTTGGCGGTAATCGCCCCAACAGGTGATGAGCGATACGTTTAACCAACACGGTATACTTCTCAAAAAAAGCCTGTTGGCTATTGAGATTAGCATGTTGGTCGTAAGTAAGCGCTTTATTCACCAAATGGTTCCTCTACAAATTCAGTACGATTCAGCAGTCTCTCAAAAAAAAACTCCAAGTGTCCACTTGGTGTGGGGGGTATTGGCCACGTTATTGCTTTATTTGCTAATGAGCTGATTGCCAATGCAGCAGGAGAGCGAGGAAACGCATCAACTACAATTTTCTGTCTCTTGACCGATTGACGTACTTTATCATCTAAAGGAATACATGCTACGAGTTCGAGGCTCACATTCAAGAAGCGCTCTGTGACCAAAGTCAACTTTGCAAATAATTCTCTGCCTTCGCGGTAACTTCTGACCATATTTGCAACGATTTTAAACCGTTGAACTTGATGTTCTCGGCTCAAAAGCTTAATCAGCGCGTAAGCATCGGTGATTGAGGTCGGTTCATCACACACCACCACAACCACATCTTGCGCCGCTCTTGAGAAGCTGACCACCATGTCCGAGATACCCGCAGCGGTGTCTACTAATAAGATATCCATCTCATCTTCAAGCGTACCAAATGCGCGAATCAAACCGGCATGCTGAGCGTGTGAAAGTTCTGTCATGCTCTGTGTACCAGACGTCGCGGGAATGATCTTGATTCCGTGCGGGCCTTCTACAATTGCATCCTTAAGCTCACACTCACCAGCCAACACGTGCCCTAGGTTTCGTTTCGAGCGAATACCAAGCATGATATCGACGTTAGCGAGCCCTAAGTCGGCATCCAATACCATAACTTTTTTGCCTTGGCGAGCCATGCAAATTGCCATGCCTAACGTCACATTAGATTTGCCAACGCCTCCCTTACCACCGGTGACAGCGATAACTTTTGTTAGTGAAGGTTTGGTTAAGCGGCGGAGGCCGCTCGCTTGATCATGTATCATATTGTCATTCATATTTATCGCCGCCTAGAGCCCTTCAGAATCGCTGTTCCAGTAATGAGGTTCATTCTCTTTTGATTGTTCTAATAACTCATTAGCCTTAGCAATCATATACTTTGGCTGAGCTATAACGATATCTTCAGGAACTCGTTGACCATTTGCTATATAAGCAACGGGTAATGCATTTTGTATTACGACACTAATAAATTCACCAAGACTTAGCGATTCATCGAGCTTTGTCAAGATGCACCCCGACAACGGGATTCTTCTAAAGTGTTCTATGGTTTCTTGCAGCACTTTGCGTTGCGCTGTAGCAGGCAGCACAAGGTAACTATTGATAACGGAACCACTCTCTTGCATCAAGGTGTCTAGCTGCTCAGATAAGCGAACATCTCGCTGCCCCATGCCTGCCGTATCCACCAAAATGAGGCGACGATTACGTAACTGGTATATTACATCGGCCAATTCACGGGAATCTTTAGCGACTCTTACCGGACACCCCATAATTCGACCATAAATCGATAGCTGTTCATGAGCACCGATTCGGTAGGTATCCGTAGTCACGAGCGCAACATTGTCTGCGCCATACTCCATCGCAGCGCGAGCCGCAAGCTTTGCAACGGTCGTGGTTTTACCGACACCAGTTGGACCAAGCAAGGCCACAATACCGCCGCGTTTCAAAATATCGGTTTGTGTTACGGCGATTTGGTCAGCAACTAAGGCCAGTAACGCCTTCCATGCACGTGCTGGCTTGGTATCTTCAGGGATGTAGCACGCCATCTGGTCGGCCAGCTCAGACGACACACCCATTCGTTCAAGGCGCTTGATTAGCATCGCTCTCAGGGGTTCACGACGTTCGACTTCTTGCCACATTAACCCAGACACTTGATGTTCTAACAGGCGACGAATTGAGGCCATCTCCTCACGCATCGTATCCATTTCGGTATCTGAACCTTTGGATTTTGCGCTGTCACGACCGCGATCATAACGAGTCGGGTCTAGGCGAGGTGCCGGACGCTCAATTCTACGATCTTCAGCAATTAACTTGGATAAACCAGACTCTCGAGCAAACGCTGAATCGATATGGCTTCGCGGTTGCTGATGCCCAAGAGACTGCTGATTGCTATTGATCTGCTCACCATGAGGCTGATGGTTGCCACTAGACTGACGGTTTAGCAAGGCAGACAGTGAGTCTTTGTTTTCAGCACGATATTGCGGCTCTTCGCTTGCACCATGGCTATATTGCTTGAGCATGTTCGAAAAACGCTTGGTCATCGAACGCCCATCTTCAGTACTTGACTGTAGACTAACTTTGTCATCGTCTAACTGACGGCGTCCTGCCGGTGCAATGGAGGCCGCCATTTGCGTATACTGGCTTGGCGCAGGCTGCTGAGTGGCATTGGGTCTAGAGCTCTCCGTCGATTGGTTCGATTCGCCCTCAATAGCGGCAACAATTTCTACGCCACCTGCGACCTTTTTGTTAGACATGATCACAGCCTCTGAGCCAAGTTCTTCCTTAACTTGGAGCAGAGCACTTCTCATATCTTTTGCAAAAAATCGTTTAATTTTCAATTCGATCGTCCGTTCTAATTAGGCGGCTTAATTACCAACAGCTTGTACTATACGTATCTGCTTTTCGTCCGGTATCTCTTGGTAAGATAGTACTCTCAAGCTTGGAATCGTATTTTTCACGAACTTCGCCAGAGTCGAGCGTAATACCCCAGAAGTCAGTAACACCGCTGGCTCTCCTTTCAGCTCTTGCTCTTGTGTGGCGTGACTGAGGGAGGTCTGTAAACGTTCGGCCAAACCGGGTTCAATACCAGCAGACTCTCCGCCGGATGCTTGCATAGTTTGATGCAATATTTGTTCCAGCTCAGGGATCAAGGTTATAACGGGCAGTTCCGGCTCTATACCATTGATTTCTTGGACAATTAAGCGTTTCAAAGAGATTCGAACTGCAGCTGTTAAAATGTCAGGTTCTTGACTCTTGCTTGAGTACTCCGACAAAGTTTGCACTATCGTTCGGATATCACGAATTGGAATGGCTTCATTAAGGAGGTTTTGTAGTACTTTCACGACCACACCCAGTTGAAGTTGCTCAGGGACAAAGCCTTCGACTAGTCTAGGTGTTGAGCGGCTTAACATTTCCAATAGGTTCTGAACTTCTTCATGCCCAATGAGCTGCGACGCATTGTTGGTTAACAGTTGGCTGAGATGGGTTGCCAGCACAGTAGAGGAATCGACAACGGTATAGCCTAAAGCTTGTGCATGCTCACGCTGCTCTTCTCGAATCCAAACAGCTTCAAGGCCAAAAGCGGGATCGATCGTTGGCTCGCCATCAATCATGCCGTAAACTTGTCCTGGGTTGATCGCGAGCTCCATATCAGGCTTGATTTCAGCCTCACCCACCGCAACGCCCATTAAAGTAATTCGGTAGCTGTTTGGAGTCAGCTCTAAGTTGTCGCGGATATGTACTGCTGGGATCAAAAAGCCAAAATCTTGAGATAGCTTTTTACGTACCCCTTTTACACGCTCCAACAATTCGCCACCTTGGTCTCTATCGACCAGAGGGATCAAACGGTAACCCACTTCTAAACCAATAATATCAACAGGTTGCACATCATCCCAAGACAGTTCTTTTTGCGCTGTAGGGGCATCTCCATTGGCATCGATAGAGGCTGGAAGGTGTTTATCTTGCTCTTTTTTCTTGCTCTTTTTGTCGATAAAGTAAGCCGTTGCTCCCGCAGCAATGGCAAGGCTCAAGAAAGAGAAGTGTGGCATACCGGGAACAATTCCCATCACGCCAAGGATACCTGCGGTGATCATCAAAGCTTTTGGGTTATCAAACAACTGGAACACAAGCTGTTGTCCCATGTCTTCATCGGTATTTTGACGCGTTACCATCATCGCAGCCGCGATAGACAGAAGTAGAGAGGGTATTTGTGCAACCAGACCATCACCGATAGTCAGTAGTGTGTAGATTTCAATTGCTTCACGAAAGCTAAGGTCGAACTGAACCATACCAATGCTTAAGCCACCAATGATATTGATGAATAAGATCAAGATACCGGCGATCGCATCGCCTTTAACAAACTTGGAAGCACCGTCCATTGAACCGTAGAAATCGGCTTCCTTAGTCACTTCAAAGCGTCGCAAGCGAGCCTGATCTTGGTCAATCAAGCCTGCATTCAAATCGGCATCGATGGCCATCTGTTTACCCGGTAAGGCATCCAATGTAAAACGTGCGCTCACTTCTGAGATACGGCCCGCACCTTTGGTAACAACCATGAAGTTGATGATCATCAAAATCAAAAACACCACTAAGCCAACCGCATAGTTCCCGCCGACAACGACGCTACCAAAGGCCTCAATAACGTTACCTGCCGCGTCACCACCGAAGTGACCATTGAGTAATACCACACGTGTCGAAGCAACGTTCAGGGCCAATCGCAACAGGGTCGCGATAAGCAGTACGGTCGGGAAGGCAGCAAAATCTAACGGCCTGCGAGTATAAACCGAAACCAATAGCACCACCATCGACAAGGCAATATTGAAGGTGAAGAACATATCCAACAAGAAAGCCGGAATAGGCAATACCACCATAGCAAGCGTTGCAAGCACCATAACGGGCGCACCAATTGCGGGCATGGCACGGTTAGGAATTTTCGGTAGCTTGTCCGCAAAAGGCAGGGTGAATTTCATAAATCTAGACAGTTTCACTATGTTGTAGCTGTCTCTCTAAGCAAATAAATGCGTAGGTTTCAGCTTTGTGGGTTGCTATAGGCTTAGGTGTTTGGGGTTGATACAGCAAACAGTATACCAAGATATCGCGTCAATTTATCGACACAGCTGCAATTAGTATATGAGCCGTCATGCCGCTATTATCAGGGTTGATGATGATCAACTCAAGCAATTGATCTAATGACGTAAATCTGGAGGGATCGGCATATTAGAATCTTGTAGTTTTGGTCGCTCCCCACCTCGCTTTCGGTACTGCTTAAGCTGGAACACATAGGCAAGCACTTGAGCGACAGCGGTAAACAGACCGTCAGGAATTTGTTGTTCTAACTCAGTGGTATGGTATAGCGCCCTGGCTAAGGGTGGCGCTGGAACAATGTAGATATCATTGGCGCGCGCAATTTCACGGATCTTCATCGCCATGTGATCGACCCCTTTCGCGACCACAACTGGCGCTTTGTCTTGCCCCTGCTTATAACGTAGCGCTACCGAAAAGTGATCCGGGTTGGTGACGATCACATCCGCTTGGGGCACATCAGCCATCATACGACGCTGCGCCGCTTCACGTTGCAGCATACGAATTCGGCCTTTCACTTCTGGCTTACCTTCGGTATCTTTGAATTCGTCTTTCACTTCTTGCTTGGTCATCTTCAACTGATCGGCGTGTTGCCAAATCTGAAATGGGATATCAATGGCGACCACAATGAGTAATGAGCAGCTGATCAACAGAATAAAGTTAAGCAAGATATCCAAGGCATGGAAGATATTCTGAGGATATACATCCATACTCAGCTGCATTAAATCGTGCTGGGAAGCCTGAATAAGATAAATCGCCATTCCCGATACTAAAGCCACTTTCAAGATAGATTTCACTAACTCAACCCAGCTTTGCAAACCAAACATTCGCTTGATGCCACTCAATGGGTTGAGCTTAGATGCCTTCGGCATCGCTGCTTGCATCGAGAAGTTAATCCCGCCCACACCTGCAGCGCCAATAACAGCTGCAACAAACAAGGTGATCAGAATTAGGAACAGCGGAAACAACAGGTTCACCAGTGCGCCACCAGCAATTTCAAGCAGCTTATTGGTATCAAAGATCTCGTCGCGACTTAAAGAGAACAAACGCTGCATTGCCTCAAACAAAGCTTTAGCGATCGATTCACCGAACCACATTAACGCAATCGCGCCGACTATCAGTACCGACGCCGATGCCAGCTCTTTTGACCTTGCAATCTGCCCTTTTTCTTTGGCCTGTTGCAAGCGTTTGGGCGTGGCGTCTTCTGTACGTTCTTGACCGTCTGACTCTGCCATTACTGTCTCCTAGCAATCTAACCGGATTAGACGACACATCTGTTGCTCACCTTGTATCCAGAACAGTTCATAGTGGCTGAACAAGCCGCCAAGCAGGTACCAGCAAAGCAGCAAGCCCACCAGCAGTGCAAATGCAAAACCCAAAGAGAAAATATTCAGTTGCGGCGCGGCGCGCGTCATGACACCAAATGATAGATTAATCGTAAGTAGCGCGATGATGCCAGACAACGACATCGCTAACGCCGTTTTGAACATAATGCCGAGCCACAAGGCAAGCTCTCGATAATCCACTGCCGTTAATGAGCCGCTGCCAATGGGTAAAGTTTTAAAACTGAATATCACCAACTGCATCATTTTCAAGTGGCCATCAGTCACTAAGAAAAACATGGTTGCGAGCATCATAAACAACTGACCAAGGACTGGCGTATTTTGGCCATTTGCAGGGTCAACCATAGAAGCGAAGCCCAAGCTCGATTGCATACCTAAAATTTGACCGAGCATGACAAAGGTTTGGATCATAAACTGAGTCACAAACCCCATGGCAACTCCAATCACGATTTGCTCAAATACGGTTAAGAAACCTTGAAAAGACAGCAGTTCAATCTCTTTAGGAGCCGCAGGGATCACTGGCATCACCGCCAAGGTGATCGCCAAACCTAAATACAAACGAATACGCGGCGACACAAAGCGGGCACCGGTTACTGTCATCACCATCAGCATCGCTGAGATACGAGTGTAAGGCCAAAAATAATTGGCTAACCACTCTAGTACAAGGCTTGTTGGGTACTCCATAACCGTTTAATACAGCACTTGCGGTAAGCGTTCGATGAGCTCGAAAAAGAACTCCATCATCATCTGAGTCATCCAGTGTGCGAACAGCATCAACGCCAATAACGTTACGATCAAACGGGGCAAGAAACTCAACGTTTGTTCGTTGATAGAGGTCGCTGCTTGGAAAACCGCCACGACCAAACCGATCAACAAACTGGGAATGATAATAGCGCACACCATGACCAATACCATCCACAGTGCGTCTCGGAATAAGTCTACGAATATTTCAGGATTCATTATTCCCCCAGCTACAAGGCAAAACTGCCGGCGAGTGTGGAGAGTATCAAGTTCCAACCATCAACGAGTACAAACAACATCAGCTTGAACGGCAGCGATACAATCATAGGTGACAGCATCATCATACCCATCGCCATCAATACCGATGCCACGACTAAATCTATGATCAGAAACGGCAAGAACAGCATAAAACCAATCTGAAACGCTGTTTTTAGCTCTGAGGTGATAAACGCCGGAATCAACACCGCCATTGAGACATCTTCCGGGCGAGTGACTTCCGCTCCAGAGATCTCAACAAAGGTCTCAAGATCTTTGATCCGAGTCTGCTTCAGCATAAAGGACTTAATCGGCTCTTGTGCTACATTAAAAGCTTGGCGCGCCGATATTTGTTCGTTGAGGTATGGCTGAACCGCTTGCTCATTAACCTGATTGATCACCGGCGACATAATGAAGAAGGTTAAAAATATCGCAATACCAATAATCACTTGGTTAGAAGGTGTTTGTTGTAGGCCCATCGCCTGCCGCAAGATAGACATCACCACCACAATGCGGGTAAATGAGGTCATCAAAATCACCATCGCTGGCAAGAAGCCAAGCATGGTCATTAAAGCGAGGATTTGCAGGTTGACGGAGTAGTCTTCACCGCCATTGGCATTGGTGGTCATGGTAAAGGCAGGGATCCCGCCACCATTACCGGTTAAGCTCCCCGTCGTCATGGTTTGCGAAGTGGTTTGGTCATTTTCCATCGTGCTGAAGGTAATCGATTCAGAGCCCGCCGTATTGGCTGGGATGACAGTGCCATCTTCCGCTTGCGCCAATACCAAGCCACTGAATAAGATTGAACAGAGGAGAATAAGTAGGACCAACACTACTTTCATCACACGCAAAGGTTCGCTTTGGTAAAAGTTAGATGGGTCCAAAAGTCCGTTACTTGTTTGCATCTTTTTTGATTAGCTGGGAAAGCTGACTTGAAAAGGTACTTTTTTCCAGCATCTCCTGAGTAATAGGTTTATCGAGCTTAGAGATTAGCTGAATCGATTGAGTGGTAATGCCAAGCAAAAACTGTTCATCTCCCGCTTGCACGATCACAATCCGCTCTTTAGTCCCAACAGGGATTTGCCTAACAATGACCAAACCTTGTTGGTTCGACATCGCAGGCACTTGCATTCGCTTCAATAACCAAGCAATAAATAAGATAAAGGCAATAACGAAAATTAGCGACCCAAAAGTGGTCGCTAAATCAAGAGAAGGAGGCGCAGCTAAAGCGACAGAAGGCAGCGACAATAGCCCAAACCCGACGACTGCACGTGATAAGCCTGCGACTCCACAAACGCCATTCGTTATTTGACGCAGTAAGCCCATCAAACGTTGAGGCGAAAAGATCATTAACGCAGCTTCTTAATTCGTTCGGTTTGGCTGATAACGTCAGTCAAACGAATACCAAATTTGTCATTCACCACAACCACTTCGCCATGAGCTATCAAGGTGCCATTGACCATCACATCCAGTGACTCACCTGCAATTCTGTCCAGTTCAACAACCGAGCCTTGGTTGAGCTGAAGTAAGTTTCGAATGCTGATCTGAGAGCGGCCAACTTCCATTGAGATAGTCACTGGAATGTCCATGATGGTATCCAGTTTACGACGCTCATCTTCAGAAATCGGAGACGATGAATCAGTTAGCTCATCAAGCGGTGCCGCGAGCACATCATCAACATCCACTGATGGCGCTAAAGGATCTTCACCAAGTGCAGCAGCCCATTCGTCTGCTAGCTTTTGATCTTCACTAGGTTCCATTACCCATTCCTATACTTTTATCTATTTTGCTATTCGTCATCATCGCTGTTTTCCAGTTCAGACATTAAGTCTTTACCTAGAAAAGCAAGATCAGTTTTGACCACATGCGGTCTTTGAATTTTTTCAGAAATTTGTACCGCAAGCTTCTCCCCCGAACGCCCCATTTTCACACGATAGGTCGGTAGTTCTTCGACAAACATGGTCGCGTGCTCTGGCATATTCATTGGGATAACATCACCAGGGCGCAGCTCCATCAGATCACGTAGGGAAATATCTTGCTCGAGCAAATTAACACGAAAGTTAACGGGCACATCCATGATCTCATCACGCAGCGCAGTACTCCAACGAACATCGGCTTCCATCTTGTCAGACTGAACACCAGCATCGAGCAATTCACGGATCGGCTCAACCATGGAATACGGCATCACTACGTGGAAGTCACCACCGCCGCCATCGACCTCAATATGGAATGAACTCACCACGATCACTTCGGTTGGGCTCACAATGTTCGCCATACTTGGGTTAACTTCTGCGTCCAAGTATTCAAACTCAACCCCCATCACTGGAGACCAAGCTTCTTTATAATCTTCAAATACGATTTTCAGCAGCAGCTGGATGATCCGCCTTTCGGTCGGAGTGAATTCACGGCCTTCAATTTTGGCGTGGAAACGGCCATCACCACCAAAAAAGTTTTCGACTAAAATGAAAACCAGACGCGCTTCCATAGTGATTAGGGCAGTGCCTTTTAGCGGTCGAAAACGAACCATGTTTAAACTGGTGGGTACATATAAGGTGTTTTGGTATTCACCAAATTTCATCATCTGCACGCCATTGATCGACACTTCAGCCGTTTTACGAAGCATATTAAACAAACTTATCCGCATATGACGTGCGAAGCGCTCGTTAATCAGTTCAAGGGTCGGCATTCGACCACGGACGATTCGGTCTTGAGATGAAAAATCGAAATTGACCGCACTGTTAATCTCGGTTTCTAAGACATTTTCAACGTCTTCAACATCATCAACACCATGCAATAGTGCATCTATTTCATCTTGGCTTAATAAATCGGTCACAAATTACCTATTGAATTACAAAATCAGTGAATAACACTTTTTCAATCACAGGCTGGCCAACGACTTTACCAAAGGTTACTTTAATATCTTCTGTCGCCTTATCACGCAGCTCTACGCGCCCTGTCGGTGAACGTAGCTGCTCAACCGTTGCTGAAGCAAACGTTGCGAGTAAGGTACTTTCGGCCAGTGGAGAGTGATAGCGAGCGAGATCTCCATTCTTACTATCACGAACCATCAACTGTACTTTGATCTGCACTAATCGTTCTTTTTTATCACCTGTCACATTAAACAAGAAAGGCTGAGGAATATTAACATACATCACTGTATCTGCCGCGACCACAGCAGTTTCTGGTTGAGATGAAGGTTCCGAGGGGCCATCATTTGACCCTAAGAAAAAAAATAACGCCCCACCAACACCAAACAGTAAAACAACCACAGCAATAATGATGATTAGGATCTTGCTTTTCTTTTTTGTTGGATCTTGTTCTTCTGGCATACCACCCTCTAACTTCCTTTTATTCCACTAAAGCGCTGCTACAAACCTGATATTAGGCATAATAACTGATTCCATCACGCTTTGATGCGACATTCAATTCAAGATTACTGCCGCTATCAAGGTTTTCATCACCTTGACTACCATTTGCGCGATGAGCGGCGAATTGTTGTTCACCATGACTGTAACCATCTTGCCCTTGCCCCGCACTCTGCTGTTGAACGGACGAATCAGTAAGCTGCATGCCTTGTTGAGCAAGCATCTCTCTTAAACGAGGTAAGGTTTGCTCAATCACGTCTCTCGCCTGCTGGCTACTCACCGTAAAATGCACATTCGCCACGTCGTTATTCATGGTCATTCGAATCTTCATATGCCCCAGTTCTGGTGGGTCGAGCCGGATGTCCAAATTTTTAAGATTCTTCGACATCATCATTTGTACTTTTTCTGCCACCTGCTCGTTTGCTAGCTCTTTAGTGAGTTGCAAAGGAACCTGCTGAGCAGCTTGAATTTCAGCTCGTGTTGGGACAGAGCCTGCAGTTGTCACCCCCTGAACACTCGCTGCCGAGGCAATTTGCTGAGCAAAAATCGAGTCGTTAGAATCTTCTTTACCACCAGCCTTACCTAAGCCAGACAGTGCAGCTACGCCAACTCCCGCATTGAGAAGCGCATCAGTAGAGCCAGCCTTTGTCGTTTCTGGCGTCGCCCCCATCGCTATCCTTGAGGCCGCCAAGCTAGGATCCAAAGCAGTTTGCTGCTGAGGCAAGCCTTTGCCGTTCGCCGATTGATTCAACGTTTTGTTTGCCTCATCTAACTGACCAAGTAGTTTGTTGCCTTCACTCATCGCCGCATTGGCTTGAGAGGCCCCTTGACGTTTCCATTCATTGGTTATTTCATTTGAGGTTTTATCGGCTTCAGCTTGCTCATCTTTCTGGCCTTGGGGGGGAGCCTTACCCTGAGTCGATGGCAAGGTATTATCATCAGACGGATTCGACAAAGCTTGATCTTTCGACTGAGCGTCTAAGGTATCAGTGGATTGAGCATCGACTTTTCCTATCACTGTGGTGTCAGCTATTGCTTCAGCCGTTTGCTTGGCGTGAGTTTCGTTAATCGACTCTTCACTCTCAGCTTCAGCAGAGGTCTGTTTTTCAACAGATTTCGTATCACTTTCAGCTTTATTTACCGTTGCTTTAGCGTTACTTTCTTCAAAGCCAAACGCTTGTTTAAACGACTCAAAAAAACCTTTTGACTCATCCGACTCTTCTACCTTTGCAGAAGAGTCGGAGTCCTGCAAGGATGACGTTTTGTTGGTTGCTGAATTTGAGGAAAGACTAACATTCATATATATAAGCTCTATCTGCTAGCTTTGCTGCCAGGTATCAGGCAACAAAAAGAAAGTCGGGTGCTTTTCATGCTCGGAATGGGCACAACGCACAATTTTATAGAAAGCGAGCAAGAAACATGCCTATAAACACAGATATTACCGTCAGCTCAACAGCACCGCCCGCTCAATAACACCTATGTCATACGTGGCTTAGGATCACACCTTCTTTCGACTGTATAGCAGCGTCGAGAATTCATCCATTTGCTTTTGCTCTCTCTGATCTTGCAGCCTGGCTTTCTCTTTGTGCTTTTTTTCCATCAACCACTCGTAGGATTTTCGTTTTTTACGTAGCTCCATCCAGTAGTCCTGACAGTTATCAACCTGATTTTTAAAATGGTGTTCCGCTTCTCTCTGCTTGGATAATGTTTCGTCTAATTGAGTTAAGAAACGATTCAAGTGACCATATTGACTCGCCGTTAACCCCTCTTTGCCTCGGTCGACAAGTTGCTGGCAGTAATCCAATCTATACTTTTCAATCTGCGCGACCTGTTCATAGTAGCCCTGAAGCTCCGCATTGGCTTTGTTGAGCGCTAACACAGCTTGATTCTCTTGATCTTTGGCTTGCGCGAGCAGGAGCTCTAATGCGTTATCCATGACTAACCTTCACCCTAACCGCCCAACACATGCTTGAGCATATTGACACACATGCCGTATGACACGGTTTCTTTCATCTTCTGCTGCAGGTACTCGTCCAGTTTCGGCTTCAAAGTAAAGGCGCTATCAATCGCAGGGTCAGTACCCGGCTTGTATGCACCAATCGAAACCAAATCTTGGTTTTTTCGACAGATAGACAGCACTTGCCTGACCGCTTTTGACATCAATAGATGCTCTTCGGTGGTGATTTGAGGCATAACACGACTGACGGACTTCTCGACATCGATCGCAGGGTAGTGACCCGCATCGGCCATCTCACGCGACAACACAACGTGACCATCAAGAATCGCTCGCGATGCATCAGCGATTGGGTCTTGTAAGTCATCACCTTCGGTTAACACGGTAAAGAAAGCAGTGATTGAACCTTGCTCATCGTTGCCGTTACCTGCACGCTCCACTAGCGCAGGAAGCTTAGCAAACACAGAAGGTGGGTAACCTTTGGTTGCTGGTGGCTCGCCAACAGACAGGGCAATTTCACGCTGAGCCTGAGCAAAACGCGTCAGTGAATCCATCAAAAGCAGAACATCTAAACCTTGGTCACGGAAGTATTCCGCCACCGTCAATGCCGTTTGACAGCCTTTCAATCGCATCAATGGCGATGAGTCTGCAGGTGCAGCGACCACCACCGATCGTTTACGACCATCTTCCCCGAGAATCTCTTCGATAAATTCTTTTACTTCACGTCCACGTTCACCGATCAAGCCCACCACAACCACTTGTGCGGTTGTGCCTCGGGTCATCATGCCTAGTGTCACGGATTTACCGACACCAGAACCCGCAAACAGACCAATACGTTGCCCTTTACCCACGGTCAGCAAACCGTTAATCGCCTTTAAGCCAACATCAAGCGGCTCGGAGATTGGTTTACGTGCTAACGGGTTAATAGGCTCTGCGTTAAATGAAGCGCGTTGCTCGGTATAGATTGGGCCTAGCCCATCCAGAGGATTACCGACACCGTCGATGACACGACCAAGCAGTTCCATCCCAACAGGAATGCCACTTTCAGAGGTCAATGGTGTAACACGAGCACCGGGTAAGATCCCAGTGATTTGTTCACTCGGCATCAAAAATAGGTTATCGCCAGAGAAGCCAACGACTTCAGCTTCCATCTGACCAGACATAGTTTCAACCAAACACAAGCTGCCAATCGGCGCTTTACAGCCCGTAGCTTCAAGGGTTAAGCCGACAACTCGCACCAATTTACCGGAGGCAACTGGTCGTGATTTTAGCCCTTCGACCTTGTACTGGCTGAGACGATTCACTAACTTACGCATGACCTTGATGACGATTTGCGTCGCAGAAGCTTTGAATCACGTTCTTCACGCGCTCTTCCATTCGATAGTTAACGCTCGATTCACCCGCTTCGATTTGGACATCACCACGGTTGAGTGCAGGCTCAGCAACTAACGTCCAATTACGGCAATCCAATTCAGATTCCCCATATGCAGAGCGGATGATCACAACGTCTTCAGGATTAAGCTTTAAGGTGATCGCGTGACCAGAGATTGGCAGTGACTCTACCGACTCTTTCACAGTATCTAAGATGATTTGTGGGTTGGTTTGCACTTCAACATGCACCACTTCTTTGACCATGGTCAGTACCATGTCGACCAGTTGCTTCTCAACTTGTGTGTTCATCAACTCTAATGGTTGAGCGAACTGGTTGGCGAGTCCCATAAAGATGGCGACCTGCTGCTGGATATACTCTTGACCAGCGGTTACGCCTTCAAGCTTCCCGGCTTCGTTGCCCTCTTCATGACCTGCGGCAAACCCTTCTTCTTTGCCTTTTTCATAACCCTGTTTAAAGCCGACCTCTTGCCCTTGATGCAACCCTTCCTGATAAGCCCCTTGTTTGATCAGTTCGATTTGTTCTTCAGTAAGAACCAGCTCTTCATCTTCAATGGCTTCTTCAACCGTTGGCATCCAACTCGGATCGTAATTAAAAGCCGTTTCTTTGGCTTGTTTACTCACGTCAGAGGTATAATCCGGCAGCCCCCATTTCTGAGGTTGGGCAACCGTATTATCTTCTTCAGGGCGAAGAAAGCCCCGTTTTCTCTCACCTGACATATCAGTACCTATCTATGAGTGCGTCAAACTGTATTGTCAATTCAAACTGTTAAACTGAGTCAATCGGTCGTTCGAGATTAGATAAAAAAAGCCCCAACTGAATGGAGACTCTGTCTTAAAGGAACTCGTCAGCAACACCAGACAACATGATCTCACCACTGTCTGCCATTTTCCTCGCAATGCCCAATATCTCTTTTTGCGCCGCTTCCACATCAGAGACTTTCACAGGCGGCATAGCCTCAATATCGTCTCTCATCATATCGGAAGCACGTTTAGACATGTTCTTGAAGATCTTCTCACGCAGACCGTCATCAGCCCCTTTGAGGGCTTTCTGTAGAGTGTCTTGTGGTACATCACGCAATAATCGTTGAACACCTTTGTCATCAACTTCAATAAGGTTTTCAAAAACAAACATAAGATCTTGAATCTGGGTTGCCATGTCTTCATCTTGATCACGGATTTGATCCATCAACACACCTTCAACATTGTTGTCCATGTAGTTCATGATCTCAGCTGCAGCTTTCAGGCCACCAATTTTGGCTGCTTGAGCTCCCGCTTGGCCCGCAAACTGTTTCTCCATGATCTCGTTCAACTCGGCCAATGCCGAAGGTTGCACCTCTTCAAGATTCGCAATACGCATCATCAGATCTAGGCGTACACGCTCTGGGAACTGCGATAAAATCTCAGCCGATTGATCAGCATCGAGATATGACAACACAATGGTTTGTATCTGAGGGTGCTCGTTGATAATGATACTCGCTACTTGACGAGGATCCATCCACTTA
The DNA here is from genome assembly GCF_947488985.1 of uncultured Vibrio sp. Taxonomy (GTDB): domain Bacteria; phylum Pseudomonadota; class Gammaproteobacteria; order Enterobacterales; family Vibrionaceae; genus Vibrio. The sequence continues at coordinate 47,639 of NZ_CANLBV010000003.1, forward strand.
AGAGAGTCTAAGCCTTTTGAGCCTGTTCCAAGCAGAATTTGATCAACTAAGTTATTCGCCTTATCTTCACCCAATGCAGCCACTAATGCATTACGCATGAAATCTTCACTACCCATACCAATGTTGGTGTACTTCTGAATATCATCTAAGAAAGCGCGGTGAACCGTACCCACTTTTTCTTGGGATAGATCACTCGCTCGCGTCATGGCACTACCCACACGCTGAACCTGCCTTGGCTCTAAGTGACGAATAATACCCGCAGCATCTTCTTCATTTAAACTGAGCAGTAAGATCGCCGCACGTTCGTCGCCGGAAATAGAAGCGATATCCATGCTAGAAGCATCAAGCTCTTCACCGCCATCAGTTTGTTGTGGAACTATATCGTTAGCCATCTGCCATCCAATTTTTAACTACTTGAGCTGCGAGCTCTGGTTCATTTGTTACGAGTGCACGTACTGCTTTGAGCACATCTTCATCTTTATGAAGGTTCGGTAAATCAATACTTGAACCAAATTCAAATAGCTCACCACCTTCAATATCCCCCCCAATTAAGCTGGTTTCGCCATCGGCACCAATAGCTATGCCGTCAGGGCCGTAGGCTTGTTCATCGTTATCCGCCGCTGGGTTAAGAAGTTTCTTCATCGCTGGACGAACGAGTACCAGCACCACCACAATAATCACTAATGCACTGGCGAACCAACGTATCCAATCGTTAAAGTTTGGATGCTCCCAAATAGGCACTTCAGGCATAACATCCGCAATTTGTGGCGCGAACTGCATGCTTAATACATTCAGTAAATCGCCTCGGTTTTCATCAAAACCAATTGCACCAACCAACACCTGACGAATGGCATTAATTTCGCTCGCTGGGATTGGGGTGTGAACAACCTCACCCGTATCGGGGTTCAGTGATTGACGGTCTTTGATCGCGACAGAGACGGTCTGACGATTCACCGTACCACTCTGTTTACGTTCATGGCTGATGGTGGTATCTAATTCGAAGTTTCTGGTCGCCTCTTTATGCACTGATCCCTTTCCAGTTATCGCGCCATCTTTCATTTGAGCGACATCTTGAGGAATAGAGGCATCGGCAGGAGGCTGGTTACTCAGTGCTCCAGGAATACCCACCACAGTATTACCGTTGTTGTAATCTTCTAACGTGTACTCACTTCGCGTTGCGGGAGTATTTGGGTCAAAGCGCTTTCGCGTTTGCTCTAATGCACTAAAGTCGAGCTCAATATCAACCTGAGCAGTATAGTTACCAAAACCAATAATAGGAATAAGCACCGAATCAATTTTTTCACGCAGCGCTTGCTCTTGATTAAGCTCTAACTCGTGCTCTTTACGGCGTGCTGATGATATTGAGTCTTGAGAACCTGAACTCAAAAGCCTACCGTGTTGATCGGTTACCGTAATACGTGAGGTTTTCATTCCAGGAACAGCACTTGCCACCATATCAACGACAGAGTCGGTCTCTTGCTGCCTAAGATTGGTACCCGTTTTTAGTGTCAGGAATACAGAAGCTGACGCTTCTTGATTGTGGCGAACAAAGACACTTTGCTTAGGTAAGGCCAGTAAAACCTGTGCTTTACGTACCTGTTTCATCTGTTCGATAGCTTTCGCAAGTTGCCTTTCACGACTTAATTTAAGACGCTCTTGCTCTAAACGCTGAGAGACACCAAAGCCCATGTCCTGCATGAGAATATCATCACCGGCGTTTCGCTCTTGGTTCAAGCCCGCTCGAACCATATTAAGCTTTAGCGAGTTGTACTCACTCGCAGGCACAGAAATGGTGTTACCTTCAAGGGAGTACGCGATCTTTTGCTGATCTAAGTAATCCAGAACGGGGATCAGCTCTTCGGTCTCATAGGCACCTAGTGGCCGCATTTCTGGCTCTTTCACCCAGAAAAACAGCATCACAATCAGTGCAACACAGATTGAAATAGAAAGGACTAACACAACCTGACGAAGTAAATCGAGATCTCCCACCGCCATATCGAATTTCGATGAACTGCGCTCACCGAGATCGGGGTTTTGTCCTTCGCCGTCTAGCTCTGAGCCCGCCATGAGTGCGTGGTCATTGCTATCGCTCACGGTTAAATCTGTTGTTTGACTATTATCTGCCACTATTTAACTACCCAACTTATACCGGCATGTTCATCAGCTCTTTGTACGATTCGACCAATTTATTTCTAATTTGGATCGTCGCCTCAAAAGCTACACTAGATTTATTACGAGCAATCATCACATCAGATAGCGATACACTTTGATCACCACTATCGAAGCGAGCTTGAAGATCACCTGAGGTCTTTTGCAATGAGTTCACATTATTAATGGCTTGAGTCAGCATATTGCCAAAATCTGCACCGACCTTCTGGCCGGTTGCAGTCGGGCGCGCGCTGGCAGCTTCCACCATCATTGCCTGCATTTCACCTTGTAAGCCATCTATTCTCATTTATCACCTCAGGAGTCAAAATTATGACCATCTATTTAGCTGTATTATTGACATAGCAATTTACGTGCCACGCATTATTTTGACTGGATATCGTACTACAGCAGTCAGAAATCTGACACTGCGAATCTAGCCTCAGTTTGGGATATCGATTCCAGCATCACGCATTTTTGCTAGCTTATAACGCAAAGTGCGCGGACTAATGCCGAGTTTTTCTGCCATATCTTTACGGCGACCATTACACGCGACTAAGGTTTCAAGAATGATCGCGTACTCTTGATCTCTCAGTTCATTACCCAGCCCTTCACTGCTCACTGGCACTTTATTGACTGTACTCGTTTCAGCAATAGGTTTGATTTCTGGCGTGGCTACATCATTGTCCTCAACCAGCTGCTGAAGGCCACTGGCATCCTGCCAATCGACGCCTTCAAGCAAGATATGCTCACCAGAGATCATATCTTGTTCGCTTAAGATTAACGCACGCTGTACTACATTGTCTAATTCGCGAACATTCCCTGGCCACGGATAATGGACGAGTTTCGCAATGGCTTGCGTAGACAGAGTAGGAACCGGCATGCCAAGCTTAGTACAGTGGCGCTCAACTAGATGCTTGGCTAAAGGCTCAATATCGCCCTTACGCTCACAAAGTGCTGGCCAAGAAATTGGGAAAACATTCAGCCTGTAATATAAATCTTCACGGAAATTCCCCTCAGCAACATACTGTTTGAGGTCGCGGTTACTGGTCGCCAATACCCGAATATCCAACTTGATGCTTTTGCGGCTGCCTAAACGCTCGACCTCACGCTCTTGTAACACGCGCAGTAATTTGGCTTGCAGGCTAAGATCCATTTCACTGATCTCATCCAACAAAATAGTTCCGCCTTGCGCTTGCTCAAATTTGCCCGGGCAAGCTTGTATCGCGCCAGTAAATGCGCCTTTTTCATAACCAAACAGCGTGGCTTCAAGCATATTGTCAGGGATAGCGGCACAGTTAATCGCAACAAACGGCCCATCTTTACGGTTGGAAGCGTTATGAATGTAGCGAGACATCACTTCTTTGCCCGAGCCACTTGGCCCCAGCACCATCACATTAGCGTCGGTTTTGGCGACTTTGTCAGCTAGCATCATTAACTTGATACTTTTTTCATCGGCAACGATGGCGTCACCATTATCGTCTGACTTGACCGGCGCGTAACGGCTGACCATATTGAGCAGCACTTCTGGTGCAAATGGCTTTGCCATGTAGTCGATAGCGCCCTCTTTCATTGCCGCGACGGCATCTTCAATGTTAGCATACGCTGTCATCAACAATACCGGTAAATTTGGCCAATGTAGCTTGATGTTTCTTAACAGCGCCAAACCGCCCATACCCGCCATCTGAACGTCAGAGACCACAATATCAACATCGTTAGACTTTAATTTAACCAACGCATCTTCTGCACAATCGGCTTCCAGCCATTCATAGCCCGCAAGAGCGAGAGTATCAACAAGGGCTTCGCGTAGACCTTCATCATCTTCGACGATTAACACTTTGCTTTGAGCCATAGGGTTCTCCAGTGTAAATTCCGTTAAAACTTATTTATCTTTAGAAGAAGCGGCTCTTTCGAGCGGTAAACACATGGTAAAGCATGCACCGTCGCCCTCTTCTGATATCAATTCCAGCCTGCCTTCATGTGCTCGACACACCATTTGCACAACTGCTAAGCCAAGACCTGTACCTTGTGAGCGAGTAGTAAAGAAGGGTTCCATAATTTTACCTTGAAGCTCTTTCGCTACGCCGGGGCCGCTGTCTTGTACCGAGATCTTAAGCTCGCCGTTGACTGGCCGAAAGAAAACATCGATTTGCGATTCCTTTCCTGCAATTTGTACCGCATTCAAAACCAGATTACTTAAGGCTGAGGCAATGGCATTGGCATTACCAAACATTGGTGTTTCGGCGCCCTCGACTTCCTGACAATAATCAATCTTATTGGATTTTAATGCCGCTTCAACCATAGGTTGGAATTCTGTGATCAACTCAGACACGGTAAATGGCTTGACCACTTTATTGTCGCCACCTTTAGCAAACAACAGCATATCGTTAACTTGTTTCTCTAAGTCATGAAGCCTGTCCATAAGCTTAGATTGAAATCGTGTTTTTGTTGCCGGCGGTAAGTTTGGCGCGGCAAGGTTGGAGGCATACAGCATGGCGCTAGAGAGTGGGGTACGAACCTGATGCGCCAACGAAGCGACCATTCTGCCGAGTGAAGATAAGCGCTGTAGATCACTAACACGAGACTGCAGCAAGCGCGTCTCGGTGAGGTCGGTGATCAAAATCAGTTGGCCAGTGGTAGACGCAGAGATCGCTAAGCGTACTTTTCGTCCATTTTTCAATGAGATCTCGTGCCCATCGTCGTCTTTTGGATCGAAAGCACTTTGAATCACTGAAAACCACTTCTCACCAACCAACTCGACCCCGAGAATGCGGTGTGCTTCAGGGTTGGCTTCTCTCACTTCACCATGTGTATCTAACAAGATGACCCCTGCTGGCATCACATCGAGTACTTGCTTGTAACGCTCAACCTGTTGCTCAACAGAATCTAGGTGTGATTGATTTTCTGGTTCGTTAGATAGGTGCATGTCAATAATTTGCCTCAAATACTAAAACAGCCTGACACGTACAACACGAGCCAGGCTATTTAATATTTTTATCACATAGTTAAGCAAGCAACAACTCGACTATATCTTCTCTATACATTGAATTTAATCGTCACTTCGATTAACCAGCCGAGCCAAAATTGAATAGTGATTAAGCTTCAACCGATGACTAGCGCTGAAGGTTATATTTGCGCATTTTCTCGACTAACGTAGTCCTACGCATCCCCAACATATCAGCGGCGCGCGCAACGATTCCGCTTTGCGCTTCTAATGCTTGATTGATCATATTCACTTCCATATCCGCCAGCAGCTCTTTCAGGTTAACCCCTTCTGGTGGTAACTCTTGAGGTGCGTTGACGTTGTCAGCCATATCATCTTGTAAATCAAAACTGAAATCTTCTGAGAACAGGTCCGTAAGAGCATCGCGCTCTTGCTCTTCTTCTGAGGCAAAGCTATTAAACTCAGGCTGAAACTCAGGGATATCACTGTATCGATACTTGGTTGGAAGATGGTTTACATCAACCAAGCTATTTGGATATAGGATCACCATTCGCTCAACTAAGTTGGCGAGTTCACGGACATTACCCGGCCATGAATGCTCCATCAACGAATTGATAGCTCGTGCCGTAAAACAGATAGGCATACCGCCTTCCGCTTCCATTCGGGTCATCAGCTCTTGAAGCAACAGCGGTATATCTTCGTTGCGTTCTTGAAGCGCTGGCATTTCAATCGGGAATACGTTTAGGCGATAGTAAAGATCTTCACGGAACGCCTCATCGTCGATCATGTCTTCAAGGTTGCGGTGTGTTGCTGCAATCACCCGAACGTTAGCTCGAATGGTGCTGTTGCCGCCCACACGTTCAAAGCATCGCTCTTGCAGTACTCGCAGCAACTTCACTTGCATCGCCATCGGCATATCGCCAATTTCATCAAGAAACAGGGTGCCACCTTCTGCCAATTCAAAGCGGCCTTTACGTGCGGTAATCGCTCCGGTAAATGCCCCTTTCTCATGGCCAAACAATTCACTTTCGAGTAAATCAGGAGGAATAGCACCGCAGTTCACGGGGACGAAAGGCCCATTGCGACGCTTAGAGTGATAGTGAATATTACGCGCGACGACTTCTTTACCGGTACCTGATTCACCAAGAATCAGTACGTTAGCTTCCGTTGAAGAGACTTGTTCAATCAAATGACGAACTTCTTGAATACCAGCACTTTGCCCAACGAGGCTACGAAACAGCGTATTCTTACGCTCTGAAGAGGCAACTTGAACGCCTTTACGACCTAAGAAGTCTTTGCAATGCCTTAGTGCATCGCTTAATTGAGGATAGTTAAGAGGGAACTCTAGCTCACCCACAAAGTGCGTCAGCTCTTCAACAGCAGGGTTGTTTTTCCCAATAACCAGTAACGGGATATGATTCGCGTGAGCAAGCTTATCATTGAGCAAAGCATTAAAGCCTTTACCCTTAATTGAGCCAATAATGCAGCCTGCCCACTGAAGTGACCAGTCTACTTTACGCGCTTGTTCAGAGCTTACAACTTCGCAGCTCTCTCCTACAAACTCTAATATTGTGCTTAAATTGTGACGATCTTGCGCGTTATCGTCGACGACTAGCAGTTTTGCCAAACCTTGCATAAGTAGGAATTATTGCCTTTATTTTGGTGCGATGCGGAAAAATGGTGAGCGACGTAAGCCAAAAAACAGAGACACTATCTATGATTATGGTTTACGTGGACAAATTAATGAAATCAGCAACGAAAAAAGCCATTAGGCTAACTAATGGCTTCTATTTTATTTGATTAAAAAAATAAGGCAACCAACCAATTTCCCAATGTGAACTTGGTTGAAAGTTCGAAATTGCTTTAAATTCCGACCTCTGCAGCGGTTAAATTGTGATATTCGTTCGGAATTTGGTCCCAAGCGCTCTTAATTTCGCGAATAATATCAATAACATCATCAATAGGCTGTGGATCATTTTTGTGATTTGCCGCAGAAATTTGCGTGATCATGAACTCATAAAGTTGATCTAGGTTTTTAGCGATATCACCGCCATCGTCCATAGAGAGGCAACTACGTAAACTAATAATGATATCTAGAGCCTTACCAAGGCGCTCACCTTTCGCCGGAATGTTGCCCGCTTGCATCGCAGCTTTGCCTTGAATCAAACGCTCTATTGCACCCGCCATTAACATTTGCACAATTTTATGCGGTGAGGCAGCCGTTAGCTGACTATCCACTGATACCTTTTTATATGCCTGTAAAGAACCGCGCATCGTAAACCTCTTCTATAAAAACTTTTTGTATTGTTGAACTGACTTGGCACCATGTCGGTATTTATGTAAATGTTTGGCTACTCGACCCGTTTCCGACTGCATCAATTCGACCAATTTTCTTGTTCTCGAAATAGCTTCAAACCACTCGGAACTTTGCTTAACGTCAGGATGTGAATCGATTATTTGAAGCACGTTATTCAACAACTGTTCTCTGTTATCGACAAGCTGAGCGATTTCTTCAGCATTTATTTCACTAAATTCAAGCTTAGAGGTAATTAGTTGATCCAGTTCACAAAGCTCTTTAAGTTGACTGTTCATCTACTAACCCAACGCATTCATCATACTGCCCAGTTGAGATTGCATCTTGCTGGTCGCATCTTGCATTGCGGTAAACTTAGAGTGGGTGCGGCTCTCTAAGCTATCCATGCGCCGATCAAGCGCACTTTGGTCATCAAACAAACGATAATTTTGTTCAACTAAACTCTTTTCCCGGGTACGGATGGAACCGGTAATACCGGTAATGCCTTGAATGGCATCTTCCACTTTTTTAGCAAATCCTTTATTACCGCCAAAGAACTCACCCAACTTATCAAAATTATTATTAAGTTGACGATCAAGCATGTCGTAGTTGATTTCTAACGAGCCTTGTCTGGTGGTGGTAATACCAAATTCAGTCAAAGACTTTAGGTTATCAGGCGCACCTTCAACACTTGATGAAAACACACCTTTCAATCGCGAGTCGGCATTACGTACCGTGCTGTCACCAGAAAGCGGCCCTTTTTGTCCTGTGGTAGGATCCACGCCCGCTAAACTTTTAGAAACTTGGTAAAACTGATTATAGGAGTTAACAAAGGCTTCAATATCTTGACGTACACTATTACGGTCGTACTCAACGCCAATTTCGGCTGGTGGTTTATCTTTTGGCGTTTCACCTTTCACTGTAATATCAATACCTTCAACAGCATCTTCAATCACATTATTATTGCTAGAGAGCTGAGCGACACCGTCCAAAACCACCATTGAATCTTGCCCTGATTGGACCTCAACCATGCCGCTGTAGCTGTCAAAAGACTGCTGTGCGAGAACAAGGTCGGCTTGTGCTTTATCAACGCCCTCCAAATACTCTCGCTCTTCTGGCGTGAGTTTAGCGCGCTCAATGTCTTTCGCTTGCTCAGCCGTCAGCTCACCTTTTTGTACTTTCTCTGCTAGCTCGGCCTTGTCTTTTGCGGTTTTCTCTTCGATACGCGCTTGTTCAGCCTCTAGCTTTTGCTGAGCTTCTTTTGGTGTCACGTATGAATCGGTCAGAGTACCCGATGCGGTATTTGACCAACCCGGTACATCTGGTGCCTTTGCTATCGCTTCTTCATCGAGTTCGAGTTCTGGGTTGTGGTAGGAATCTAACAGTGTGCCTGAAGCCGTTTCGGTCCAACCTGGGATCCTATCTTCAGGCATGACGGAATTTTCCGCTTGAGCGGCGTCTAAAGCAGCCTGACCATCAGCGGCAGCTTGTTCGCCGTAGCTAAGGCTATCACTATTGCTTGCCTCTAGATCATCCCCATCTAGGTCATCTCCACTTACGTCACCCTCATCGGCTTCAGTGCTTTGTTGCGGAATAGGTTTGCCGTCGGCATCGACTTGCGGTGCTTGCTCTTCACTAGGGATGGCTAAGGGTGCTACATCTTGCCCGGGTGCGGGCTTAGAAAGGATCTCTTGAGCAGAAGCGCGCGCTTTCTCTAGCGCTTTAACACGCTCTTCAAGAGTTTTGTATTCGAGTTTCTTTAGAGGATTCGACGCATCAGATTCAACATTGATACTGATCTGCTGATCAGCACCTGACTGATTGGAGGCAACAATAAGCCGCGGGCCTTCGACATCATTAATAATAGATGCTCGAACGCCAGGGTTATTATTTGCACCGTTAATGCTGCGAACAACATCGATAAGTTTCGATCTATCGCTAACTTGTATATCAAAGCGGTTATCACCGAGTGAAACCTGCAGCTTACCTGGGCCAAATTTCATGTCCTCTGATAGCACATCAGAAGCCACTTTATGGCTCTGGGCAAGCTGCAACACATCGATGGCGTATTTACCCGCGATCGCTTCGGTAGTCGCGGTTGCAGAAACAAGGCCTTCATCGGTACTTTCCACTGTTCGCACAGCAAAAGCTTTTTCCTGACGAAAGTTTGTCATCAGGCTTTTCATCGAATCGAGAGATTCTCTGAGTCTTCCATAGGCACTAATGCTGGTGTCGATTCGCGTTCGTTCATTGTCGATCCGCTGCTGTTTAGGCACGCGCTCCGAATCAACAATTTTGCTGACCATGGAATTGATATCCATGCCAGACGAAATCCCCATTGGGCCAAAACTCATTAAACCACCTCAATAATACGACTTAAACCTTTGCCTCCAATATTCCACTATTAGAGGTTTGGGCTGCTAGGCGTCTTAGAATTTCAAGCATTTCTTCGTCGGGTATTTGGCGAATAATATCACCGGTAGTGGTTTCATAAATAGTGACCACATCCCTCCCCGACTCTTCATCGACCTTGAAGGCAACCCCTTTATTGAGAGAGGAGATAAACTCGTTTACCTTCTCTACCATCTTGACTCGCTCTTCATCATTTAACTCTTTTCGATCTTGAGCTAATTGAATCGCCGCCTCGGTAGCGTCCTCTTTCGATTTCTCAACCTTGCCATAGGATGTTGTTTCTTTTAGTCGTGAAACACTCGACGCACTACTACCTTCATCGCTTGCAAATTTAATGCCATTGGGTGAGCCATAAGGCTGGATGTTCGATGCGTTGGATGGTATTTCCATAACACTCTCCCTCCCTCCTTTTTGGGCTAAGCAGTAAAACTCTACCTTAAGTAGAGCTTACCGCTACTTACACCGAGGTAAGTTTAGCCCAATAAGCTTAAAGCAGCTGACGGTGATTGCTTCGCTTGAGCTAGGATAGAAGTACTCGCCTGTTGCAGGATTTGAGACTTCGTCATTGCCGTTGTTTCTTTCGCGTAATCGGTATCTTTGATACGGCTCTTAGAGGCATTAACGTTCTCGTTGATGTTATCTAAGTTGCTGATTGCGTGATCAAAACGGTTTTGGAAAGCACCTAGCGACGCACGTTGGCTATCAACCGATTTTAGCGCGCCATCAATGATAGATACCGCTTCGTTTGCACCAGCAACAGAAGTGACATCGATATCATTAACCGTCACGTCTTTACCAGCACCGATACCTAGCTCGCTTGCAAGGCTGCCACCAAATTCAACATCACCTTCAACCTTTTGGTTTGAAGCGAAAAGTTGCAGTTTACCGCCTTCGCCAACAGATGCTTTAACGTCTTCACTTTGACCGTTGATGTAAGTGGCAAGCTCTTCAATATCGTTGCCTTCTTTCGCTGAAATAGCTAACTCTTGTGCTTCACCAAATTTGTCGTTGTATTTGATAGTTAAGTCTGAGCCAGCACTCACTCGCCAAGATGCATCTTGACCTTGTTCTACACCGTAGCTCTTGCCGCCCATCTCAGTGGTATCAGTACGCATATTGCCCATGGACAGCATAACGGCTTCACCAGAGTCGGCACCGATTTGGAAAGATTGACTACCGTAAGTGCCGTTAAGAAGCTTGTTACCACCAAAAGAGGTTGTTTCAGCAATACGGTTAAGCTCTGTGTTTAGAGCAGAGACTTCTTCTTGGATCGCAACACGCTCAGATTTGCTGTTTGAACCGTTTGAAGATTGTAGAGAAAGGTCACGCATACGTTGCAGAATATTGGTCGACTCATTCATTGCACCTTCAGCGGTTTGTGCAATAGAGATACCGTCATTCGCATTTTTTACCGCCATATCTAAACCACGGCTTTGCGAGGTTAAGCGGTTAGAGATTTGTAGACCGGCAGCATCATCTCTTGCGCTATTAATTTTATAGCCAGAAGACAAACGCTCCATCGATTTTTGAGTACCTTCAGCCGCACTATTTAGGTAGCGCTGAGCCGTCATTGCAGACACATTCGTGCTTACATTAATCGCCATAGTTGATCTCCTTTAGGCATTATCTAATGCACCTATATGACTCTCACCTCATATAAATACATATCAATTTGTTTACATACCACTGTCTCTCTCACCTTACATTGGTACATATCATTTCTCTCAATCCCTTTAACGGCGTCTTAATTAGAAGCTTTAATAAAAAATGTGCATTTTTTCGTATTATTTTCAACAACAAGGAAAAATGTGATCAAACGTCAATAAATAGAACAACATTTGCTAAAGTTTCCTACCCTCGCTTTTCATCTTTACTACTGTCCCAAATTCTCCACTTCACTAAATCGCAGGCAATAAAAAACCCAGCCGAAGCTGAGTTTGTTTAGCGCTCATCTCTCACCACGAGCTAATTGTGGAGGCCTAACGTTCACTCATTTGGTCAACGTGGCCTATCAATCGATTAACCAAGTAGGCTAAGTGCCGAGTTCGGTGCTTGCTTCGCTTGAGCCAGGATCGAGCTAGAAGCTTGAGAAAGGATCTGAGATTTCGTCATCTGAGTCGTTTCTTTCGCGAAATCGGTATCTTTAATACGGCTCTTGGAAGCATTCACGTTCTCGTTGATGTTATCTAAGTTGCTGATAGCGTGGTCGAAACGGTTTTGGAAAGCGCCTAGTTCAGCACGGTGGCTGTCAACGTACTTAAGCGCTGCATCGATAATGGCAACCGACTCTTGTGCGCCGCCAACAGAAGTTACATCAATCGTATCAACCGTTACATCTTTACCTGGTTGCATACCAAGTTCACCAGCTAGGCTACCTGAAAATGTCACTTCACCTTCAACTTTATTGTTGCCCGCAAACATTTGCAGCCTGCCATCTTCAGTGACAGAGGCCTTAACAGAATCTTGTTGTCCGTTGATGTAGGTTGCCAACTCTTCGATGTCATCACCCGCTTTTGCGCTGATGTCAATCTCTTGAGCTTGACCGAAATTGTCATTGAACGACATTTTCAGGTCGTTTGCACCCACTTGGACATTCCAGTCTTTGTCTTTCGCACTGTCAGTTTGGTAGCTTTTACCCCCCATCTGAGCGTTATCAGAACGCATGTCTTTAAGCTGAAGCATCACCGCTTCACCGCTATCCGCACCGATTTGGAAAGATTGAGTACCGTAAGTGCCGTTAATCAGTTTGTTACCACCAAAAGAGGTCGTTTCTGCAATACGGTTTAATTCGTTGTTCAGCGCGCCCACTTCTTCTTGAATCGCGACACGCTCAGATTTTGAGTTTGAGCCGTTTGAAGATTGTAGAGACAAATCACGCATACGTTGCAGGATGTTAGTTGTCTCATTCATTGCACCTTCCGCTGTTTGTGCAATAGAGATACCGTCGTTCGCGTTACGTACTGCAACGTCTAGGCCACGGCTTTGCACGTTCAAACGGTTAGAGATTTGTAGGCCCGCAGCGTCATCTTTTGCGCTGTTGATTTTTGAGCCAGAAGCAAGACGCTCCATTGATGTTTGCTGTGCGTTGTTTGCGTTGTTTAGGTAACGTTGCGCTGTCATCGCTGAAACGTTGGTATTTACAGTCACTGCCATGGTGATTTCTCCAATTGATTTTCCGGTATAGCGGTTTCCGACGTCTCGGAAAACCAAATAGTTTCTCAAAGTTGCTTTTAATAACGGCGCGAAAATCAGAAGCTTTAGAAAAACTTTTCAAAAAACCAAAAAAAAAAATTAAGTTGTTATTTATCAACAAATTAATATTGAAAACTTTCTAGAATAACAATCAACAAACAATCTAAAAATGTTCAAAAACACACCAAACACCATTTTAGCGACTCAACGTATGGAAATCAGCAATCTATCAACGTATCAATCTGAGTTATATTTCATGCGACCACTTATCACAGCATGGATTGATGGATTCTAGGCTTATGGAGTAAAATAAGAGGAAAGTAACAAGTTAACAAGCAGAACAAAGAAAACGAGCAGAAAGGAAAAAGCCCCTTTTCCTTTGAGAGAACCGGGGCTAGTTGACGCGTCAGAGCCTGTGTGGAGATCATTGAGAAATGAACACATTTCCGACTTGCCGTTGCACTCTTACTGTAAAAATGGATAGCAGGTGAGAGATGAGAGAGCTAAACACTCAATAGTAAGCATGCTTGCCAGTTTTCCTTACTGCATGGCTCACGTCTGAACACGAACAGCAAGTTCAACCAATAACTATTGCAATAGTGACATCGCAGAGTTAGGCAACTGTTTTGCTTGAGCAAGTATTGAAGTACCTGCCTGTTGCAGAATTTGTGACTTGGTCATTTGCGTCGTCTCTTTCGCAAAGTCCGTGTCTTTGATTCGGCTGTTTGAAGCGTCTACGTTCTCTTGAACGTTGGCCAAGTTATTAATGCTGTGGCTGAGACGGTTCTGTTTTGCACCCAGATCAGCACGTTGTGAATCGACATACTTCAGTGCAGAATCAATCACACTGATAGCATTTTGTGAGCCAGCAACACTCGTTAAACTGATATCTTGAACCGATGTAGCACGGCCTTCACTCTTAATGCCGAGCTCAGAAGCTAGACCACCAGAGATCGACATCGCGCCTTCAAGATCCGGTTCCGCCACGAATAATTGTAAGCGGCCATCATCCGTAACCGACGCATTCAAATAATCAGACTGACCATTAATGTAGGTCGCTAACTCTTCGATATCGTCACCGGCTTTAGTATTGATATCGAGAACAATGTCTTCACCCGATTTGGTTCTGAATTCAAACTTAAGATCGCTCGCTGTCGGTGGCACGCTCCAGTCCTTACCTTTGGCGTTTTCAGAATCGAACGTGGTACCACCCATACGGAAATCATCAGCACGAATGCTTGTTAATCCCATGATCATCGCTTCACCAGAACTTGCACCGATCTGGAATGACGCTTCACCAAATGAACCGTTCAATAGACGACGACCACCAAAAGAGGTTGTTTCCGCGATACGGTTAAGCTCATCTTGAAGCGCTGAAGACTCTTCGTTGAGTGCTGTACGTTCTGCTGGCGAGTTAGTGCCGTTGGATGATTGAATTGCCAAGTCACGCATACGTTGTAATACGTTGGTTGATTCGTTCATCGCGCCTTCAGCAGTTTGAGCAATCGAAATACCATCATTGGCGTTACGCATTGCCACATCAAGACCACGAGATTGTGCCGTTAAGCGATTCGAGATTTGCAGGCCCGCTGCATCATCTTTTGCGCTATTGATCTTGTGACCCGATGACAAACGCTCCATCGAAGTCGCTAAGTCATTGGATGATTTATTCAGGTAACGCTGCGCCGTCATCGCCGATACGTTAGTGCTTACAGTGATAGCCATTTTGCTCTCCTTATGAGTTCGCAAACTTTCTGCAAAGCGGCCAGCTTTACTCTCATATGGATAAGCACTGACCGTGTATTACTCGATAAACCTTCGATGAGGTTTATGCTCTGTATTAATCATTGATAACCAATATAGATACAAGTTATATGCCAAGTTTTGCTTAATGTGGGTAATATTTAAATGAATTAAAAATCAAACACTTAAAACAAATTCATTGCAGTCACAACTTTCTACATCAGAAGATGAAAAGCATTCATATTTCTAATTGCCGTTTTTTTTGCCGCTATTGCAGAAGCATCATGCTTCGTACAAAAAACCGGCAAACCGTGGCATCATTGGCATAGCACATACGGCAAGAAATCAACGCCATGGTGATCGACAAGTCACCATTAAATGCCGATTAATCATTAAATATAGTTAAACAAGGTCAGGTCTTTGGTTTTGCCAAACGCTTGCTGTGAAGCTTGGAGTGCTCGCGAGTTTTCATTGAACTCAATGATGGCTTTCGAGTAATCCAAGTCTTCAAAGTTGCTTTTTGCTTTCGCTAACGACAACTTAAAATCTTCATGTTGTTGCTCTTGAATATCCAGCGTGCTTAGGCGCGCACCAACATCGGTTCTCGCCTTGGTCAGATGAATAAACGCCGCATGAAACTCTTCCGTCACTTGATGCAACTTCGCAGTTGCCGACGCGTCCGACACAGAGTTTTCTGCCTGCTCTGCCGCTTGTTTGAAAGTATCAAAGATCGAAAATGTTTCCCTTGGCTCTAAGGTAATGGAGTCACCCTTAGTGATCTGCCCCTTAATCTGAATATTCAGACCGTCGTAGACAATACCAGTCGAAGGGTCAAAATCTTCAACAGTCACCACGGCGCCATCTTTTTCAAGCTGATAAGCATAATTTCCCGTCTGCATATCAACGAACGTCACTTTATACGTTGCATCGTCTTGAGAGTTGTTGGTCGCTCGCTCTAAAAGCAGTTCAGATGCAGGTTCTAAGTCGTATTGAGGCTCATAGTCACCAAACGGGTTGTCTATTTCCATAAACAGCTTACTGCCGGGATCATTCATCGCCATCTCAAAGCTGCTTGCCACACGCATTTTGCGTTGATAGTCATCGCCTTGATAGCTGACATTTCCTGCATTATCGCGAAAAAACGGTTGGTTCTTTGGCTTAGTACCCGCAAAGGTATAGTTACCCGACTCATCTTGAGAATTGGATAAATGCAAGAAGTTATTGGCTAATTCTTGAATTTCGCGCTGCTTAGCTAAACGGTCTTCAGGAGAAAGTGCGCCATTGATCATTTCCATGACGGTGCGCTTTGCTTCGTCGGCAAAGTTTTCCGAATTGGCCATCATCACTTCGTGGTGCTCAAGGCGGTTTCTGACTAGCGTGATCGCATCCACATACTGTTCAAGTTGCTGCGATTGCTGACCAATATTTTGTAAGTAGTGCGTCGCCAACGGATCGTCACTCGGTGATTGTAACTGCTTACCAGAAGCCAACTGCGCTTGGTTGTGATGCACCTTATTCTCTTGGCGGCGCAAGTCATTCTGTACCGACTGATAGTTATGGAAGCTAGAAATACGATTCAACATTTATACGTCCTACCTCAGAGCCAAAATAGTATTAAACGTGTCATTGGCCGCCTGCATAATGCGTGAAGAAGCCATGTAAGCTTGCTGAAATTTCATCATATTGGCCGCTTCTTCATCGAGGTTTACTCCCGATACCGACGCAATACGTTCCTGAGCCGCCTGTTTTTCTAATGTCGCGAGCTCACTCAAACGATTTGCCGTTGAAGACTTCAAGCCAGTATTGGTATTCAAGTTGTGGTAAAGGTCTAAAATCGTAGACTCACCATCATTCAAGATCTTGCCTGTTTGGAGACCTTGTAGCTTACGTAGGTTTCCGTTGTCGCCTTCCGATGGGACAAGGTTTGCCGTAAATTTGTCATTTTCCACCGCGCCGGCTGTTAGCTCAAAGGTCGTGCCATTGATGGTCACAGGCCCTTGTGGCGGATACGGTTGCGGCTGCATTAAAATATTGCCCTTCGGATCCGTCACGGCAAATTGCTCACCTTTTGGTGACACAATCACTTCAAACTCACGCAGTTGTCCTGCTTCTAGGATTTTGAACCCTGCCGTACCTTTGGCAAAAGTGGTCGAAGCTTCATAACTTTGTGTAGCGATGTCTTTTGGATCTTTGGTTTCCATCTGAATCTGAGCGGCAAAGTTACGCGTTGGGCGCAGTAATAACTTCTCGCCAAGTTCAGGAGGATTGCGTACTTCTACTCGCATGCCATCAAGATAAAAAGCGTTGTCGCTAGAGTCAGTCGTCACCTTGGCGGTTTCACCGTTTGGCTTAGTGATAACATAATCATTGCCATCATATCTCAGGCCATACTCACCACCTTTTAAGGCAGAGGTATCATCAATAAATACCGCAACATCCGCTTTGGATTGCCCACTGGCAGTCACTCGTGATTTTGCCACCAGCTCTGAGTTCACATCAGTGAAGAGGTTTTTACCGACATTGCCATTAAGATCTAAGCCTTGTGACTGCAACGCATTCACCTGGTATGAAAAAGCGGTCGCCAAGCGGCCAAGCTCATCCATCACTGCTGGAATGTGCTCATCACGCATATCTAGCATCGCACCGATTTTTCCATCAATATCACTGCTGGTGATCGGCTTTAAAGATTTACCTTCAACAATCGCCAAACGACGCTGATGCACATCGGGAAAACCATCCACCATTTTTAACTGGCTTGCTTCACTGCCTGAAACCAAGGTGTGGCCATTACCGATGTGCACATTAAACCCTTCGGCATTCGAGCGCGGTGTCACCGTTACTTTGGTATAAGCAGAAAGCTCATTTATCAACTTTTCGTGTTGATCTCTCAGGTCGTTATCAGGGCCTGACGTTCGCATCATCAAACGTTGTACATCACGGATCTCGTAAGCCAGTTGGTTTACTCGCTCGATACCCATATCTAATTTTTTATTAGTAGAATCAGACTGTTGACGAACCACCTCATGAAATTCATTCAACGTTTTACTTAATAGCCCAGTCTTTTCTAATACAACATTTCGCGCACCAACATCATTCGGTGTATCGGCTAATGTTTTAACCGAATTAAACCACTCGTTGAGGTTCTCAGGGAGCTTCTTCGAAGCAACCGATGACAACATGCTCGACAGCATATCTAGGTTCGCTTCGGTATCACCTTTGTTGGCGGCATTAGTTGTCGATAGGTTAAGTTCATTGACGGCAAATTGGTCCCAAGAGCGGCGAACATTTTCCACATGCACACCCATACCGTAGCTTTGACCACCGTATTGGCGCGGGTCATTAACACCTTGAATCACAGATTGGCGACTATAGCCCTCTGTGTTCGCGTTAGAAATGTTATGACCTGTGGTGTTTAGCTGTCTCTGAGCGGTAAGAACACTTTGTGCCCCTACATTCAGAAGATCCGACGCCATAATGCCCCCAAAAAACTTAATAAAATCAGGATGAACTGATTAACTACCATAATAATTAGCAATATGTGTGCCAACAGAATCAATGGCGTGGGTAGGGAAAGGAAATGGACAAGGTAGACAGGCCTAAAGGGTAGATAAGAGGAGATGTAGGGTTAATAACAATCGAGCAAAAGTGGGAACTAAAAGAAGTGAGATAAGAAAAGAGCCTACCCATGGCAAGCTCTCGAAGTTCGTTCAGTGATGCTAATTCATTTGGTCAATCTTGGCTTTCACTCGTAATACCTTATCGGCATAGTTAGGGTCGGTTGCGTAACCCGCCCGGTGAATGCCTTTAATGAAGTTTTCAGAGTTGCCTTGATGCTGCAATGCCGTTTCGTACCTTGGGTTTTCATTCAAGAACTTCACGTAGTCGTTAAAGCTCTCTTCGAAGTTTGAGTAAGAGCGGAAAGAAGCAGACTCTTTAACGGGTGTTTTACCATGAAACTCAAGTGTTTGAGTCGCGACCTTATCACCCTTCCAGCTCCTGTCGGCTTTGATATTAAATAGGTTATTACTGTTACCTAGTGAGTTCTTGAGCATTTTAGAACCCCAACCTGTCTCAAGTGCCGCTTGTGCCAATAACAGAGATGAATCTACACCAAGCGCGCTTGCTGCTTTTTCTGCGTAAGGCTTCATTGAGGTAACAAACGACTCTGGAGAATCGAAAGAGACGGGTTGTTTAGGTTTAGCCACTGACGCAGATTGAACTTCAGGCGCTCTCTCTTCTGAGCGGCCTGAGAATTGAGGTCTTTGCAATGAAGTATCAAAGCCTTCACTGCGAACTTTATCTTCTGTCGCGTCGCTTGCTTGACCTGCACTTAACTGCGCCACAATCATATCCGCAAGTCCTAATGAACCAGAAGCACTCAACTCACTCGCCATTTGGTCATCTTGCATCTGGCGATAAAACTGCTCGTTCTGACTGTTCAACATGTCCGACTTGAAGCTTGAGTTCGCATCACGCATCGACTTAAACAACATCGAAGTAAAAATCGATTCAAACTGTTTTGCTGCAGCTGTCAGTGCTTCTTTTTCGCTGCCCTCTTCACCATTTACCGCTTGTTGACGAAGACGATCAAGGCTGCCGATGTCGTGAATAAAGCCGATGTCATTGTTATTCTTAATCATGCTTTATTCCTTAGATAATGATCAATTGACCTTCAATCGCACCCGCTTGTTTCAGTGCTTGAAGGATTGCCATTAAATCAGAAGGCGCTGCACCTACTTCGTTAACTGCGCGAACCAAATCATCCAGGGTTAAGCCCGGTTCAAACTTGAACATCTTGCCATCAGCTTCAGTTACTTCGATATCTGAATCAGGCACGACTACCGTTTGACCACCAGAAAATGCATTCGGTTGACTTACGTTTAGGTTTTCTTTGATAGCAACCGTCATACCACCATGCGTTACCGCGGCCGATTTTAGGCGAACGTGCTTACCAACCACAATCGTACCTGTACGAGAATTGACGATGATTTTTGCAGAACCTTCTGCAGGGTCGAACTCGATGTTTTCGATGGCAGAGAGAAAAGCGACGCGTTGGCTTATTTCTCGCGGAGCGCGTATTTTGACAGACGTCGCATCAACCGCAGACGCCATTTGCGGGCCTAGGTAATTATTAACCGCATCAGCCATACGCTGCGCTGTTGTGAAATCAGATTGAATAAGGTTGAAAGTGATGTAGTCACCACGGCCAAATGGGCTTGGGATCTCTTGTTCAACCGTCGCACCGCTAGAGATGATGCCTACGTTAGGATTATTACCGACAATTTTAGAGCCATCATTACCTTGCGCACTGAAACCGCTCACCACAAGGTTGCCCTGCGCTACCGCATACACTTGACCGTCTAAACCTTTCAGGAAAGTCTGTAACAAGGTACCACCACGAAGGCTTTTTGCTGAGCCGATAGAAGAAACGGTCACATCAACTTCTTGGCCTTGCTTGGAGAATGCCGGCAGTTCAGCGGTAACAATTACTGCTGCTACGTTTTTGGTTTTTGGCTTTGTGCCGGGTGGCAATTGAATGCCAAAATTTTGCAGCATTGCGTTAAAGGTTTGATCGGTAAAGGGGGTTGTCTCACCTGTACCCGGCAAACCTGTCACCAAACCGTAGCCAACAAGTTGGTTACTACGAACACCCGCCACTTTTGCCACGTCTTTGATACGCGCAGCATGGGCACTGGTGGCAAGAAATAGCATGCCGAATAGTACGAGTGTCAGTTTTTTCATTGAATAACCTGTCTGTATTACTTTAATTTACAATAACGTAGCTAAATATGGCCGCTCGATAGAGGCTATAAGTATGTCGACACCCTCTCAAGCTCTACAGTGATACATTAAAGAATCGTGCCAAGAATCCAGGCTCTTGCATATCTTTCTGCACACCAGTCCCTGAGTACTGAATTCGCGCGTTAGAAACACGGTTTGAGGCGATGGTGTTTTCGAAGTCAATATCGTCGGGACGGATAGTGCCACTTAGGCGGATATACTCGTCGCCCGTGTTAAGTGTCATCCACTTCTCACCACGAACCACGAGATTGCCATTGGCTAATACCTCGATAACTTCAACGGTAATATAACCACTGATGCTATTACTTTGGTTAGCAGAGGCGTCACCTGCAAAGGTGTTGGTATTGCTCAGATCATAAGACAAGTTGTACTGACCAACTGTGAGGTCTTGACCACCGACCGCCAATGGCTCCATCGATGCATCATTCGACTTAGACATGTCTGCATTGGCTTTTTTGGTCGCTCGAGTGTTCTCATCTAGCGCTACGGTAATAATGTCACCAATACCACGCGGTTTAGAGTCATCGTACATGCTGCCAATATGGTTAATATTGAACAGTGAGCCTGTAGCCGCTGCGTAATGCTCTGGTTTTTTTTTGGGGCTGATTGGTGCCCAGGCAGGATCGCCCGCGACGGGATCCGTTCGCCCACGCAGAGTATCAATGATACCTGAACTATCGTCAGCTGATTTATCGCCTTCCACGGCATCCACCACTGTGGTTGCGTTTTCTTGTGCTGGTGTTTCAATCGGATCTAATGTTGTACAGCCAGTCATAGACATAAACAGAGCTAAACAAAATATACGTTTCATAGCGATATACTCTCAGTAGGCAGTAGCAAACACATTAATGAATGTGAAACTGTCATATTAGTGTGAAAAAATAAAAGGCGTATTAGCCAATTACAGCTGCTGGTTGACAAAGCTCATCATCTTGTCGACCGACGAGATAACTTTCGAGTTCATTTCGTAAACACGTTGAGCTTCGATCATATTCACCAGCTCTTCAGTTACGTTGACATTAGAAGTTTCTAGCATCGACTGACGGATATTACCCAAGCCATCAAACCCCGGCACTCCCTCTTGCGGATCACCACTGGCACCCGTAGGTAAGTAAAGGTTTTGACCTATGGGCTCTAAACCACCCGGGTTAACGAAATCAGTGATGGTGATCTGTCCAACCACAACGTTGTTTTGCTCACCACGTAGGCGAACCGACACTTCACCGTCGTTACCCACCGTGACCGAAATTGCATCTTCAGGGATCACGATTTCTGGCTGTAGTGGATAACCTTGCCCCGTGGTCACAATCGCACCTTCACCGTTCAGCGTAAACTGACCATTGCGGCTGTAACCTGTCTCGCCATCAGGCATTTCAACTTGGAAAAAGCCATCCCCTTCGATCATCATATCTAGGCTGTTCGACGTCGTTTGTGCATTACCGTGTGTGTGAACTTTTTGAGTTGCCACAACTTTTGCACCCGCACCCAACATCAAGCCAGCCGGCAACTCAGTATTCTGAGACGATTGACCGCCAGGTTGGTTAATATTTTGATAAAACAAATCTTCAAATACCGCGCGCCCCTTTTTAAAGCCGATGGTTGAGGCGTTGGCAAGGTTGTTTGAAATAGTAGAGATATTGGTTTGTTGGGCATCTAACCCTGTTTTACTTACCCATAATGCTGGATGCATAGTAATGTCCTTTAAATTCTATTAGCTCATACGAAGCAGTGAATCAGACGACTTGTCCATTTCCTCTGCTGTGCTCATCATCTTGACCTGCATCTCAAACTGACGTTGTAAGTCAATCAAGCTGGTCATTTCACCGACGGCATTGACGTTGCTACCTTCAATCGCGCCTTTTAGCAAGGTGACCGCTGCATCTGCTTCGTATGCCTGCTCTGGATTTTTCGAACGGAATAGACCATTGGTATCTTTAAACAAACTCTGGTTGTCTGGGCGCACTAGTTTAATACGGTCAACAATGGCCAGTTCCTCAGCTGGAGCTCCTTGAGGAATGGCTGATATGGTACCGTCTGTCCCAATTTCTACTTTACTGATTGGGATAGGCAACGTGATTGGTGCGTCGTTTTCGCCTAGCACTAAGTGACCACTTGCGTTGGTTAGTAAACCGTTTTGGTCAACTCTTAGGTTGCCGTTACGTGTTAAACCTTCACGACCAGTGTTGTCCATAACTGAAATCCAACCATCACCTTGAATAGTAACGTCTAGATCTCGGCCAGTAGTAACTACACTACCCTGAGCGAAATTATGACCCGGGCGCTCTGTCATGCTGAAAACACGAGTAGGCATGCCTTCGCCATACGCTTGCATTGAACGTGCCTGTGCTAAATCAGCACGGAAACCCGTTGTACTTACGTTGGCAAGGTTGTTTGCACGTAGCTGCAAAGCTTGCATATTTTGTTTAGCGCCACTCATGGCAAGAAACAGTGCGCGATCCATAATTTTGCTCCAAAAATCATCTTCTGGGGCTAATAAAGCAAACACTGTGCCAATATTTTTAACTGTTATTTATCAATAACTTAAATAGAAAACAAATAAGAAAGGTGATCATCAAAGGATCATTGAGGAAGAATTGTTGCCAGTGGCATTACCGTGCGGCAATAGGGGCGGCAAATAAAAAGACAAACAACAATACCCAATTCAATAACATTGAATTGGGTATTCGCAGATGATTTAAACGCTCAAAACGATTAGCGGATCTGAAGAATATTCTGTTGCAGTTGGTTGTGAACTTCTAGAGAACGTGAGTTGGCTTGGAAGTTACGTTGAGCCGAAATCAAATCAACCAGCTCTTGAGTCATATCAATATTCGACTGCTCTAGTGAGCCGTTAGTGATACTGCCAAATGAGCCTTTGTTCGATTCACCCCAGATCTTTGCTCCAGAATCGTTAGTTGCATCCCACTGAGTGCTGCCTTTTTTGTCTAGACCTTGCTCATTAGGTACGCGAACTAAACCAACACGGCCAAGGATCACGTTTTCACCGTTTGAGTAAGTCCCTAGCACACTGCCGTACTCATCGAAATCGATTTTGGTTAAGAAGCCGGTTGTCGCGCCATCTTCATCAAATTTGGTCAATTCAAAGGGAGCTGCGAACTGAGTTGACGAATCAAGACCAAACTTAAGCACTTGCTCTGGGTCGGCACCGTTCAAATCAATTGAATTTACACCTGAACCTAATGGTTCCGAGTTAATTGGCTGATCATTATTAAGGCTCGCTAGCGTACCGTCATTATTGAACTTCATGGTATGCCCCACATGCCCTTGTGCATTCCTCGCATCACCACCCGTAATGTTAACTGGCTTTTCACCGGCCTCATCCGTCATGGTGTAGTACGTCTGCCAAGTGTTTGGTTGAGTCTGATCTTTGAGGTAATAAGCCGTTAACTTGTAAGACTGACCCATAGAATCGTAGACTGTCGACGACGTGGCACGGTTATAGGTATCGGCATCATTGAAGTTAAATGCAGCTGGGTCTTTAAGATCAGCGTTTGCAGGAAGGTTGAGCCCTATATCAATGTTTTCTGTCTGCTTTGGCTTACCAAACTCAGCTGGAATGTTGAGCGGCTTTGGCGCGTAAGAGAGCACTTCGCCCGAATTAGGATCAACATCGTAACCTAAAAGAAACTCATCATTAGCCGTGACCATGTAGTTATCTTTGTTTAAGTGAAATGCACCATTACGAGTGAGTTCATTGGACTCTGGTGCCATACGATCTTTCGCTACCGCAAAGAAACCTGTACCACCGACACGTAAATCCATTGGGTTATTGGTAGAAACGGTTGAACCTTCATGGAACTGCTGTGCCACGTGGTTAGCTTGCGCACCACCACCAGTCACCGTTTTGGAGTTAGTAAACAACGAATGTGAATACACATCACCGAACTCGGCACGAGACTCTTTAAAGCCAAATGTGTTTGCGTTGGCAATGTTGTTACTGGTTGTGTTCAGATCTAATTGTGCAGCGGATAGACCGCTTAACGCTACGTATGACATTCCAATATTCTCCTAATCTATCTCGCTAGTATCGCCACTCTTTCTAGAGCTACGCTTTACCCACTTCTAGTACTTCAGCAAGTCGTACTGGCGATGTGAAACCAGCCAGATTGAGTAGTACATTGCCATCTCCCTTGCCAAGCAGCACACTGTTCACGTTCGCGTAACTGGACACTTGGAATTCGGAGTTCTCGCCATCCAGCAAACCCGACGCTTTCACGTTGTACTTGCCAGCCGGCAATGGGTTTCCTTCTTCGTCTTTGCCGTCCCATTCAACACGTGTATCACCTGCTGGTTTAGAGCCGATATCAAATGTGCGAACCAATTGACCCACTTCGTTCTCAACACGGATCATGACATTGTCAATCGCCTGAGGAAGCTTAACCATTGCCGCCATACCGCCATCACCGGGCTTTACACCTGCCGCACCAGGTACCAAGACATCACGGCCAACCAAAGAGGATGCCTGCAGTGCTTGGTTAGAGGTCATTGATGAATTCAAGCTTTCAAACTGTGAATTCATTTTGCCAATGCCATCTACGGTTGCAAATGAAGCCATTTGCGCAATCATCTGGTCATTGCTAACCGGCTTGAAAGGGTCTTGTTGGGCAAGTTGCTTAGTCAGCAAAGATAAGAAATCTTCTTGTTTAAGATCCTGCTTACCTGTTGTTTCGTCGGGCTTCTTAGCGCCATCTTGAAGACTCTTCAGCTGGTCAACATAGGACAAGCCGCTTTGACCAACATTGTTGTTGATTCCAGCCATTTGCTACCTCCTTATCCTTATTGACCCATCTGCAGCGTACGCAGCAGCATTTGTTTACTCGAATCAGCAACCTGTACGTTCGTTTGATACGCACGTGATGCCGAAATCATGTTAGCCATTTCTTCCATAACGTTCACATTCGGCTTATAGATATAGCCTTCGTTGTTCGCTAATGGGTGGTCAGGGTTGTACTCCGCACTTAGCGGCTTATCGCTTTCAACAATACCCAATACTTTCACAGGCACAGTGTGATCACTGTTGTTTGCCTTATTTAACTCAGCGCCGAACACTGCATGGCGAGCTTTGTAAGTTTCTTCAGCAGAACTACTGACACTGTCCGCGTTGGCAAGGTTGCTCGAGGTCGTATTTAGACGAACGGATTCAGCACTCATCGCAGAACCTGTCACATTGAATACATTAAATAAGCTCATCTAATTATTCCCCTTTAATCGCTTTCGTTAAATTCTTGAACTTACTTCCGAGGAAGTCGAGAGAGGCTTGGTGCCTAATCTGGTTTTGCATGAAAAGGTTTCTTTCCAAATCCAAATCCACCGTGTTGCCATCTCCTGTATCTGGTTGTGTAGGAATTCGATACTTCGTTTC
This sequence comes from uncultured Vibrio sp., assembly GCF_947488985.1. GTDB lineage: Bacteria > Pseudomonadota > Gammaproteobacteria > Enterobacterales > Vibrionaceae > Vibrio. The sequence continues at coordinate 73,553 of NZ_CANLBV010000003.1, forward strand.
CCCGTTCACCGTTGTTGAGGCAGAAATATGCCGACCATCTGTACGGCTAAGACCAATGCTTGCCCCAGAACTTGCCGCTTGCAGTGATTTATTGAAGTCTAATCCCTTTGCCTTATACCCCGGCGTGTTGGCTTGCGCGATATTGGTGGAAAGCACCTCAGCGTTACGCTCACGTACACCAACTGTGTGCTGGTGAATGCCTAAAGCATTGTCAAAAGAAATAGCCATCTAAACCTCAACTCAAGAACTGACTGTGATGGGATAACCAAAGCAATATATATACCAACTTTAAAAATCAAAGCAGGCGATAGCTATTTGCCTTGGAGACTCATCGATAAACTTGCAATATACAAGCCAAAAAATAGAGTAAATTGGAATGTCACTCTGACTTAAAGATATAACTCAAACCGCCAAAAGAAAACCCAGCACTTGGCTGGGTTTTGAATCTAGACAGTAACGTTACACCTTATATTGGTACCACTCATTACTTTAATTTGTAGATGATACCCGGGTTACAGCGGACCATTTCAAAGCGATCCGTTAAGCCGGTTAGCGATTCTGACGCCCCGAGCAATAAGTAGCCACCCGGATTAAGACTATTCGCCATCTGGTTAAGTACCTTTGACTTCATATCTGGTGAGAAGTAAATCAGCACATTACGACAGAAAATGATGTCGAACTTACCTAACAATGCATAGCTGTCCATCAGGTTCTGAGGACGGAAGTTAACCATGCGCTTAACGTTATCCTTGACTTTCATGCGGCCATCGCCCGCATCTTCAAAGAACGTACGACGTCGCTCAGGAGACAGCCCTCGCCCCAATGCCAAATTGTCGTATGAGCCCGTACGACACATATCCAACATACTTGCTGAGATGTCGGTGGCGGTAATCGATACACTTGGCAACATACCCGGCTTACGAGCTTGAGTTTCAAGGATCGTCATTGCCATTGAGTAAGGTTCTTGGCCTGAAGAGCTTGCCGCTGACCAAATCTTAATCGGACGTTTATTTGCCGCTATTTCCGGTAGGAGCTTATCCGCAAGCACAGCAAACGGGTAAATATCTCGGAACCAAAGTGTCTCGTTGGTCGTCATAGCATCCACCGCTGCGACTCTCAACTCACGATTTCGACCAGTGACCACATCTCTCAACAAATCCGATAGCGACGCTAAGTTAAACTTCGCGACTAATGGGCTTAAACGGCTGCGTACCAAATACTGCTTGCTATCACCTAATACAATGCCACATTGAGATTCTAAGAAACGGCTGAAATCGCGATATTCTTGATCACTTATTGTTATAGCAGTCATTAATGTCTCTTTTAGTTAGTTAACGCAGTTTTCACCGCTGCACCAAGCTCATCAGGGTTAAATTTCGCGATAAAGGAGTTAGCTCCAACCCGCTCAACCATAGCTTGGTTAAATACACCACTCAATGATGAGTGTAAAATTACGTATAAATCTTTGAGCTCTGCGTGACGACGAATCTCAGCGGTTAGCGTGTATCCATCCATCTCTGGCATTTCAATATCGGAAATCACCAATGAAATCTGATCGTAAATACTGCCCTCAGCTGACATCTGCATCAGTTTCTCGTAGGCTTCTTTCCCATCTTTCACTGAGATCACTTCAAACCCAATTGACTCAATAGCACGTTGAACCTGCTTACGAGCCACCGTTGAATCATCAGCAATTAAGATTCGGCGAACCAGTGGTTTCTCTTGTTCGACTTCAGCAATCTCTTCTGCAATCTTGCTATCCATGATTTCATTAACAGGCGAAATCTCAGCAAGGATTTTTTCGACATCAAGAATTTCTACCAATTCATTATCGATATTGGTGACGGCGGTTAGGTAATTGGCCTTTCCTGCGCCATCTGGCGGTGGAAGAATCGACTCCCAATGCATATTGATAATGCGCTCGACAGAGCTAACTAAGAAACCTTGAATGGTACGGTTAAACTCAGAGATAACTACAAAACACTTTTCAACATCGGTTGTAGGGCGACCACCAATGGCTAAGCTCAAGTCAATCACAGAGATCGTTTGACCGCGAATATGTGCTACACCTTTAACCAATGGGTTCAAGTTTGGCATTCTTGTCAGCTTAGGACATTGGAGTACTTCTTTTACTTTAAAGACATTAATGCCATAACGCTGTCGCCCCATCAGGCGGAAGGTTAGTAATTCTAATCGGTTTTGACCGACGAGTTGCGTACGCTGATTCACCGAATCAAGAATACCCGTCATGAGCTCATCTCCATATCAAACTATTTAGGATAAAAAGTGTTAGTCTATTACAGGCTACGAACGACCAGAGAAACAGAGTAATGTACTATAAAGCAAAATTATCTCCTTTTTCCATAGCAAGGTATAGAGCGACTTTTAAAAGTGTTGCTAAGTTTATCGGCATTTTATCAATATTGTTTAGTTTTTTTGTACAAGCTGCGACTCCAGAACAAATTGAACTGATTCAGTCTGCTGCAGAGCAGCACCTCCTTGATACCATAGAGCAACCACAAGGTGGCGAGCTCTTGGTTAATGCCGCCAATATTGACTCCAGAGTAAAAGCAACGGACTGTCCTGTTCCTTTGGAAACCAGCGCCTCCATCACCTCGAATACTCGCAGTAGTATTACGGTTTTAGTGCAATGCATCCCTGATGAATGGCGAATTTATGTGCCGGTACGCCTGTCGATGTCGGTACCACTGGTCACGACGACACGCTCACTAGCAAGAGGGGAAATCGTCGGTCAACATGACGTGACCACTACGATGGTTGCTCTGAACCAATTTCGTCGCCAGGGCTTTACTGCTCCAAATCAGGTTATTGGTGCTAAGGTAAAAAAGAACTTGCGCCTTAGTGATATCGTCGAAAGGGGCGATATCTGCGTGGTATGCCGAAACGAGAAGGTTATCATACAGGCAGTGAAAGGTGGCATGACCATTACCACCAAAGGCACAGCTTTGACCGATGGATCTATGGGCGATCAAGTCAGAGTTAAGAACGACAAATCAAAACGTATCATTGAAGGCATTGTAACCAACATGTCTGAAATCACGGTTTACTTTTAACGCGTTGCTTATCACCCTTAACTCAAAAAACTAGCGCTATTTGTTGGTTAATTTTTTACCAACAATTAGGCTATAATAGCGCTACAACGTGGTTTTGCTCCTTTTCGACGAATGGGTTAAAAATTGCTAAAGTAATCGAACCCTTGGTCGATATTGACTGTACAGGTTCCCATTTTTGAAGAAAAAGGCTTAACTATGGCAGGCATTGATAACATACGTTCAGGGCAGACCCTAACGACCACTAACCGATCCACAGCGCGCTCAGACTCTAGCTCTCAGGCTGCTCGCTCTGATGTTGCGGCAAAATCACCGGTTAGTAAAGATGCTGTATCTCTAAGCCAGCAAAGTAAAGCCATTGGCCAACTTCACCAAGATATGGCCGCCCAGCCAAGCTTTGATGCCGCAAAAGTTGCCGCAATCAAAGAAGCAATAACCAACGGCTCTTACACAGTTGACCCTGAAAAACTGGCGGACAACATGCTCAAATTTGAGAACGAACTAAAAAATCTTTAAGCAACGAACCAGTGCCATACTCAAGGGCTACCTCCTTAAGGAACTGGTTGTAAATAGTTAAATAGTTAAATAGGTATAGCAGGTTCACATTATGGCGGCACTCGCAGACTTAGTTAATTTCCAACTTCAAAATGCCAAAGCCTTATCTGATCTTTTGAATTCAGAGAAAGCCGCTATCACCAGCAGAAAATCAAACGATATTGAACAAATCGCTAAAAAGAAAGTGGTACTGGTTGAACAGTTAAGATCAACCGATCAGCGAATCGCAGCCCATAGCAATATCTCTGAGCTAACCGAGAACCCTGAACTTGCTCAGTTAGTCACCAAGATCCAATCCATAGTGCACGATTGCCAACAATTGAACCTTGTTAATGGTGAAGCCTTGAATCGAGCCCATGTCAGTTTCAAAAAACTCAGTAACATGATGCAACAAAGCCATGGCAAGATAGGCATGACCTACAATGCCGGCGGCCAAACGCATACGATTTCGACACTGGGAACCAACCTGAAAGCCTAGTTAGGCACCACCTCTTAGCAACCACACACTCCTTGCCTGTATCTGTATCTGTATCTGTATCTCAGCCTAACCTTGACACATTATGGATGTGTATAAACCGATAAAGACAAAAAGCGGCAAGCATTTTCATAATTGCCGCTTTTTACTGATACTCGCTGTTGATTGCCGCTGTGCTACCTGGAAAGCAAGAGACCGCTCATGAAAGCAAGTACTATTTCATTACGCTAGAACAGAGTTTGCTGTCTCTTTTCCGGTACAGCTTGCACTTCACCATAGCTACGAAGCTGTTCCATTTTAAGAATATCGAGCTGAAGCTCAGTCACGTAACTGTCTCCTACTGGATAACTACGCACCACCTCAGCACCACGAATTACGCCATCTACCGCACCTAAAGTGCGCTCTGTACCAAGACGCTGATCTTCCAGCGCAGCTCGGCCGCTGACTCGCATACCATAAACTTGCTCGGCCAATTCACGGTAAGCATCAATTTTCGAAGCTCTCATCGCTCGGATACGCTTTTCTTCGTCGTTGCGACCGGTTTGTTCACTGATACTGGCGTAACCAACCGCAACCAAGAAATCGTCAGGTCTCATACTCTGCAGCGGTTGGCAGCCAACCATCAAAAATGCGATGACCAGCAAAAATAACTTCTTCATGTCCAACTCCTAAGGGCGCAAAATAACGGTGTATGGCTGGCTGATCGTTGGATCAGAGCGGATGATAACGCCATCTTGCGTTCGAATACTGTTCAAGGTATCTAAGTCTCGACCAATGCGATCTGCTGGTAAGAAACCTTGTGCTGATGCGACCACAATACGAGTTTGCATGCCAATAACACGAGCATTCACCAAGACTCCCCCTTCTTGGCGAAGCATGGTACCTGTCAGTACGTATTGGACATCTTGCTCTTGGGCTAGGTCTTTCCAATCTCGGCTTAACGCAAAGTCACCCTGCTGAGTCACTTGGATTGAACCGGTAGTTTTAAAATCAACCACTTTAAAGCCACGACGCTGAAACTGATGAATGAAACCTTCCGATACCGAGTTACCAAGCCAATTTGTTGTGTCCATATGCTGCAGATCTACAAACGAAGTAATCGCGATAGGGGTTCTTGCTGAGATACTGGTATTGGAAACGATCAGATCTTCCGTCATGCTTTCAACAAAAAAATCCATGGTATGACGAGGGCTGTCCATCAACATAAACTTGCTGCCTGAATACTCAGACTTGCCATTATAGACAGGTGAATAAGCGCATGATGTCATTAGGATGACACTCATTAACACGAGCCAATTTTTCATTCTCTTATCTCCAGATATATTTAGTGCATACCGCTCCAATTTGTTCTCACCATTATTATTTCGATGGATTACAATGTTGGAACAGTCTTTGCTTTTCATTCACTGTTTAGATTAAGAAAAGCAGCACCTAAGTCAGCTTCAAGCTTATATTTGTTAAGCAATATTTATACCCAACTGGTAATGAATGGATGAAAAAAATAATTTCCTACTTATTTTCAATAAGTTCACTGATAATCATAAACTTCAGTGCGCATGCCTCATGGTATGAAGTTACCGGCACAGCGGCCATCGTATCGTCAGAAGATGCGGCGAGGATCCACGCACTAGAAGATGCCGTCTATAAAGCGGTTCAGTTTTCAGGCGCAGACATCGGCAGCATCGCCAATCTAACGCCCTATCTAGATAGCAACAAAAAAGAATTTCAATTTACCAACCACGAAGTGCGTTATATCTCAGTAACAAATGAGAAGAAAAGCAGTGGGACATTAATGATCACCGCAAGGGTCGATATCTATCCTTCGGCAAATGCTTGCCATGAAAGCCAATACAAGAAAACATTTTTGGTCGGCAATATTGATGTTGCCTCCCCTCAGCAAGCGGTCATGGGCCGAGTCTATAATATAGGTGCCGATTTCGGCCACGTCGTCGGTCGTCAGCTAGCGCAAGAATCTCGTAGCTTTGTTTCTGTTGGAACCACGGCCTATGACATCGATAAACGTCGCCCAGATGTGATCAAAATGATTGCACAAGACACGGGGGCTCAGTACATCATTGGCGGTGAGATCACTGATTTAACTGCGACCATCGAATCAAAATTGCTTAAAGATGACATCATTAATCGTCAATTTGCATTAGAGATGCAGCTGTTCGATGGTAAAACGGGACACGAGATTTATAACCGTAGCTATCGCGAAGTGGCGAAGTGGCCATTCGCCAAAACCAGCGAAGTCGACACTCGTAGCGCTCGTTTCTGGGCATCAACCTATGGCACGATGATGCTCCGCGTTAGCCGTAATATTATGCTGGACTTGGAATCCGAAATATCTTGTAAGATCACCCTTCCAGAAGTTGCCGCTGTATTTGGCAACACGGTGACCATTGATTTAGGTCGACTGCATGGTGTTCAACAAGGTGACAGGCTCCAACTTTGGCACACGGGGTCTTTTATCGATCAAAGAGGCTTACCACGTAATAAAGTCTCTCAAAGCGATATCACCCTGACGGTTTCTCGCATTTACGAAAACGAAGCTGAGCTTACGATTGACCAACCAAGCCTTGCAGGAAGCATTCAAATTGGTGACGTCATGCAGAAAATCATGTAGTTAGAGTCGATAAATACCGCTCTCTCAGTCAAGCCTTAATCATGCACTCTTACTCGTTAAACTCTATAAGAGAATTAAGGCTTACTTTTTTATCGGCATTAGTTTCGGTTTTGCCGTATTTGGCGTATTTGGCGTATTTGGCGTAATCTAATTAATAACATAATCATCATTTAGCAAGCTATGAGTGAAAATAATCTAATTGGTGCTACCGGTTACCGCTTTATATCGAAAGGCAAAACCGCTTTTAAGATTCACATCCACACACCTGAAGATACAGTACTACATAGGTCTGTTGGCTTTGTTCGTATGGGCGAAGATAAAGCGCTCAAGAAAACCATCAAACTAAGAGATGAGCTAGGTAGAAAGCTCTGGGGCAAGTTCTGGTCAAAGATCCTAAAAGAGCCCTACCTTATGACCCGTTTGCCTCATAGTTTAGAACCTAAAATTGTATTCAAGCCGAGTCCGACCCAGAGTGATCCAGACCACCGCGATGAGTGTTACATCGCTAAATGGCGTTCGTTCTCTGAGAACGGCAACTACAAGTACAAAACCAAGGTCTGCTCCATAAAAAAACATGGGCGGCTTGCCGCTTACAGCCAAACCAAAAGAGCGCTACTGGATGCCCACAAAGACGTGATTGATCTGCTGATCTTTATGGGCCGATTAAACAGTATCGATCTGAAGTAGCCCTAAATGTTAAACGATGCAATAGAGTTGCTATATTTGATGGATCAAGGCCTTCAAACTAGAGTTTAGGCTGGCTAAAAGATCAGGCAGTATCCTCGTATTCGCCCCCCTCTGCCGCTAAACCCATTATGCTACTCATTATAAAATCACTGAGCACACCAACCAAGGACGCCTTAAAGGTTGCCCTAGCATTTTGTTTAGCTATCTTCCTCGCGCTGTACTTTAACTTTGAGAAGCCTTATTGGGCGGCGATGGTGGTCAATGTCTTGGCCATCACTGATACTCTTACTGCAGGCAAGAAAAAAGGTGCTCTCAGATTATTGGGGACACTTTGTGGCGCGTTTGTCGCGCTTTGGTTAATCGCTGTTTTTGGACAAGATCGATATTATTTTTTAGCAAGCGCCGTACTGTTACTCGCAATTTGTATATACATGGGTTCCGATCCGGTCATCGGTTACGCTTATACTATGGGTTTTATGGTCTGCATCCTGCTGGCGATATCTGGCAGCTTTGATGGTGTCGCTACATTTAATATTGCGGTACTACGGCTGCAAGAAACACTGCTTGGCTTCGTGGTCTATACGACCATCTATAGCATGGTTTGGCCTGAGGATGATGACACACGCTTTAACAACGAAGTCAGTGTTGTTTTAAAAGCAATGTCTCCGCTGATTCATTCACTCGCTTACAATAATGCAGTGCAGCGTTTCCAGTTACACGCGAGCTGCGAGTTAAATATTGAAAGCCCGACCTTCAAAGCGCTGAACGATCTAATGCGCTTACCCGATTTGCGTGGCCGTATGCCTGCCAGAAAGCAGTGGAAGCATCAACAGCAAACTCAAGCAATCTGGGTTGCCAAGCAATTACTTCAAAACGCTCATGAGCAAGGGCTTAGTCACAATGATTTTTCGATACTTAACCAAGCCATGGCTTTTATTGAAGCATCATCGGTTAATATCGATAACAAGCCACCTTTTCCAGAGGCAGTCAAACAGTTCTACCAGGATAACTTTAAGAAAAAGCTCTTATTTAGCCGACTGCTTGACAACAATCAGCAACGATTACGCAATACGTTAGTTGGCACAATGAGCTTCATCTCAGCAATTCTAATCTGGATATACCTGCCGATAACATCGGGAAGTTTGTTCATTATTGACAGTGCCATTTGCGCGGTAGTATTAAGTAATATGCCTAAACAAATGATAAAGCACTGGACCATTGGCTACTTAGCCTTTGGGTCACTGTTCCTCATTCAATATGTTCTACTGTTACCTTCGATGACCGAAATATGGCAGTTAATGGCATTTTACTTTGTCAACGTCTTTGCGTTGTATCGCCTATTCGCTGGTAATCAGTGGATAGTCTATCGAATTCTCGGGGGCAACCTATTAGTGATGATTACCATGAGCGCAACGCAGCTTGTGCCTGTTTATGACATCACTACCCCCTTGAATCTACTCGTTTATATGATGATTGCACTGGCTTTCATCCGCTTTTACACCCGCCTTATACCACGTAAAAGTTAACTCTCTCTACCTCACATAAAGACCACTAAGGCATAAAGTAATGGAAATAAGTAAACGCTCTGCGCTAGTCGTTATCGACCTGCAACAAGGTATCGTTGATCAACTACCGGAAACCATGTCCCGACCAGTCATAGAGAACAGCCTTGCTCTCTGCGATGCATTTGTTGATGCTGATTTACCCGTAATTATTGTTAATGTAGCCGGTCGTCCACAAGGCCGAACTGAACTGCAAAATAAAGCGGCTCAGCCTGACGCATCAAAAACCGTATGGGGAGAGGTCATCGAAAGCCTGCGCCTAAAGCCTAATTATCGCTATCTAACCAAATATTCTTGGGGCGTATTTACCAACACAGATCTGGATAAGCAGCTTTGTGAGCAAGGTATTACGGATATTTATCTGACTGGGGTAGCAACAAGTATTGGGGTTGAATCAACGGCAAGACAAGCATTTGAACTGGGTTATAACGTGGTGACTGTCGAAGATGCGATTGCAGATATGAACCCAATGAACCACCAGCACAGCTGTCAAAATATATTCCCAAAAATTAGTGTCTTAGTAAAAACTCAAGACTTGCTATAACGGCCTCGTCCTAAAATACGTTGACAGTATTTTTATTAAACAATAAAAAGCCGACAGCGAATTAAGCTGTCGGCTGATGATCGTTCTATCTCAAACAAAAGAAATAAAATTAAGCGTTAGCTTCACGCTCAGCGATGAACTCAAGAGCCATCTTGATTCGAGCAATTACGCGCTCTTTACCCACAAGCTCCATCACAGCATCAACAGAAGGAGACTGACCGCCGCCTGTTACTGCTACGCGAAGTGGCATACCGATTTTACCCATGCCGATCTCTAGCTCTTCACATACAGCTGCAATCACACCGTCTTTGATGTTCGCAGTCGTGAAATCTTCAAGCGATTCAACTTTAGCAAGAGCAAGCTCTAGTGGGCCTTTAGCCACGCCGCGTAGGTGTTTCTTCGCTGCGCCCGCTTCAAACTCAGAGAAATCTTCGTAGAAGTAACGAGATTGCTCAGCAAGTTCGATAAGTGTGTTACAACGCTCGCCAACTAGCTTGATCACTTCAGTGATAGCTGGACCGTTTGTTGTATCGATCTTCTGTGCGTCTAGGTGCCATTGCAAGTATTTTGCAACGTACTCAGGCTCAGAAGTTTTGATGTAGTGGTTGTTCAACCAAAGTAGCTTGTCAGTGTTGAATGCAGATGCAGACTTGCTGATTGCGTTTAGGCTGAAGAACTCAATCATCTCTTCTTGAGAGAAGATCTCTTGGTCACCGTGAGACCAGCCTAAACGAACTAGATAGTTGTTTAGTGCATTTGGTAGGTAACCTTCGTCGCGGTATTGCATTACAGATACAGCACCGTGACGCTTAGACAGTTTCGCACCGTCATCACCAAGAATCATTGCACAGTGAGCGAACGTTGGAACTGGCGCGCCTAGTGCTTCATAGATGTTGATTTGACGAGGTGTGTTGTTGATGTGGTCTTCACCTCGAACAACGTGTGTGATCCCCATGTCCCAGTCATCCACTACCACTACGAAGTTGTAAGTAGGAGCGCCGTCTGTACGACGAATGATTAGGTCATCAAGTTGGCTGTTAGCGATTTCGATGCGACCACGGATTTGATCATCAAATACTACACTGCCTTCTTTAGGGTTACGGAAACGGATAACGCACGCATCGCCTTCTTTTGCTGCTTCGTTTGCAGCAACAATTTTAGGGTGGTTCGCATCGTAGCGAGCCATTTCTTTGTTTTCTTCTTGCTCTGCACGAATTTCATCAAGCAGCTCTTTAGACGCGTAGCATTTGTATGCTTTGCCTTCAGCTAGTAGTTTATCAACCATTTCGTTGTAACGGTCAAAACGCTTAGATTGGTAGTAAGGACCTTCGTCCCACTCCATACCCATCCATTGCATGCCTTCTAGAATTGCATCAACCGCTTCTTGAGAGTTACGCTCAAGGTCTGTGTCTTCGATACGCAGAACGAATTCACCGCCTTGATTCTTAGCGAATAGCCAAGAGTAAAGTGCAGTACGTGCACCACCAACGTGAAGGTAGCCAGTTGGGCTAGGAGCAAAACGAGTTTTAACCGTCATTTAAATACCTTAGAGATAATGTGCAGTTGCAATTAAAGTACGAACTGCGGATACAAGGATAAAGTGGCCATATTTTACCACCCTAAGGTAAATCTACAATGCTAGAAATTATTTTAAATTACGCATCGCCCACTGCATAAACTCTTGCTGTTGCTCGGCGTCCAAATCAGAAAACCCATTTTGTAATGCCGCGACACTGCCTATCGAAGACTTAGCAAGCATCATTTTAGGTTGTCCCGTGACATCATTCCCCGCTTTAGCATTGTAGTCAGCGACTTCACGCTCATAATCACGAAAGCCTTGTAGGCCCCCTTTATTCATCTGGACGAGTTCAAAATCAACCGCTTCCCCGTCGCTTGTCGTCAGCGTAAGTGCTGGCGATCGTTCAAACTTTTTCGCATCGTCGATGGTCCTAAATGTCTTGTAGTGAACCGACAGCGATTGACCTTGCTGCGCATCAAAATTCAATAACAGCGGCTGTGAGTCGAACTTCCTGCGTTTACCATCTTCGAAAACAATTTGACCAACGGTCAGCGCCAGTTGGTTGTCACCCTCTTTTAATGCCAACGTATTTTTGGCCTTAAAATGAGAAGGTTCGATGGCTTCACCATTGAGCACCTGAGGAACAATTTCTTGTTGAAGGGTGAGAGAGGCACTCGCCAACGCTAGGGATGAAAACAACAATGGGAGTGCACCGAGCATTAAAGAGTTTTTAAGTTTCATATGATTACCTATATTAACGAGCAAAGGGCATGACTCGCATACCCTTGATTTACACTGCATTAAGCCAAAAGCTTACGCATGATAGTTTCAGATTCTGATTAGAAGTAGTACTCAACCCCCACAGAGAACTCATCGTAGTCTGCTGATTTCCAACGTTCACCAGAGTTATCAATCATTTGAGCGCCATCACCGAAATCTAGAGTACGCGCACGAACATAAAGGACAGCGGAAGGGTCAACGAAGTACATAATTTGTGCAGACAACACATCATCGCCAGTATTGTCGATGGTACGCCCATCACGCTCCAGATCGAAGTTGGCCGCATAGCCGAGTTTGTACTGCCAATCGCCTGTTGTGTACATCAAGCCTGCCGACATTGCGTCTTGCTTTTCATTCGTGCCGTTATTCGCACTCGCTTCCATCATTTTGTATTGTGCGAAGAAAGAAATGCCATTCTCAAACCAGCCTTGAAGACCAACTAAATAGGTATCGTTGTCCCAAAGGTGCTGGGTTATGACCTTGTCATTTGAATCTTTAATTGATTCAGATTCAATGTTGCGGTTACCCTCATACGCCAAATCAAATTGGATTGGTCCCAGTTTGTAGTGTGCAGCTATACCGCCCCAGTAATCATTACCTTCACCTAATCCCGCTTTATCGCCCGCACCAACCGCGACATCAAACGAAAGCGCATCGAAGTACATTGGGCTATCCCAACGAGCCGTGTTCGATTGACGATCTTGGTATTTCGCACCACCGATCGCGCCCCCCCAGTCAAATACGTCTCCTAGCCCTGGATTAGAGGCTGGCCAATCGACCAACTCGTACAGCGGCGTCAACACACGACCTAAACGAAATTGGCCAAGTGATTCACTTTCAAAACCAACAAAGGTGTCACGCTCACCTAACCCAGCGCCTTCTCCGCCAAAGCTTGGGTCGACATACCCCCCCTCAATTTGCCAAATAAAGGTTGGCCCAAAGTTAGCAAAATCTGTCTTACCACGGAAACCAATACGTGATTCGTTATTAAGCTGTGCGCCACCAAGATTGTCATCTGTCGCACTGTTGCCTGAATCATAATCACGATAAGCCGCTTGCATGGCAATAATGCCGTACACTTCGTATGAAAAAGCATCTTTGGTTAAGAATTTTGTTGCTGCGTCGTTATCTACACCATCAGCGTAAGCGGCACCGCTTAACATGAAGGTTGAAACTGCCGCGCCGAGTAAAGTCCTTTTAAAAGTAGACATAATATTAACCCCTATATATTCATTATTATTTTCTCGCTGTTCAGTAATGCATTAGCCAGCAATACGTTAACGAGTATTCATTTTTGGACGAGGTCAATATTGCAAACTTTTTTTTCTTAGAAAAACATTGGCATGGCAACTTTGAAGTACTTCAAAATCAAGAAACACAAAAACAAATAAATCAACTTAAATCAACACTTTAAATGGAAAACATAAAAGAAAATTACGTCAAATTAATTTTAACGTGTGACACGTACTCCACTTTTTCGAGAGAAAATGGCAAATCAACTAACACGAATAACACAAAACCCTAATATTCAGATGACCTTTACCTTTATTGAGGAGAAACTTTGAAGTGGCTCGCAACTCAAAAGCCATCAAGATCTCTCATTCGCGCTAATTTGACGTTTTGATCTCTATTGATTGCACCTTCAAATAGCCCTTGACCTTACCCTTACGGCAAGGTTTATGGTATGTAATAGATAAGAATTGGAGTATCGATATGAACCATTACACAACCACGCTCAACGGCCTAAATTGCATGGGTTGTGCAAAAAAAGTCCGCACACTATTTGAAAACCTCGACAATACGAAGATCAATAATATATCAACGACATACATCGACATTTCGACTCCCTTAACTTACGTTCAACTTAACCAACAGTTAGCGACTCTCGGCTATAGCATAGGGAATAAACGGCACCTTTCGCTATCCGGTCTTAACTGCGGCAAGTGTGTGAATAAGCTGACTCAAGCGCTTGAGAAAACCGAACAAACCGCCGATCTAGCCGTCACCAAACATGAATTGTCATTGCTCACTCTGCAAACTGAATCGGAGGTGATCGCGCTTGTCGAAAACGTAGGCTATCACGCCGCTCCTTACGCGAAGTCCAAGGATGTTTTGGCCAGCCTTGACGAAAATAAAGACGAGAGCCAAACACTTCCCCCATCAGCAAACAGCCAAGATAAAACCACAGCTAGCCAATATAGCTACCACCTTGTTCTTGAAGGTATGACGTGTGCAAGCTGCGTTTCTTCGGTCGAAAAAGCACTAACACAGAACCCGTTTGTCGACCAAGCGCAGATCAACCTTGCCGAGCAGACCGCCTTAGTTTTTAGCGCTCAACCACGAAACATCATTGAAAACGCTCTTATAGAGTCCGTTAAAGCCGTAGGTTATAGCGCGGAATTCGTTGACGACGCGGTAACTCAACAGCAAAAACAACAAGAGCAGCAACTTCGTACTCAACAAGCCTTTCTTAGAAACTCAATCAGTGCGTTAGTAATCGGTGCTCCGCTGATGGCATGGGGCATGTTCGGAGGCAGCATGACCATTGCCACATTAAACGATCAACTGGGCTGGGGATTCATCGGTGTCCTTTGTTTGCTACTGCTGGCAACCTCAGGTCGCAGCTTCTTCACTAATGCTTGGCAATCGCTGATGCATAAACGTGCCACTATGGATTCTCTGGTTGCCCTTGGTACTGGGGCGGCATGGTTCTATTCGATGTTGGTGGTCTTGAGCCCTTCGTGGTTCCCTGGAGCCTCGCGTCATGTCTATTTTGAAGCAAGCGCGATGATTGTTGGTCTTATTTCTTTGGGCCACTATATTGAAGCCAAAGCCAAAGCGCGCACCACTAAGTCGTTACAAGCACTGATAAACTTACAGCCGCAACAAGCTGTAGTGATGATCAACGGTAATCAGCAAACCATCGCTGTAGAAGCGATCCAAGTGGGTATGCAGGTGCGAGTAAAACCGGGAGAAAAGCTACCGGTTGATGGCATCGTGGTATCGGGGGAGTCTTATATCGATGAATCGATGCTGACCGGGGAACCGCTTCCAAACGTTAAAGCCATCAATGACGGCGTCTCTGCAGGCACCATTAATGGGGATGGTAGCCTGATCATTGAAGCAACAGGAGTGGGATCAAGCACTATGCTGGCTCGAATCATTCAAATGGTTCGCCAAGCGCAAAGCAGTAAACCGGCCATAGCTAAGCTTGCTGACTCGATCTCTGCTGTATTCGTTCCAGTGGTGGTCGCCATTGCCGCCGCTGCTGCGTTAGTTTGGTTCTTAGTCGGCCCCCAGCCAAGCGCCAGTTACATGCTTGTGGTCTCCACTACCGTCCTGATCATCGCTTGCCCCTGTGCTTTGGGCCTAGCCACGCCACTTTCCATTACCGTAGGGGTGGGTAAAGCGGCTGAACTTGGCGTGCTAATCAAAGACGCCGATGTACTGCAATCGGCCAGTAAGATTGACGCTGTGGTGTTTGATAAAACGGGCACGCTGACCCAAGGTAAGCCTATAGTGCAACGGGCTTTTTATCCTAATCTCGCTGAGCAAGAGTTGCTAGCTTACGCCTATTCGGTCGAGGTTGGATCTGAGCACCCACTCGCGAAAGCTGTTTGCCAATACGCCGAGCATCAGCAGATAGCGCCCCTCCCCCACCGTGAATTCAAAAATCACCGTGGCCTAGGGGTTCAAGCAACAATTAACCACAAAAACATTCAAGTCGGCTCGCTTAAATACCTCACCCAGTTAGGCATTAATACCAAAGCTGGTTCGGAGTTTATTGAACTTTGCCAATCAAACGCATGGACGCCCATCTTGGTGGCTGTGGATCAACAACTAGAAGGGATATTGGCAATTTCAGACGCACTAAAAATCGACAGTAAACAAGCGATTACTCAACTAAAGTCCGCCGGAATTCACACTGTGCTATTAACCGGCGACAACGACTCTGTTGCTCAGGCTATTGGCCAAAGCGTCGGTATTGATGAGGTGATATCTGAGGTGCTTCCTGAGCAAAAAGCTCAACATATTGTTCAGCTTCAACAGCAATACCAGAGCGTCGCTATGGTCGGAGATGGCATTAACGACGCGCCAGCGCTTGCTCAGGCTGACATAGGTATCGCAATGGGCAGTGGCAGTGATGTCGCGATCGAGAGTGCACAAATGACACTCCTCAACTCGTCGCCACTTTCTGTAAGTAACGCGATAGAGCTATCCCAGGCGACCGTGAGAAACATGAAGCAAAATCTCTTTGGTGCCTTCATCTACAACTCGCTTGGCATTCCAATTGCAGCCGGTGTGCTCTACCCGTTTTTTGGATTTTTGCTTAGCCCAGTAGTTGCAGGCGCAGCGATGGCAATGTCGTCAATTACTGTGGTAAGCAATGCCAATAGGCTACGTTTGTTCAAACCAACTCATTCTAATAACCATATTCATGAGGTTAACCATGATTCGTAAAGTTGTGACTCTTACTGCACTCGCTGCAATTTCAGGACAGGCTTTGGCTTCTGATGTTTTAAACCATAAATCTCCATACTGTGGCTGCTGCACAGCATGGACAGAGCATATGCGTGATGCTGGATTCGATGTGGCAGAGAAGCTCCACGATGATATGAACCCTATCAAGCAAAAGTTAGGCGTAGTGCAAGAGCTGGCTTCTTGTCACACGGCAGAGATCGACGGTTATGTATTTGAAGGACACATTCCAGCAGAAGACGTAAAAGCTTTTTTAGAAAACCCACCACGTAATGCGATTGGTTTGGCGGTTCCGGGTATGCCGATGGGCTCACCGGGGATGGAGTATGGCGATAAGAAAGAAGAATACTCTGTGTACGCATTTAATGATAAAGGTCAGGTGTTTGAGTACCGTCACTACAAAGGCAACTAAAGAACACGAACACTAAGATAGAAATGAAAACATAAAAATAGAGCCTAGTATTAAGCAAACCCAAGAGTATGGTTTACTTACTAGGCTCTTTGCTTTTGGACAGTAAAGCAAACTGGTCACGGCACCAGCCAGGTTGTCAGTGCCGCGATATTCTCATCACGAATTTAATGAGCTAATAATTTAATCGACTGAGCAGCCAATTGAATCTATTAGAATGCGAAAGTACCACCAATAACCATCGCGTTATTCTGACCATCGAATTTTTGACCTGGGTAAGCATCGTCTGTTAAGTCAAGGCCGTTCGCTTGTGAACGGTACTCAATGTATGGTTGAAAATCACCTTGACGAGTCCATGTTAAACGCAGCTCGTGGTCCATAACATCTGATTCAGTCATGTAAACGTTGTTGTAAGAAACACGTAATGGAGCATCTTGCACTTGATATGCAAATGTAGTATCTACACGGTAATCGTTATCTTGCTCGCTATCCTCTGGAAGATGTGCACGAAGACGGTTTGCCCAGCTAAAGCCATTGTCCATGTCGTAGCCAATTTTCATAAGAGGACGGAACTGAACTGTATCACCGTTTTGTAATAAATGTTGGTAACCAACACCTACCCAGAAGCTATCAGTGATAGTGAAACGCTGTTCACCACCAATAGTAATAAATGGGCTAAACTGACCTGCACTGCCAGGCTTATTTACAATGTTACCCATTTGTATACCATCGATCTCAGCATAGATAGTCGCACCACCTAGACCATTCGCAAATGTATGACCAACTTCTAACGTAGAAGATACATCTGTACCATGAAATCGGCCATCGTCGTGGAACTGAACATTACCGGTTACGTAAGTATTTTTCGCTGTGCTTTTCTCTGTTAGTTGAACATTTTCACCAAACTCGTCAGCCATAACAGGAGCTGCAACAGCAGAAGCAAGAGCTGTCAGTGCAAATAGTTTTTTCATATGTAGTCTGCCTTTTCATAAAGTAAGTAACGGTGCTTATGAGAATGTCTTTCTTGTCACCGAAAAGTGTTTGCCTCCCTGGCATGAAATTGATGTTGCTTGAATTAATTTTCGTTGAAAAATAAAAGAACTCACAGGGTGATCGTCATCACTATCAAAAAAGATAAAATAATTTAACATTTTAAAATCAACAACTTAGAAAACACAAAAATAACCACTAAGTTCATCACCACAAAGGAAATGAGATTCAGGTCACATCATTTCACGTAATGGAATGCGATTGAGATAACTCAGTCACGCTGGATTTAGAGTTTTTTACTAGTAACTTATTTCCCAAAGATAACAATGGGATATGTGTCACATCCTATACAGCATTCTCCCTAGTTATATTGTTGGCAATATAAGCAAAGGCTGTTTCTATAGGCGGAAGATTAAAAGCAATTGATGGTTTGACTGAAACAAAAAAACACCCACCATTATCTCAATGAGATAATGGTGGGTGCTTATTATTGATATTTTTATTTATTATTTTATAGAAGTCACTCGGCTGACTTTTTCTCCACTTTCTGAGATAGAACGAAGGTAAGTTTCACCCACAACCGATGGGCGTTGCAGCTCATCATACGTTAGCCAGTTTTCACCATCCGCTGAGTATTGAAGCTCTACACCAGGGAATTGAACGTTCATTGCAAGCTTGCCATCAACCACTTTTGCACCCGGAACTGGCAGTCGGTAATCAATCCCCGCTTTTTCAAGCTTCGCTAATTCACGCTGACCGACAATATTCGCAAAGCGATTAAAGTCGCTGTTTAGAGCTTGCTTATTCACTAGGTTAGTTTCTTGAGAATATTCAACGCCCACTTTGTAGTCGTTTTCCCAATCCGCTCTGTGCCATGCGCGCTCTGCTGCTGCCAGTACGCGAGGGAACACCATGTATTCATACTGCTCGTCAGTACGTACTGTTTCAGACCAAAGTTGTGCAGACAAACCGTAGAAAGGTTTTGCTTCAATCTCGCCTTTACCAGAGAAGCCATTGCCGTCGCGGTCTAATGATGTTTCGGCGTTTTGCGGCATATTCTCGGGAGCAAAGCCGAACATTTTTCGCGTGTCAGTGGCACGCGTTGCCCAGTAGTAACCACGCTCTGCGGCATCAACTTCGTATGGCATATCCATGTATACATAATCTGGGTTAGACACAATTACGTCATAACCTTTTGCTGACCAGTCGTATACAGATGAAGTGCCGCCCCAGTAAAGAACGTCCCAAAAGTTCACGCGAGTAGTTTCAGTCGCAAATGCTTTCTCGCCTTCGCTGTATTTCAGACCATCTTGCCATGCTTGGAAATGAGGAATGCCTTTGTCAGCAACAATCTTAGATACTTGCTCTGCAAAGTGACTTGGCAGATGACCGAAGTCACTTACAGTTCCATCAGCGATCAAAGACTGACACTGTGGAGACTGTTGGAATGGCTTATCTTGCTTAGACAAGTCGATATTGCCTTTCCAAGCTACTTTATCTTCTGCATTAATATCTTGTAAGCCAGCGCCTAGCTTGATGTTTTTCGCTTCATCGCCGCCAAAGTGCCAAGTCGTTAGTGGTACGCCTGCTTCTTGGTGCATTGCCGCAACTTCAGAGATAACTTTATCTACAAAGTGAGTAGAAGATTCCATACATGGGTTAATAAAGCTTTGCTTATCGTAGAACTGAACCGTGGTTACATTTGATGTATCTTGTGGATCCATCAAGCGGTATTCATTCGCTTCTGCTTCTTTACCTTCCGCCATTAGGCGAGTGTAACGCGCTTCCATTGATACCACAGCTGAACGAGCGTGCGCTGGCATATCTATTTCTGGAATTACTTCGATGCTGCGCGCTTTTGCGTAGCTTAAGATCTCGACGTAATCCGCTTTACTAAAGAAACCAGAGCCAAAGTTATCTGTTGTTGGACCAGAACCTAGCTGAGGCAGTAAACAGCTTTGCTCTTCCAAATCAAAACAACGATTAGATCCTACATCCGTTAGCTCTGGTAAACCTGGGATTTCTAAACGCCAGCCTTCATCATCTGTTAAATGAAGGTGCAGTTTATTCATCTTGTAGGCCGCCATTTGGTCTAGCGTTGCTAGGATGGCCTCTTTTGAGTGGAAGTTTCGAGCAACATCCACCATCACACCACGGTAATCAAAGCGCGGTGCATCTTTGATCGACAGTTGTGGTAATGATTCAGCGTTCTGACTGTCTATTAGGCCAAAAATAGACTGAACTGCGTAGAAAGCACCTGTTTTATCAAACGCTTTAATCGCAATCCCCTCTTCCGAGATGCTTAGTTCATAAGCGCCAGATTTTGCTAAATCACCCGTAAACTGAGTAGGAACAACGGTAACACTTACTGGAAGGTCACCACTCACCTCTACGTTTACCACATCTGCACGTTCTTCAATTGCAGCGAACTGATCAGCATCAAATGCGTCTTTTGGTAGGGCAATACCACCAGCAATGCTCACAGATCCTTCACCCGCTTCTACCGACATTGGCGTTGGTAATAGCGTTGTTGATACATCTTGAGTTGCTAGATCAGCATTCTTTTCGAATCGCGTTACCGCTGTAGCCATTACGTTATTGTCATCAGGTGTACGTTTAAGGTTGTTACCCTCTAGGCCCGTTACGAATGACGCGACGTCTTCCGTATTCAATGAAGCAATCACCTTAGGTTCTGCGTTTGGCGCCGTTACGAATGCACCCGGCATGAAGTCGGTTTCAAACAGTTGCCAGTATTCACTCGTCAGCGGAAGAATCACTTCTTCACCCGCAGCAAAACCATCGAACTGATCTGTAGGTTCTAGTTTGTGTAAGTCTCCGGTTACGCGAGTGATTTTAAATTGTTCATTATCAACATCTAAGATCAGGCGAATACTATGGAAGTAGATGGCCCAATCTTTTGAATCAATAGCCTCTCCGTCGTTAATTAGCGTCATGTTTACTTTGTTACATGACGCCCACTCCGCGCCTAAATCCTGACAAGCCATGCCTTGATTTGCACCGTGGTTAGTCAAAATTTCATATTGCACATCAAGGTTTTCAGCCAATGCGTTAACCACCTGTTGCTCTGGTGCTTGTGTTGCCGCACACCCCGTCAAACCCGCCAGTACCGCTACAGATAGTAAGTTTCTCTTCAACATCGTATTCACCCATAAATTTAAAAACTGAGTAAGAAGCAAAATGGAGCGCTTCAAAAGTTAGATAAACTATATGGTTTTATTTTTCATCGTAAATTAAATCAAACTAAGAAAGTGATCGGCTTCAAACCTAAAAAAATCAAAAGGCAATAATTAATTTAAAATCAATTATTTAAAAATTAACGGCACTTACGTCACTTTTATTTTGACGTAAAGTTTGGGCGATGGATCACAAGGTTTTTAATCATCGCTCTCAATTATTGCGATTGATAAACAGAAAGGTTTGGGAGTGAGCAACTATTGTTATACTTTTGATCATCACAACGTGACATTGTTCTCATAAAAATCCGTTTAAAAACGCCGTCAAAATCATAATTAACGAGTTTATGACTTTCTGTTTGTTACTTTCTAAAGGAGCTAACTTTGCGCATCTATTGGTACCTTACGTTACTCACTCTCACCCTTACAGCCTCGCAAGCAATCGCAGAACCTCTTTACTGGCAAGCAAAGAAAGAGGACCTGAAGTTGACCATTCTTGGTTCTGTTCATGTAGGAAATGAGAGCATGTACCCTCTCCCTTCCGCTATCATGAATACGCTACAAGAGAGCGATGGACTAATTATTGAAACGGATGTCAGAAAGTCTGAAGGTGTCGTTTATCCTGCCAGCAAAGTGTTGACCCAAGACGTACTCGATGAACAACAAACACAACGGCTGATCAGCATATCTCAGTCACTGGAAGTCAATTCACAACTCCTACTCAGCTCACCACCTTGGGCAACGTCATTATCAATACAGGCGCAGCAATTAAACCATCTTGGCTACGAGTCAACCGCAGGCGTTGATAGTACATTAGCTTACCAAGCCACCCTTCAAAACTTTCCAGTCATTAGCTTAGAATCGCTTCAATTTCAAATAGATCTAATAACGGGACAACCAGATTCTGGGAAAGAGTGGTTACTGAGCAGCCTTGAAGAGTTCGACCAAATTGGCAGTGCCACGCACTGTTTAATAGAGAGCTGGAAGTCAGGAGATCGAGCTAAGCTCGAACAATTCGCAAAACAATCAGAGATGTCGCCTGAACTAGAAAAAGCATTCTTAACCGATCGCAATATCGACTGGGCAAACAAACTATCAACCAATGATTGGAAGCTCGACTCAAGCGGAAACTACTTGGTCGTGGTCGGCACCTTGCACCTGATTGGCGAAGGTAATCTTTTGCAGTTGTTACAAAATGAAGGTTTTAGTGTCTCTCAGTTATCGAAAAGCGAGCAAGCCCAATGTGAATTTGAGAGTAAAACTGACGGAGAAGAATAGATAGAGCGCTTATTTGAATGCTGGTAAACCCACTTATACCAATCACAGTAAGTAAGTGTTCAGAAATAGCGCAGGAAAAATGCTTAAGAACAAGGCGGCTCTTTTCGATAAGAAGTTTCGATAAGTAGTTATTCTACAATCAAAAATTCTAACGCAGTTATCGAGTGTTTTAACAAGCTAGGGTGACCAGTTATTTGCTACGATTGGTATTAGTTTCAAACCCATTTCTATTCCCTGAAACGACGAAAGCCTGCTCAATGAGCAGGCTTTCTTTGTGTGGTCGGTGAAGAGGGATTCGAACCCCCGACCCTCTGGTCCCAAACCAGATGCGCTACCAAGCTGCGCTATTCACCGAGATATCTAATGGGCTGATTGCCTGTCGATGGAGCGTATAATACGGATTCTGAATTTATCCGCAAGCGCTTTTTCACTCTTTATTTGCAATATCGAACTGTTCGAACAAAAGACGTACAGATTAAGTGCTAGCGTGACGAAAAACACACAATCACCAACAAACATTTAACTTATAAGGCCTATTTGATCCAGATCAGTGAATAGATAGGCCAAGCTTATACATTCAGCCTTATCACATGAGTTTGAGGTATAGACATGGACTTTTGGCTAGATCTACTATTTGGCAATGCGGTGGGACTATCTTCAATGATCGTCATCTTTGGGGCTCTCGGTCTGATGATGTTCTATGGCGGTTTCTTCATCTATACCCGTACTCATTGAAGGTGCTTGATTTTTAGTAAAATCAGGATCATGCTACGAACTATGATAATTACACTGACTCATCAACAGAAACTACAGCTCGAACAAATGCACGACATTGAACGGGATAGTCGAGTTTGCGACCGTATTAAGGCTGTTT